>DATBLJ010000099.1:0-15582 GCA_036555375.1 Candidatus Limnocylindria bacterium
TTCCTGGCGGTGGGCTCGCTGACGAGCTACGTGATCGCGCTCATGGCCGGGGACGCCGCCAGCATGCGCGCCGTGATGTTCGTGGGAGTCGGGTTCGTCGGGGTCTCGGCGCTGGCGCTCCGCCAGGTCGATGCCCGACGCCGCGACCTGGACGAGCGAGTGCTCGCGGAGCCGACGGAGCCGGCGGAGCCGGTGCCGGCGTGAGCGCGACGCCAGAGCCGGCCGCCGCCGACGGCGGCCGTCAGATCGGGGCTCACCTGCTGGGTGTCGAGGTCACCTGGCGGTATCGGCTCGAGTGGTTCCTGGTCCGGCTGCTGGTCGGCGTCCTGTTCCGGGTCCGGGCCGACGGGCTCGAGCGATGGCCGCCGGCGCCGTTCCAGCTGGCCACCAACCACCACTCGGGCTGGGATCCCCTGCTCGTCATGGCGATCAGCCCGCTCCGCCCGCGGGTCACCTGGTTCGGCCCCAAGGAGGTGGACTTCTCGAAGGGCTTCAAGAACCGGGTCATGGGCTTCTTCGGCGGGATGATCCCGTTCAACCCCGCCAAGACGAACCTCGGATCATCGGTCCGGGCCGTCCAGCGCGTGTTCGACGCGGGCGGCGTGCTGGCCATCGCGGCCGAGGGGACGCTCGGCTTCCGGGAGTCGGAGCTGCTTCCATTGCAGGGAGGCGCCACGGTCTTCGCGGCGCTGTCCGGCGTGCCGGTCGTGCCATGCGCCATCGTCGGCAGCTCCACCCTGTGGTGGCGCAAGGAGGTCGTCATCCGCTTCGGCGCCCCGATCCCCGTCGACCGCGAGGCGGACCGCGAGGCCCGGGACGCGATCGCCGAAGGGGTCCGCGCCGGGATCACCGCGCTCCTGCCGCACGACGAGCCGGCGTACCCCGCGCGCCGGCCCGGATGCGTCTTCCTGACCGACGTCTTCAACGGGCCGGGCGAGCGGCGCCGGTGGCGGACGCACATGGCCGAGGTGGGCCAGCCGATCGCCGACTAGGATCGGGCCCGTGCTCCCGTTCGCCTGGGCCCTGATGGTCTTCGCCGTCGTCGGCGGGTTCGTGATGATCGTCGCCTACTGGCTCGACATCCAGGACCGGACCGACCTGCGGCCGAACGCGAAGATCGGCTGGTCGGCCGCGGTCCTCGTCTTCCCGATCTCGATCCCGCTCTACGCCCTGGTGGGCGGACCGCGCTGGCCGCCGCTGCTCAAGGCCGCCGCCTTCATCCCGGCCATCGCCCTGGCCCTGTTCCTGCTGTTCGTCTTCGGGGTGCTGGGCGGCTGAGGACCCCTATCATGCGCGGGCATGTCCGACCCATCGCCCGACGCCCAGAAGGCCCTGGCCTACCTGCGTGAGCACGCCGACCAGCATCTCGAGGGGCTGAACGAGTTCCTCCGGATGGAATCGGTCAGCGCCGACCCGACGAAGAAGGACGAGGTCCGGCGCACCGCGCAGTGGATCGCCGACCACTTCACCGAGATCGGCTTCGAGAACGCGCGGCTGACCGAGACCCGCTCCCACCCGGTGGTCACCGCCGACTGGCTGCACGCCGGCCCGGACAAGCCCACCGTCCTCGTCTACTGCCACTACGACGTCCAGCCTCCCGACCCCCTCGAGGAGTGGGTGCGTCCACCGTTCGAGCCGCACATCGAGAACGACATCCTCTACTGCCGCGGCTCCGGCGACGACAAGGGCCAGCTCTACATGCACCTCCGCGGCGCCGAGGCGTGGCTGCAGGGCGTGGGCCACCTGCCGCTCAACCTGCGGGTCGTGTTCGAGGGCGACGAGGAGCACGCCAGCGAGCCGGTCGAGGAGTTCATCCAGGCCCATCCCGACCTGCTCGCGGCCGACGTCTGCATCCTGTCCGACTCGGACATGCAGGACGACCACGGCACCCCGGCGATCACCTACGCGATCCGCGGCATCGCCTACTGGGAGGTGAGGGTCCAGGGCCCGTACCAGGACATCCATTCCGGGACGTATGGCGGCGGGGTCGACAACCCCGCCAACGTCCTCGTCCGGATGCTCGCCTCCCTGGTCGATGGGGACGGGCGGGTCACCGTTCCGGGCTTCTACGACGACGTGCTCGACCTGACCGATGCCGAACGAGAGGCGTATGCCGCGGTCCCCTTCGACATGGACGCCTTCATGGAGGCCACCCGGGTGCCGCAGCCGATGGACGGCGAGCGCGGCTGGACCCTGCCGGAGCGCCTGTCGGGGCGGCCGACCTTCGACATCGACGGGATCTGGGGGGGCTACCAGGGCGAGGGGCCGAAGACGATCATCCCCGGTGTGGCGACCGCGAAGATCAGCACCCGCCTGGTCCCCGACCAGGACCCGCGCACGATCGAGCAGCTGATGATCCAGCACCTCGAGTCGATCGCCCCGCCCACGGTGACCGTCACCGTGAAGAGCCTGTCGAACGGCGCCCCGGCGATCACCCCGATCGACCATCCGGCGGTGGGCGCGTCGGCGCGGGCGTCGGAGAAGGCGTTCGGAAAGCCCCCGGTCTTCCATCGGTCTGGCGGCAGCATTCCCTACCTGCCGGCCCTCGAGCGGCACACCGGGATCAAGAGCGTGATGCTCGGATGGTCGTCGCCGAACGGGAACTTCCACGCCCCGAACGAGTGGATGCCGATGGCCAACTACCGGGGCGGCATGGACTGCATCGTTCACCTGTGGGACGAGATCGGCCAGATGAGCGCCGCGCAGATGCGCGGCGAGGCGTGAGGGTCCCGGCCTAGGCCACGATCCGGAGGTCGCGGGACGAGCGGTTCAGCCGCTCCCCGCCGTCCGCGGTGCAGACCACGATGTCCTCGATCCGGGCGCCCCAGCGGTCGGGCACGTAGATCCCGGGCTCGATGCTGAAGGCGTCGCCCTCGCGGAGTGGCTCGGGGTTCGACTCGACGAGGTATGGCTCCTCGTGGGTCTCCAGGCCGATGCCGTGGCCGGTCCGGTGGGTGAACAGCGGGCCGTAGCCGGCATCGGTGATGAGCTCGCGCGCGACCCGGTCGACGTCCCGGGCGGCGATCCCGGGCCGCACCGCGTCGCACGCCGCTGCCTGGGCCTGCTGGAGGACGGCATACAGGTCCTGGAACTCCTCGGGCGGAATGCCGACGAACGCGGTCCGGGTCGTGTCGCTGTTGTAGGCATTGGCCGTGCCCCCGATGTCGAGGACGATCGCGTCGCCGGTCTCGATCAGCCGCTCCCCGGGGGTGTGGTGCGGGCTGGCGGCGTTCGGCCCCGAGGCGACGATGGCCCAGTCCGCGCTGTCATGGCCCGCCGACCGGAGCAGCTCCCGGATCTGGGTCGCGACCGCGGCCTCGGTCCGCCCGCTCAGCCGCTGCGAGGTGATGGCGTCCATCGCCCGGTCGGCGGCCTCGGCTGCGGTCCGCAGCCGGTCGATCTCCTCGGAGCTCTTCGTTCGGCGCAAGGCGTTGATCGCCGGGCCGGCCTCGGCCAGCTCGACGCCGTTCGTCGCCGCCTGGAGGCGGAGGACGAAGCGGGCCCACATCTGGTCCTGGACGGCCACGCGGCCGGTCGTGCCCAGCACCTCGGCGACGAGGGCGAACGGGTCGTCGGTCTCCTCCCACGGCCGGAGCTCGATCTCATCGGCCAGGTCACCCAGCTCGTGGCGGGCCAGCGGCTCCTCGAGATGGGGCAGGACCAGCGTCGGGCCGGCGTCGGGCCGGACGATCAGGCAGGTCAGCCGCTCGAGCGGCGGGGCGTTGTAGCCGAGCAGGTAGAGGTAGTCCGACGAGGGCGTGACGAGGATCGCGTCGAAATCGCGGGCCGCGGCTTCACGCGCCGTCCGGCTCAGGCGCTCGCGGTGGACCGATGCGGAGAACGGCTGCATGAGCATCAGCCTAGCGGACCGATGTCAGGGCTCGATGCGGAGGGCGACCTCGGTCGCGACCCCCTCACGAATGCGCCAGGCGCGGAGCGCCTGCATCGCCGTGGCCACCGGATCGGCCAACGACGCCAGCAGGTAGACCGAGTCGGGGTAGGTCGCCTGGCGCCGATCGGTCGGCGAGGGCTCGGCCGGGGTGTGGGTGTGGCTGTGGAAGATCGCGACCAGGTCCTCGCCCCGATCGTCGAGGCCCATCACGATCCGGACCAGGTCGTCGGGGTGGACGGTGTAGACGTACGGCGAAGCGTCGGCGTTGCGGGCGGGGTGGTAGGCGGTCGCCGTGCGGGTCGCGAGCGAGCCGGCCAGGACCCCGCAGGCTTCGTTCGGCACCTCGGCCCGGGCATGGGCCAGCAGCTCGTCGGCGAGCGTGGCGGAGATCGTCAGGCCGAGGTCGTCGGGGTCGCTCACCAGAGGACCTGGCCCTCCATGTCGGATTCGAGGACGTCGAGGTCGCGTTCCCAGAGGCCGGTGGAGAGGTACTTCGCGCCGCCGTCCGCCAGCAGGACGACGATCGAGCCCCGATCCATCTCGGCGGCGACCCGGAGCGCCACCGTCAGGGCGGCGCCCGACGAGAGGCCGGCGAAGATGCCCTCCTCGGCCATCAGGCGGCGGGTGCCGACCACCGCCTCGCGGTTGCTGACCAGGTACCGATCGTCGAGCACCGACGCGTCGAGCACCGGCGGGACGTAGCCCTCCTCGAGCGAGCGCAGGCCCTGGACCTGCTCCCCGGGGAGCGGCTCCGCGGCCACCAGCCGGACGCCGGGCCGCGCGGCCTTCAGCGCCCGACCCACGCCGGTCAAGGTCCCGCCGGTCCCGAGACCGGCCACGAACACGTCCACGTCCGGCACCGCGTCGAGGATCTCCGGCCCGGTGGTCTGCTCGTGGGCCCGCGGGTTGGCCTCGTTCGCGTACTGAAACGGCATGAACAGGGAGGGATCGGCCGCCGCCAGCCGCTCGGCCATCCGGATCGCGCCGTTCGGGCCCTCGGCGCCCGGCGAGAACATGATCTCCGCGCCGTGCGCCCGAAGCAGCTGCTCGCGTTCGGGTGTCGTGTTGTCCGGCATCACGATCCGGACCGGGTGCCCCATCCGCCCGCCGACGACGGCCAGGCTGATCCCGGTGTTGCCGCTCGACGGCTCGAGGATCGTCTGGCCCGGAGCCAGGGCCCCGCTGGCGACCGCCTCGGCCAGCATCGAGCGGGCGATCCGGTCCTTGACCGATCCTGTCGGATTCGCACCCTCGATCTTCGCGAACAGCTGAACGCCGGGTGGCGGTGCGATCCGGGAGAGCTCGACCATCGGCGTGTTGCCGATGGCCGCGACGATGTCGTCGAGGATGCCCGGAGGCGGCCGGCCGGCCGCCATCGGTCTAGGCCCGACCTCCGGCCATGGCCGGCAGCAGGATCACCTGGTCGTCCGGCCCGACCGCGGTCTCCAGGCCGGTCCCGTACCGCACGTCACGACCGTTGACGTAGACGTTCACGAAGCGCGACAGGGCGCCCTCCTCGGTCACCCGATCGCGGAGCGCCGGGTAGCGAGCGAACAGGTCGTCGAGGACCGCCGCCACGGTGTCCCCGGAGGCGGGCAGCTCGCGCTCCCCGCCGACGGTCTCGCGCAGGACCGGCGGGATCCGGACCTGGCTCACGAGGCGGCTGCGGCGACGGCCGGCTCGGCACGCTCGGCCACCGCATCCCCGCAGGCGGGGCAGGCCGGGTCGCGCCACAGGCGGATCTCGTCGAAGGAGGTGCTCATCGCGTCGAACAGGAGCATCCGCCCGGCGAGGGTCTGCCCGGTGCCGAGGACGAGCTTCACGGTCTCGTTGGCCTGGAGCAGGCCGATGATCCCGGGCAGGATGCCGAGCACCCCGGCAACCGCACAGGCCGGCGCCAGCTCCTCCGGCGGCTGGGTCGGGTACAGGCAGCGGTAGCACGGGCCGGCGTACGGGACGAAGGTCGTGACCTGGCCGTCCCAGCGGTAGATCGACCCGTGGACGACCGGCTTGCGATACCGGACCGACGCGTCGTTCAGCAGGTACCGGGTCTCGAAGTTGTCGGTGCCGTCCACGATCACGTCGTACGCCTGGACCAGCTCGTCGACGTTCGACTCGTCCAGCCGGACCGGGTGGCGCACGATCCGGACTCCGGGGTTCAGGGCGGTCAGCGTCAGCTCCGCGCTCTCGGTCTTCGGCATCCCGACCCGGTCCGCCGTATGGAGCACCTGGCGCTGGAGGTTGGACTCGTCCACGACGTCGTCGTCGACGATGCCCAGCGTGCCGATCCCGGCCGCGGCCAGGTACAGCCCCGACGGCGAGCCCAGGCCGCCGGCGCCGATCAGCAGGACCTTCGCGTCGAGCAGCTTGCGCTGGCCCTCCTGGCCGATCTCGGGAATGAGAATCTGACGCGAGTAGCGGGCTCGCTCGGCCTCGGTCAGCAGCTGGGCGGGGACCTCCCAGGCGCCGCCGAGCGCCCTCCATTCGGCGAGCCGGCCCTGGATGTTCACCACGTTCGTGTAGCCGTTCTGGGCGAGGTACTGCGAGGCGCGCCGCGAGCGGGCACCGACCGCGCAGTGGACGAGCAGCGGGGTCGCCCTGTCGGGGACGACCGTCTCGATCGTCGTCGGGAGGTCGGCCAGCGGGACGAGGACGGCGTTGGGGATGTGGCCCTCGTTCCATTCGACCAGCTCGCGGACGTCGACGATCGTCCGGCCCTCGGCGATCGTGAGCGCGTCGGGGACCGAGACCTCAAGGAAGGTCCCCCGGGGGGGCTGCATCAGACGGCCTCGGCCTCGGCCGGCCAGGCGACCGGGCTGCCGGCGACCGCGCCCTGGAGGACCTTGTAGCCGAGCAGCGCGCACTTCAGCCGGGCCGGGCCGATGGGCACGCCCAGGTCGTCGAGCACGCCCTTGGGGTCGATGGCCTTGACCTCGTCGAGGGTCATCCCGCGCAGCGAATCGGTCAGGATCGAGGCCGATGCCTGGCTGATCGCACAGCCGCGTCCGTCGAACGCGACGTCGGCGATCGCGCCGCGGTCGTCCGACAGGCGGAGCGTCATCGAGAGCTCGTCGCCGCAGGTCGGGTTCGAGTCGGCGGCATGGAGGTCGTGGGGATCGAGCACGCCCTGGTTGTGGGGGTGCTTGTAGTGCTCGAGGATGAAGTCGCGGTACAGGTTGTCCATCTGGTCGCTGGGCTCCGGCTCAGGAGAAGAGGGTCACCGCGGCGCGGACCGCATCGGCCAGGGCGCGGACGTCGTCGAGGTCGTTGTAGACGTAGAAGCTGGCCCGGGTGGTGGCCGGGATGTCGTAGCGCTGCATGACCGGCTGGGCGCAGTGGTGCCCGGCGCGGACCGCAACCCCGTGGTGGTCGAGCACGGTCGCCATGTCGTGCGGGTGCACGGCGTCGACGACGAAGCTGATCACCCCGGCGTGGAGGTCGGGATCGTCCGGCCCCAGGCGGCGGACGTCGGGGATCTCCCCGAGCGCGGCCCACGCCTGCTCGAAGAGGAAGCGTTCGTGCTCGCGAACGTTCGGCATGCCGATATCGGTCAGGTAGTCGATGGCGGCGCCCAGGCCGATCGCCTCGACGATCGCCGGCGTGCCGGCCTCGAACTTCTGGGGCACCTCGTTCCACTCGGCGCCCTCGAGGGTGACCTTGATGATCATGTTGCCGCCGGTCATGAACGGCGGCATGGCGTCGAGCAACTCGTAGCGGGCCCACAGCGCACCGATGCCGGACGGGCCAAGCATCTTGTGGCCACTGACGGCCAGGAAGTCGCAGCCGATGGCCTGGATGTCGATCGGCATGTGGGGAGCGGCCTGCGCCGCGTCGATCAGGACCAGCGCGCCGGCGGCATGGGCGCGCTCGGTGATCTCGGTGATCGGGTTGATCGTGCCCAGCGCGTTGCTCACCGCGGAGACGGCCACCAGCTTGGGTCCCGCCGCGAGGTGGCGGTCGAGGTCGTCGAGGTCGAGCTTCCCGTCGTCGGTGATCGCCACGTAGCGCAGCTCGGCCCCGACCTCCCTGGTCAGCTGCTGCCAGGGGACGATGTTGGCGTGGTGCTCGAGCTGGGTGGTGACCATCACGTCGCCCGGACCGAGGTTGGTCCGGCCCCACGAGTAGGCGACCAGGTTGATGGCCTCGGTCGCGTTCCGGACGAACACGATCTCCTTCTCACTGGGCGCATGGAGGAACTGGGTGACCTTGCGGCGGGCGCCCTCGAACCGGGCGGTTGCGTCCTCGCTCAGCTCGTAGATCCCGCGGTGGACGTTCGCGTAGTGGTGGCCGTAGGCATCCTGCATGGCCTCGATCACGACCCGTGGCTTGGGTGCCGAGGCGGCCGCGTCGAGGTAGACGAGGCGCTGGCCGGTCGAGGTCGGCCGCTCGAAGACCGGGAAGTCGGCGCGGCGGTCGGTGCCGCTGAAGGCCCCGGGGATCGCTGGTTCGGCGCGAACGGCCATCGGTGTGCTCCTCGTTCCTAGTGGGTGGCGGTCTCGGCGGGCTCGGCGACGACCTCGTCCCCAACGCCGGCGGGCAGGCCGACCTGCTCGCGGACCCAGTCATAGCCGTTCGCCTCGAGCTGGCGGGACAGCTCCTCGCCGCCGGACATCACGATCCGGCCGTCCATCAGGACGTGGACCTGGTCGGGCTTCACGTAGTTCAGCATCCGCTGGTAGTGGGTGATCATCAGCACGCCCATCTCGGGTGACAGCGTGGCATTGATGCCCTCGGCGACGTTGCGCAGGGCGTCGATGTCGAGCCCCGAGTCGGTCTCGTCGAGGATCGCCATCTTCGGTGACTGGATGGCGAGCTGGAGCATCTCGAGCCGCTTCTTCTCGCCGCCCGAGAAGCCGTCGTTCACGTAGCGGGTCGAGAACGAGGGGTCCATGTGCAGGAGGGCCATCTTCTCCTCGAGCAGCTTCCGGAACTTCGCGAGCGGGATGCCGGTGTACTTCGGCACCGCGCCGTTCGTCTCGGCGGACGGATCGGTCGGGTGGTGGACGGCGTTGTAGATGTTTCGCAGGAAGCTGGCGACCGTCACCCCGGGGATCGCGCTCGGGTACTGGAAGGCGAGGAACAGGCCCGCCCGCGCGCGCTTGTCGGGGCTCAGCTTGACGAGGCTCTCTCCGCGCCAGGTGATGTCGCCGGCGTCGACCCGGTACTCGGGATGGCCCAGCAGGGCGTAGGCCAGCGACGTCTTGCCCGAGCCGTTGGGGCCCATCAGGGCGTGGACCTCGCCCTGGGCGACGGTCAGCGACAGGCCCTTCAGGATCTTGCGGCTCCCGGCGCTGACTTCGAGATCGGTGATCACCAGCTGGTCGGTCATGAGGCTCCGTTCATGGTTTGGGCCTGGGCGTTGGCCGTGGCCTCCGCCGCGGCGCGGATGCGGCGGCGGACGTCCGGGGAGTAGGGCGGTCCCCCGGCCGAGGCGGCCTGCTCGGCCAGCTCGGCGAGGGTCGTCGTGCCCAGGGTGGAATCGATCGACTCGAAGAGCCGCTCGTATGCCTCGTGAACCGAGCACGGCTCGCGACGGTCGCAGCGCTCGGCGCTCTCGACCCCGGCGCACGGCATCTCGAGAAGCGGGCCGTCGAGGGTCCGGATGGCGGTGGCCAGGCTGATCTGCTCCGGCGGTCGGGCGAGCCGGTAGCCGCCCGCCTGGCCGCGCGTCGCGGTGACCAGGCCGGCGCGGCGCAGGTCGGCGACGAGCTGCTCGAGGTAGGCGTGCGGCAGCCGCTCGTCGCGGGCGATCGAGGTCAGCGACAGGGGCTCGCCGTCCTCGGCGCGGGTGAGGGCCAGCAGGACGCGAATGCCGTACTCGGAGCGGGTGCTGATCTTCAAGGCAGGTCGACCATGACCACATCGTTCTCGACGTAGGCAGGGTACGCCCGGACCGGGATGACCGGCGGCAGGGCGAGGACCCGGCCGGTGAAGAGGTCGAACCGGCCGCCGTGGCGGGGGCACTCGACCGCGGTGCCCTCGAGCTCCCCGTCGCCGAGGTCCCCCTCGTCGTGGGTGCAGACGTCATCGATCGCGCCCAACCGGCCATCCAGGGTGCGGCCCACGCAGAGCGGCACGCCCTGGACGGTGACCGTCACCACGCTGCCCGGCTCGACGTCCGCCGCCTGCAGGCCGGTCGAGAAGCCACGGCTCGGGGTGGGGCTCAGCTCGGCGGTCATGCCGCGTCCTGGCCGATCCGCGACGCCAGGGCCGCCAGCACCCGGGCGCGGATCGGCTCGGAGCCGATGTCGGCCACCGCCCGCTCGAAGAAGCCGCGGACGATCATCCGCTCCGCCGCGTCGGCCGACAGGCCGCGCGTCTGGGCGTAGAACATCTGGGTCGGGTCGATCGCGCCGGCGGTCGCCCCGTGGCCGCACCGCAGGATGTCGTTCGTCTCGATCTCGAGAACCGGGATCGGTTCGGCCCCGGCTCCCGGCGACAGCAGGAGGTTGCGGCACTCCTGGTACGAGCTGGTCTGCTTGGCCTCGGACCGGACCCGGGTCATGCCGTAGAACGCGGCGTGGGCCCGGTCGTAGAGCGCGGACAGGTACAGGAGGTCGGAGGTCGTGTGCGACCCGATGAGGTCCTGGACCGAGTTGATGTCGATCTTCTGGTCGTCCCCGGCAGCCAGCAGGCCGAGCAGCCGGCTCGTGCCACCCGCGCCGGTCATCTGGATGTCCAGGCCGAGCTTGGTGACCCGCGAGCCGATCTCGGCGTTGAGGGTTGTCACCTCGGCGTCCTGGCCGACCATGACCCGCTGGGCGGAGACCCGCCACGCCTGGTCGCCGAGGAGCTGGAGGCTCGCGTACCGCACCTTCGCCCCGCGCGCGGTGCGGAGGTCGACGATGCCGCCGAACCAGCTGGGGCTGCCATCGGGGGAGCTGAACTCCTCGAGCAGCGTCACCTCGGCGTCCTCGCCCACGACCACCAGGGTGACCGGGAACATGGCGCCGTCCGCCGCCGCCTGGACGGTGCGCGCGCGGAGGACGAGGTCGACCCGGGTCCGGGCCGGAACGGAGAGGAAGGTGCCGGTGGTCCACGTCGCGCGAGCGAGCTGCCAGAACGCCGCGTGGGTTGCCGGTCCCGCGACGTCGTCGGTGAGGTACGGCCGGACCAGCTCGGAGTGCGTGACCGCGGCGTCGGCGAGCGACGCGAAGACGACGCCGGCGGCCGTCGAATCGGGATCGAGGGCGGACACCTCGGTGGCCGCGTTCTCGTCGAGCGCCGCGTCCCGTGGCAGATCCTTCAGGGAGGTGCGGCGCCACTCCTCCTCGGTGCCCGTCGGCCACGGCGTGGCGAGGTAGCGCTCGAGGTTGGTCAGCCGGGCGGCGCGCAGCCAGTCTGGCTCGTCGCGGGCGGAGGCCAGTCCGGCCAGCGCATTGGCGGTCAGGGTGTCGGGGTCGACCCGCAGCGGGGCGGAAAGAGAGGTGCCGGACGTCATCGGCGGGTGGGCAGCATCGGTCTGGGGGCGGCGCCCGTCAGCCGACGGCTCCCTCCATCTGGAGCTGGATGAGCCGGTTCATCTCGACCGCGTACTCCATCGGGAGCTCCTTGACGATCGGCTCGATGAAGCCGTTCACGATCATCGCGCTCGCCTCGGCCTCGGTCATGCCGCGGCTCATGAGGTAGAAGAGCTGCTCGCTGCCGACCTTCGACACGCTCGCCTCGTGACCGATGGTCACGTCCTCCTCGTCGATCTCCATGTACGGATACGTGTCGGAGCGCGCCTCCTCGGACAGGATCAGGGCGTCGCAGCGCACGGTCGACTTCGACTTCGTGCAGCCCGGGTAGACCTTGACCAGGCCGCGGTACGAGGTGCGGCCGGTTCCCTGGCTGATCGACTTGCTGGTGATCAGGCTGGTCGTGTTCGGCGCGGCATGGATCACCTTGCCGCCGGCGTCCTGGTGCTGGCCGTCGCCGGCGAAGGCGATGCTCAGCACCTCGCCGTGGGCCCGCTCGCCGACCAGGTAGATGCTCGGGTACTTCATCGTCAGGTGCGAGCCGAGGTTGCCGTCCACCCACTCCATCACCGCGTCCTCGTGGGCGACCGCCCGCTTGGTGACGAGGTTGTAGACGTTGTGCGACCAGTTCTGGATGGTCGTGTAGCGGACCCGGGCGCCCTTCTTGACGATGATCTCGACGACCGCGCTGTGGAGGCTGGCGGTCGTGTACGACGGGGCGGTGCAGCCCTCGACGTAGTGCACGCTGCTCCCCTCGTCCGCGATGATCAGCGTCCGCTCGAACTGGCCCATGCTCTCGGTGTTGATCCGGAAGTAGGCCTGCAGCGGCAGCTCGACGTGGACCCCCTTGGGCACGTAGATGAAGGAGCCGCCGCTCCACACCGCGGTGTTCAGGGCGGCGAGCTTGTTGTCGTTGGCCGGGATGACCGTCCCGAAGTACTCGCGGAAGATCTCCTCGTGCTCGACCAGGGCCTGGTCGGTGCCCAGGAAGATCACGCCCTGGCGCTCGAGGTCCTCGCGGATGTTGTGGTAGACGACCTCGGAGTCGTACTGGCCGCCGACCCCGGCCAGGTACTTCTTCTCGGCCTCGGGGATGCCCAGCCGGTCATACGTCTTCCGGATGTAGTCGGGCACGTCGTCCCAGGACTGGACCGCCTTGTCGGTGCCGGTCACGTAGTAGTAGATGTCCTGGAAGTCGATCTCGCTCATGTCGCCGCCCCAGGTCGGCATCGGGCGCGACTCGAAGTGCCGATACGCCTTCAGCCGCCGATCGAGCATCCACTTCGGCTCGCCCTTGATGGCGCTGATCTCGGCGACGATCTCGGCGCTCAGCCCCTTCTTGAAGATGTGCAGGGGCTTGGCCTCGTCGTGCCAGCCGTACTTGTAGCCGGCCGGGACCTGGCTGAGGGCGGGGTTGGGGGTCGTGGGAAGGGCCAAGGGAGCTCCTGTCGAGGGCGGAATCCCGACTTCGCCAGTCGGTGAACCCATCATCCCCCCAATGCGGATATGGGTCAACTCGGGGGGTGGGCGGTCGTATCCTGCTTTGAAATCCGTTACGAAGGGATGTCCTGCATGAAGAATCCGCCAATCCTGATCTCGGTGCTTGGCTTCTTCGCCATTGCCGCCGGGTTCGTGTGGATCATCGGCGGCCTCCGGGGCCTGGGGCTGGAGTTCGGCTCGATCTTTGGCGATCTCCCGGCGTACGACAACGTCGGCATCTGGGGCATCGTCGCGCTCGTCGTCGGCATTGCCTGGGTCCTGGCCGGGATCGCCCTGTGGGCGCTTCAGCCATGGGCGTGGCTGTTCACCGCGATCATCGCCGTGGTCGGCCTGGTGAACGCCTTCTTCCTGATGATCGCCTACGCCGGGTCCGGCGCCGGTCTCGTCCAGGCGCTGATGCCGGCCTTGATCCTGTGGTACCTGAACACCGATGAGGTCAAGGACGCCTTTGGCATGGCGGGAGAGCCGCCGCAGGCCTGAGGCCAATCATCGGTCCCCGTCCGTCGGGCGGACCGCGTTGACAACCAGCCGGTCCGCCCGATACCGTCCGCCCCTCAATCAACCGCAGGCGAAAGGAGACGCACGATGACGACACCCGTTGTTCACCGCTCGCGCCCGCGCCTGCCCGGAGCTGCCCGTTCGGCCTGACCCGGCCACCGGCACGCCCCGCGCGCCCGGGCGCGCTCCGCGTTGGACCTCCGACACCAAAGCTGGAGTTGCTCCCGTGTCCGTTTCCACCCTGCGTGGAACCGTGCTGCGCGCGCGCAGCGGGTTCTACACCGTCGCAACCGAATCCGGCACCTTCGAGTGCCAGCTCCGCGGCCGCCTGAAGCAGGAGCGCCAGGCGGAGGATCTCGTCGTCCCCGGCGACGAGGTTTCGCTCACCCCGCTCCCCGGCGGCAACGGCACGACGCCGGGCGTCATCGAGTCGGTCGCGCCACGCCGCAGTCGGTTCTCGCGCCGCCAGCCCGGGAACCGCGGATCGTGGAAGGAGGACCTGCTCGTCGCCAACCTCGACCAGGTGGTCGTCGTCTTCGCCTGCGCCGACCCGCCGCCACATGTCCGGATGCTCGACCGGTACCTCGTCATTGCCGAGCACAACGAGGTACCGGCGGTCGTGGTGGCCAACAAGGTCGACCTGTGCGGCCGGCCCGCGGCCGAGGCGGCGTTCGGCGGCTACGCGGCCATCGGCTATCCGGTCGTCTACGCCAGCGCCCGCACCGGCGAGGGCCTGGACGGCTTCCGCGACCGCCTCGCCGGTCGGATGAGCCTGCTGACCGGCCCCTCGGGAGTGGGCAAGAGCACGCTCCTGAACGCGATCCAGCCCGGTCTGCAGCTCGACACCGGGGCGGTCAGCGAGACGCTCCACAAGGGCCGCCACACGACGACCCTGGCCCAGCTGCTCCCGGTCGATGGACCGATGGGCGGGCACGTCGTCGACTCCCCCGGCCTGCGCCAGGTCGGGCTGTGGGACATCCCCGCGGAGGAGATCGCGTGGTGCTTCCCCGAGCTGCGCCCCCTCCTCGGCACGTGCCGCTTCCAGGACTGCCGCCACGGGCCTGAGCCCGGCTGCGCGCTGAACGCGGCCGTGGCCTCGGGGGCGGTCAGCGCAGCTCGCCTGGACTCCTACCAGCGGCTTGTGGCCACCGTCTGACCCTCGGGCGCAACCATCCGCCCTCACCGCAGTCTGCCCGCAGGAGGGCGGACCTAGAATCCCCAGACCGATGGAGATCGCGCCCAACGTCCACGCCCTCGAGCTGCGCAACGTCAGCGCGTTCGCCATCACCGATGGCGGGTTGAGCCTGATCGACGCGGGGCTCTCCGGGTCACGGCCCCTGCTTGCCAAGGCGCTCGAGGCGATCGGCAGCTCCGAGAGCCAGATCGGGCGGATCATCTGCACCCACGGCCACCTGGACCATGCCGGCGGGGTGCGGGAGCTGGTGGACGCCGCTGAAGCCGCGGGGCGCCACATCGAGGTCTTCATCCATCCCGCCGACCTGGCGGGGGTCAGCCTGACGTTCCGCGAGGCGCTCGCCGCGCCCCAGGGTGGGACACGACGTGGCCACGTGCTCCAGTCGATGACGCCGCACCCGGGCGAGGCACGCCCCATCGAGGACGGCGACGTCCTGCCGATGCTCGGCGGCCTGGAGGTCATCCACACCCCGGGTCACACCCCCGGAAGCATCTGCCTCTACGCCCGGGGCCCCAAGATCCTCTTCACCGGCGACGTGCTCCAGGTCCGCCGCGGCCACCTCGCGTTCGCAAGCCCGATCTTCAGCCACGACCATGCCCTGGCTCGCGCGTCGGTCCAACGCCTCACCGATTTCGACGTGGACACGATCGCGTTCAGCCACTACCGTCCGATGCGGGAAGGCGCCGCCGAGGCACTCGCCGCGCTCGCCCGTCAGGCCGCCCACTGACTGGAGGAGCCGTGGAGACCGTCCTCGAGCTCATGCAGGATGCGGTGCGCCGCTACGATCGCAAGCCCTTCCTGCTCATCCGGCCCGGCTTCCGCACCCGGACCACGCGCTTCCGCGACCTCGGCCGGATCGTGCCCCGCATCGCCCAGGTCCTCCACGACCGCGGCCTGAACCAGGGCGACCGGGCCATCGTGTGGGCGGTGAACCGCCCGGAGTGGGGCCTCTCGTTCCTCGGCGCGGTGCATGCCGGGGTGGTCCTCGTCCCGTTGGACGTCCGCAGCGCGCCCGACTTCGCGGCCAAGGTCGCGGC
>DATBLJ010000030.1:0-3350 GCA_036555375.1 Candidatus Limnocylindria bacterium
GCGCGACGAGGCCCTCAGGAACCTGGGTCACCGCTCGGGCGTGGAGGACCTGAAATCCCTGACCGCGATGCTGATCCAGACGGATCGGTTCGGGACGTCCATCGCGACCGCCCTGCGTGTCCACTCCGACACGATGCGGACCAAGCGCCGCCAGCGCGCCGAGGAGGCCGCCGCCAAGACGACCATCAAACTCGTCTTCCCGCTCGTCCTCTTCATCTTCCCGGCCATGTTCGTCGTGATTCTCGGGCCGGCCGTGCTGCACATCCTCGAGCAGCTCGGCGGGCTGGTGTGAAGATGCTCCGCGTGGTCAACGAGACGCGCGGACGCGAGCTGGGCGGTCGGATCGGTTTGGCGGACCGCTGGTGGCCGCGGCTGAGGGGCCTCATGGGACGTCGCATCGCAGCCGGCGAGGGGCTGGTCCTCGTCCCCTGCAAGGCTGTTCACATGTACGGAATGAAGCAGGCGCTGGACGTGGCGTTCGTGGACGAAAGGGGGTCGGTCGTGGCGCTCTATCCCGACCTCGGCCCCGGTCGACGGACGCCTTTCCACCGGCCCGCACGCAAGGCCATCGAGCTGCCGCCGGGAACGCTGGCGGACACGGGAACCCAGGTCGGCGACGTTCTAGCGTGCCGGCCCGCCGAGGAGGAACGATGAACGCCAGTTACGGTCTGGCCACGGGAGCGGGATCTCCGACGCGGTCGGGCAAGCCGCCCGTCCCCACCACGTTGGAGGAGACGGGGCTCATGCCCGAAGCCATCAACGACCTGATCGTCAAGACCCTGTACGTGAAGGGGGCGACGACCGGGAAGCAGCTCTCTCTGGACCTGCGACTCCCGTTCCCGCTGCTGGACGATCTGTACCAGGACCTGCAGCAGCGGCAGCTCGTCGAGGTGCGCAGGGCGACCGGTCACGGCCGCGGCAGCTACCTCTACGACCTGACCGGGCAGGGCCGCGAGCGCGCCCGCGAGGCGATGACCGCCAACCAGTACGTCGGGCCGGCACCGGTCCCCCTCGAGACCTACCGGTTGTGGGTCGAGATCCAGACCATCCGCAAGGTCCACATCACGGTGGACCGCATCCAGGCGGGGTTCGGGCATCTGGTCCTCGACACCGAGTTCGTCGAGCAGCTCGGCCCGGCCATCAACTCGGCCAAGTCGATGTTCCTGTATGGCGACTCGGGGAACGGCAAGACCAACATGGCGGAGTCGATCGCCCGCATGCTGGGCGGAGACATCTTCGTCCCGCACGCCATCGACGTCGACGGCCAGATCATGGTGGTCTACGATCCCGTCTACCATCGGGCGCTCCCCGACGAGCCCGGGACGGGGCCGAATGGCGACGGCCCGGACTGGCTCGAGAACGCTCCCGGCTACGATCTGCGCTTCGCCCGGGTCCACCGGCCGGTCGTGTTCACCGGCGGCGAGCTGACGCTCGAGGATCTCGACCTCCAGTACGACACGACCAGCAAGATCTATCAGGCGCCCTTCCAGGTGAAAGCGAACGGCGGGGTGCTGATCATCGACGACTTCGGCCGCCAGCGGGTTCGACCGCGGGACCTCCTGAACCGGTGGATCGTGCCGCTCGAGAAGCGGATCGACTTCCTGACGCTCCACACCGGCCACAAGTTCCCGGTGCCGTTCGACTGCCTGCTGATCTTCGCCACGAACCTGAATCCGACCGAGCTCGTGGACGAGGCGTTCCTGCGCCGGATCCACTACAAGATCCACGTGCCGAGCCCGACGTACGATCAGTACGTGCAGATCTTCCGACGCTGCTGCGTCGCGAAGCAGATCCCGTTCGTGGCGGGCCGGGTGCAGTATGTCTACCGCCAGTACTACGAGCGGATCCCGATGCCGGCGCGCTCGTGCCATCCGCGGGATCTGATCGACCACCTGTGTGACACGGCGCGGTACCTGAACCACAAGCCGGAGCTGACCGTCGACCTGCTCGACCGGGCCTGCAAGTCGTACTTCCTCGACATGCCCGACGAGAGCTACGTCCCGGATCCCGCCGAATACCGCTACGGCGGGCGTTCGCAGACCCCGATGGGCTCGATCGCCGAGATGATCTCGGGTGGCGAGGAGGTCGTGGAGCTCGAGCCCGCTGCCGAGCCCGTGGCCGAGACCGCCGACCCCGCGTCTCCGGGAGGTGCGTAGACCCGCCACCGGGTGGGATGCGCATCGACGCCGTGAAGAAGCAGCCGCAGCCCCGCCCGGCATCCGCCTCCGAGTACGATGAAGTACGGTTCCGGGAGGCCTTGAGGGCCCTCGGGCTGTTCGCGCCGGTCACGATGGAGGAGATCCAGACCGCGTACCGGCGGCGGGCCAAGACCTATCATCCCGACCGCGTCGCGTTGCACGGCGATGCTGCCGAGGCGACCCGCCAGATGGAGCGCATCAACCTGGCGCACGGGTACGTCGTCGAGCATTACGAGGCGTTCGACCGGACGCGGAATCGGGCCCTTCGGCGCGCCATGGCCGGCGAGCCGCGCGTCCGGGCCTGGCAGGAGGTCCTGCTCCTGCCGGTGACGGGGGTCTATTCGCTGGCCCTGCTGGTCGCCGCCGGTCCGGCCGCGGCGCTGGCCGGGGCAGCGGGAGCACGGGGGTCCCTCCTGACGCGGCGCCAGCGGTGTGCCGTGTGGCTTCGGGAGAAGTGGCTCCAGGCCGGCCCCCACTTCGTCGTGGTGGCTGCCTTCGCCGCGCTCGAGACGTGGGGCGTCGGCCCGCTGGCCTTGCGCTGGTGGCTCGGCCTGTCGCTCCTCGTCATGCTGGCCTCGGACGTGGCCAGCCGGGCGACGGGGGAGAGGAACCCGCTGCGACAGCACCGCACCATGGAGCGGCTCCAGGCGTTCGTCCGCGGGTAGCGGCGGCCGCTGGGGAGCGGCCGCAGCAGTCATCCCTGCCCTG
Organism: Candidatus Limnocylindria bacterium; assembly: GCA_036555375.1. Taxonomy (GTDB): domain Bacteria; phylum Chloroflexota; class Limnocylindria; order QHBO01; family QHBO01; genus DASTEQ01. The sequence continues at coordinate 2,907 of DATBLJ010000030.1, forward strand.
CGCCCTATGTTCAAATGAATTGAAATGAGGCGGCCGCGGGGGCGATGTCTCCGTAGGGGCCCCAGTACATTTGAACGTCGGGCGACGAAGGTTGCGTCGCCGGAGCCATCCAATCGATCGGCAACGTCACCGGCCGGGGCCGGGACGCGCCCTATATTCCCAGCATGCTCCGTGACCGCGTCGAGGCGCCCGAGGCCGGCGTCGAGCCGTGAGCCCGGCCGCCCAGGCCTTCGTGGCGGCCACCGCGCTGGGTGGGATGGTCCTCGTGATCGGGCCGGGCCCGGCGGGGATCGTCCTGGCCCTCGCCACGGCGGGGGTGGCCGGGGCCGCCCTCGCCCTGGCCCGCCCGCGGCGCTGGAGCCTCAGGATCGGATACGCGCTCCTGCTGGCCTTCCTGGGGGTCTGGGCGTACGTCCACCTGGAGTCGTGGCGGCTCAGCCAGGG
>DATBLJ010000063.1:0-1856 GCA_036555375.1 Candidatus Limnocylindria bacterium
GGGTCGGCACCGGGTTCGCGCGAGCCCGGAGGACGGCATCTCGCTGCCGCGGGTCGTGCTCGGGCTGACGGGCCCGCGGAGGACGCGACCCTTTCGTCGCTATCCCGAATGGCTCGTCCTCGAGGTGGGGGCGTCCCGGCCGGGCGCCATGCGCGCCCGGCGCCGCTGGCTCCGGCTCGACGTCGCGGTCTTCACGCGGGTGGGTGCGCGTCCTCCCCACCTCGGGGCCTTCTCCTCGCGCGGGCGGCTCCTGTCGGAGAAGGGGGACCTGCTGAGTCTCCTCGAGGACGACGGGATCGTGGTCGTGAACGCCGACGACGAGGACCTCGCGGAGGTGGTCCGGAAACGGGCCGGCGGCCGCCGGCGGCTCTCGTACGGCTTCCGGCCGGGTGTCGACGTGCGCGCCCTGGACGTCAGGGTGGACTATGCGGGTCCGGAGGGGGGACCCAGCGGCATGCGTTTCCGGATCGAAATGCCCGGCGGCAGCGAGGAGGTCAGGCTGCCCGGCGTGCTCGGACGTCCGCCGGTGTATGCGGCCCTGGCCGGGGCCGGGGTCGGGGTCGTGGCCGGGTCGCCACCCGCGGAGATCGCGGACGCGCTCTCACGACAAGCCTTCAGGCCGGGCCGGATGCGCGTTCTCGAGGGGATCCAGGGCGCGGTCGTCGTCGACGACACATGGAACTCCTCTCCGGTCGCGCTGGACGAGGCCCTGGATCTCATGAGCGAGCTCGTGACCCGCGGCCGGAAGGTGGTCGTGCTCGGGGAGATGCTCGGCCTGGGCGACGTGGCGGAGGAGGCCCACGCGGACGCGGCGCGCCGGGCCGCAGCCGTCGCCGACCTCCTCTTCCTGGTGGGCACCAGGGCCGACGCCATGTCCGGGACGGCCAGGGCCGCCGGGATGGACGCCGGAAGCGTCGAGTGCCTGGCCGCCCCGGTGGGAGCAGGAGATCGGCTGCGCGCGATCCTCAGGCCCGGCGACGTCGTCCTCGTCGAGGGCTCGGCCGCCGGCTGGGGGATGGAGAAGGCGGTCCAACGGCTGATCCGCGACCCGGATCGAGCCGGCGATCTCCTCGCGCGGCAGGGATCCGCCTGGCGATGAGCGAGGTCATCCGGCTGTACGGCCACCAGACCATCCTGGCCGCGATCGAGACCGCGATCGAGCGCGGCCGGCTGGGCGCCGCGCTCCTCTTCCACGGGCCATCCGGGGTCGGCAAGCAGACCGCCGCCCGCCGGCTCGCCCAACGCCTTGCGTGTCGCGCCGACGGGCCGCGGCCGTGCGGCGCCTGCACCGCATGCAGCCGGATCGCGCGGAACCTGCATCCCGACGTCCACTGGTACTTTCCGCGCCCGGCCGCGGCCCACTACGGGGACGAGGCGCGGGCCGCCGACCTGGCGCGACGGGGCGGAGAGCCGGCCGAACCGGCCGTCTACGAGCACCCGGTCTCGTTCCGGATGGATGACTTCCATGCCATCCGCCGGGCCGCCGGGCGGCCTCCCTTCGAGGCCGAGGAGCAATTCTTCCTGCTGGGCGACGTCGACCAGCACCCGGAGGGCGACGAACCGACCGGGATGCTGATGAAGCTGCTCGAGGAGGTGCCGCCACGGACCCGCTTCGTCCTCACCGCGTCGCGCCCCGATGTCCTGCCCGACACGATCCACAGCCGCGTCCAGTCGCTCGCCTTCGCCCCGATCGCCGAGAGCGAGGTGCGTGCGTTCGTCGACGGCAGGCTGGACCTGCCGCCCGCGGAAGCCGAAGCGCTCGCCGCGCTGGCGGACGGGCGACCAGGTCGGGCGCTGTCGCTGGCCGACCCGGACGTCCTGGCCCTCCGGGAGTTCGCCGCCGAGCTGTTCCGGAC
>DATBLJ010000087.1:0-11107 GCA_036555375.1 Candidatus Limnocylindria bacterium
CGTGCTTGGAACCCGGTGCGTTGGTGTGGGCGATCTCATCCACCAGGACGATGTCCGGATGGCGGCGGATGACCGCTTCGGTGTCCATCTCCTCGAGCGAGACGCCCTTGTACTCGACCTGCCGGCGCGGGACGACCTCCAGGTCGCCGATGGCGGCAATCGTGAGTGGGCGCCCGTACGTCTCCACCAGGCCGATGATCGCGTCGGTGCCGCGGTCGCGACGGCGCCGAAGCTCGTCCAGGGCGGCGTAGGTCTTGCCCACCCCGGGCGCCATCCCGACGTACATCCGATGGCGGCCGCGCGCGCCGGCCCCCGCCTCGCGCCGCACCCGTTCGAGCATCTGCTCGGGGGTCGGCCGACCGGTCTCGTCGGCTGGACGGTCGGCGCTCATCGGTCTATCAGACCATACGCCCGGCTAGTCGAGCGGGGCTGCCTCGTCGAGGGCCAGGTTGAGCATGAGGACGTTGACGCCCGGCTCGCCGAGGACACCCAGCGAGCGACCGTCGGTGTTCGCATCGATGAGCTCGCGGACCTGCTCCTCGGACAGGCCCCGCTCGGTTGCCACCCGGGCCGACTGGAGCAGGGCGTTGGCCATGCTGATATGGGGGTCCAGGCCGCTGGCGGATGCGGTGACCGCGTCGACGGGGACCAGCGCATCGGCCGGCAGGTTGTTTTCGGTGCGATAGGCGGCCGCCCGCTCCTCGACCGCGGCCAGCAGGTCGGCGCTGGTCGGCCCGAGATTGGAGCCACTCGAGATCGAAGCGTCGTAGCCGTCACCGGCCGCCGACGGGCGCGGATGGAAGTAGCCCGCAGCGGCGAACGGCTGACCGATGAGCTCAGAGCCCACCACGTTTCCCGCGTCGTCCCGCACGAGGCTGCCGTTGGCCTGATCGGGGAACGCCACCTGGGCGATCCCGGTGATGACCAGCGGGTAGACCACCCCGGTCAGCACGCTGAACAGGACGAGGGCGACGATCGCGGGTCGCAGCTGGCGGATGAGTTCCATCGTCGACTCCTTACGCCAGCCCCAGGGCCGAGATGACCAGGTCGATGGCCTTGATGCCCACGAACGGCGCGACAATGCCGCCGACCCCGTAGATGAGCAGGTTGCGTCGCAGCAGCTCGGCCGCGGGCGCCGGCCGGTATCCCACGCCGCGCAGGGCAAGCGGCACCAGGGCGATGATGATCAGCGCGTTGAAGATGACGGCGGAGAGGATCGCGCTCTGCGGTGAGGCCAGGCCCATCACGTTGAGGGCGCCGAGCTCGGGGTAGGTCGCCACGAACGCGGCGGGGATGATGGCGAAGTACTTCGCCACGTCGTTTGCGATGCTGAAGGTCGTGATCGCGCCGCGGGTGATGAGCAGCTGCTTGCCGATCGCCACCACCTCGATGAGCTTGGTCGGGTTCGAGTCGAGGTCGACCATGTTGGCCGCCTCCTTGGCCGCGGCCGTGCCGGAGTTCATGGCCAGGCCGACGTCGGCCTGGGCCAGGGCCGGGGCGTCGTTCGTGCCGTCGCCGGTCATGGCGACCAGGTGTCCGGCGGCCTGCTGCTCACGGATGACGTCGATCTTCTGCTCGGGCCTGGCCTCGGCCACGAAATCGTCGACGCCCGCTTCGGCGGCGATGGTGGCTGCGGTCAGGGGGTTGTCGCCGGTGATCATGATCGTCCGGATCCCCATCTTCCGGAACTCGGCGAAGCGCTCGCGCATGCCCGGCTTGACGGTGTCCTTGAGGTGGATGATCCCGGTCAGGCGACCGTCGGCGGTCACCGCCAGCGGCGTGCCACCGCTCGCGCCGATGCGCTCGACCTCGGCAGCGACGTCGGAGGGTGTCTCGCTGGCGCCAATCGTGGCCAGCATGGCGTCCACCGCGCCCTTCATGAACGCGTGGCCTTCTAGGCGCAGGCCGCTCATGCGCGTCTCGGCGCTGAAGGGGATGACCTCCGCGCCGGCCGGCACACTCTCGACGCGCGGCGCTCCCAGTTCCTCGGCCAGGGCCAGGATGCTGCGACCCTCGGGAGTTTCGTCTCCGAGGCTCGCCTGCTGGGCGGCGAAGGCCACCTCACTCGGCGTCGCGCCGGCCACGGGGATGAGCTCGGCCGCCAGCCGGTTGCCGTAGGTGATCGTGCCGGTCTTGTCGAGCAGCAGCGTGTCGACATCGCCGGCCGCCTCCACCGCGCGCCCGGACATGGCCAGCACGTTGAAACGGGTAACCCGGTCCATGCCGGCGATCCCGATCGCCGACAGCAGGCCGCCGATGGTGGTCGGAATCAGGCACACCAGGAGCGCGACGAGAATCACGGTCGCGATCGCCGAGCCCGCGAAGATCGCGAAGGGTTGCAGGGTCGCAACCGCGAGCAGGAACACGATGGTGAGCGCCGCCAGCAGGATGGCGAGCGCGATCTCGTTCGGCGTCCGCTGGCGAACCGCGCCCTCGACGAGGGCGATCATCCGGTCGAGGAAGGTGCTGCCCGGGTCAGCGGTGATCCGGATCCGCAGCCAGTCGCTGACCACCTGGGTGCCACCCGTCACCGACGACCGGATGTCGGTGCCCGGCTCCTTCAGGACCGGCGCCGACTCCCCGGTGATCGCGGCTTCGTTCACGTAGGCGATCCCTTCGACCACCTCACCGTCGCCCGGCACCAGCTCACCCTCGCGGACGAGGACGATGTCCCCCTTCCGCAGCTGGCTCGAGGTGACGACCTCCTCGCTCGACCCGATGACGCGCCGGGCGGGGGTGTCCTTCTGTGTGGCCCGCAGGGTGGCGGCCTGGGCCCGACCACGGGCCTCGGCCATGGCCTCGGCGAAGTTGGCAAACAAGACGGTGAACCACAGCCAGACGGTGACCTGGAGGCTGAAACCGACCTCCTCGCTGCCCGACATGGCCTGGGCCGCGGTGACCCACGTCGTCAGGACGGCGCCGACGGCCACCACGAACATCACCGGGTTGCCCACCAGGTGGCGCGGATCGAGCTTGACCACCGACTGCACGGCCGCGGCGCTGACCAGCGGCCAGGTCCAGATGGCGGCTCGCGACCGCCGCTGGGCGGCAACGTCCTTCATCGCGTCGGTCTCGGGTGTGCGCCGGGTGGGCGGGGTCAGCCCCCGCGTCGGGTCCGCGTCGCGCTCGGGGATCGGATGGGTCGGGGGAAGCTGATCGGTCATCGGTGGCTCAGAAGGTCTTTCCCGCGTTGAGCAGGAGCTGCTCGACGATCGGCCCGAGTGCCAGGGCCGGGATGAAGGTCAGCGCGCCGACGATGATCACGGTCCCGATCAGCAGCGCCACGAAGAGCGGGGTGTGGGTGGGTAGTGTCCCGAGGCTCGGGGGCACGGGCTGCTTGACAGCCAGCGCACCGGCGATCGCCAGGGTGGGAATCGCGACCCAGTAGCGGGCCACGATCATCGCCACGCCGCCCAGGACGTTGGTGACGACGTTGTTGGCGCCGTACCCGGCGAACGCGCTCCCGTTGTTGTTGCCCATCGAGCTGAAGGCGTAGAGGATCTCGCTGAAGCCGTGCGGTCCCTGGTTCCAGATCGCGGCCGCACTGGGTTCGGCCATGACGCTGACCGCGGTCCCGACCAGGACCGCGAGCGGCGGGGCGAGGATGGCGATCACCGCCATCTTCATCTCGAACGGGCCAATCTTCTTGCCCAGGTACTCCGGCGTCCGGCCGACCATCAGCCCCGCGATGAACACCGCGAGGATGACGAAGATGATCATCCCGTAGAGCCCGGAGCCCACCCCGCCGAAGACCACCTCGCCGAGCTGCATGAGGAACAGGGGCACGAGGCCGCCGATCGGGGTGTAGGAGTCGTGCATCGAGTTCACCGACCCGTTGCTGGCCGAGGTGGTGGCGGTTGCCCACAGGGCGGAGTTGGCAATCCCGAAGCGGACCTCCTTGCCCTCCATGTTGCCGCCCGTCTGCGTTTCGCTCGCGACCTGGTCCACCCCGAGCTGGGTCAGGAGGGGGTTGCCGGCCTGCTCGCTGATCTCGGCGACGCCCAGCAGGACGACGAAGATGACGGTCATCGCGGCGAGGACCGCCCACCCCTGACGGGTGTCGCCGACCATCTTCCCGAACGTGTAGCACAGGGCTCCGGAGATCAGCAGGATGGCGAGCAGCTCGCCGAAGTTCGAGAGCCCGGTGGCATTCTCGAACGGGTGCGAGGAGTTGACGTTGAAGAACCCGCCACCGTTCGTGCCCAGCTGCTTGATCGCGATCTGCGAGGCGGCCGGTCCCATCGGCAGGAGCTGGCTGCCGCCCTCGAGCGGATTCGCCGGCACGTAGGCCGAGAAGTTCTGGACCACGCCCTGGGAGACCTGGAGGAGGGCCAGGAGCACCGCCAGCGGCAGCAGGATGTACAGCGTCGTCCGGGTCATGTCCACCCAGAAGTTGCCGAGACCCGAGGCGGACCGGGCACGCAGGCCGCGGATCAGGGCCACCACCACGACCATGCCGGTTGCGGCCGAGACGAAGTTCTGGACCGCCAGGCCAAGCATCTGGGTGACGTAGCTCATCGTCGTCTCGCCCACGTACGCCTGCCAGTTCGTGTTGGTGGCGAAGCTGACGGCCGTGTTGAACGCCAGGTCGGGTGCCACCCCACTGAACGCCTGGGGGTTCAGTGGCAGGCCGCCCTGCATCCGCTCGAGGCCATACACGGCCAGGAAGCCGACGGCGTTGAAGACCAGCATCGAGACGGCATAGGCCTTCCAGCCCTGGTCATCGGTCGCACGCGGACCGATGAGCCGGTAGAAGATCCGCTCGACCGGTCCGAAGACGGGCGTCAGGATCGTCCGCTCGCCCTCGTAGACGTGGGCCATGTAGGAACCGAGCGGCTTCGCCGCCAACAGGAGGATGGCGACGTACAGCCCGATCTGGAGGTAGCCGTTGGCGCTCATCGGATGCGATCCGCCAGGACCAGCAGGCCGTAGGTGACAAGCATGGATGCCGCGAACACGATGAGGATCAGCACGTCATCCATGGCGTGCACCATCCCGAGGTGTCCGGATGTGAACGGTGAGACTGTCGGTACCGACCTCGACCTCGGCCTCGAGGCCCCGACCGGCCGTGATCCGCTCGGCGAGGGTCACGATGTCCGCGGGGTCCGCAGGGCGCGGGTAGGTCGCCGAGATCGACAGGGCGACACCGGATTCGACCAGGTCGCACATCGAGGCCAGCTCGAGGGCACGGCGGTCCGGGTCCTCGGCCTGTGGCGGGCGGGGGCCGCCGACGCGCATGCCGGTCATCCGAAGCGCTCCGGCTGCAGCAGGGCGATCACGAGGTAGACGAGCAGCAGGACGGCCAGCACGCCGCCGGCGATCAGCTCGGCGTCCATCAGGCGCGGACCCCTTCGACCACCAGGCGGGTCAGGGCATCGATCGGAAACGGCTTGGGCAGGTAGGCCACGACACCGAACTCACGCAGCCTTTCGGCGGGCACACGAACCGCGGAGACGACGACGGTCGGCGGGATGGGGCCGCGCTCACGCAGCTCGCGGAGCACGTCCCAGCCGGTCCGGTCGGGCAGGTTGATATCCAGCAGGAGGAGGTCGGGCGCCTCGGCCAGCGCCGTCAGTGCCTCGGCGGCGTCGGCCGCCTCGGTGACCTGGACGCCGCGGTGCTCGAGGTTGCGGCGCACGATCATGCGGAGGTTTGGCTCGTCCTCGATTACCAGGACGTGGGGGTAGGCGAGTCCGTCCGGCGATGAGCCCGAGGTCGGTGCATTGGTCACGTCGAGAGTCTCCATCGCCCGGCCTCAACGAGGGGTCAACGGGGCACGCCGCGTGGTCAACACCCCATCAACGAAACGCACTCGCATGGCTTGACGATCGCCTGCCGTGAGCTCGTCAGACAGGGCTGAACGGCCCGATCCGCTGGGTCAGTTGGTATCCGGCGCGGGATCTTCGACTAGCCGGTAGCCCACCCCGGCCTCGGTCCGGATGTAGCGCGGCTGGGTCGGGTCGGCCTCGAGCTTCTTCCGAAGCCGCGCCATGTAGACGTGGACGTAGTGGTTCTCGTCGCCGTACTCGGGTCCCCAGACGCGACGGAGCAGGGCCCGATCCGTGAGCACCGCCCCGGCGTCGGCGACGAGTGCGGTCAGGAGGGCGTACTCGGTCGGGGTCAGGTGGACCTCGGCACCTGCGAGGGTGACCTGCCGCTTCTCGAGGTCGACGCGGAGCGCGCCGGTCCGGAACACGGCCTCCGCCCCGCCCGCCCGGCGGGCGGCATGTCGGAGCGCGACGCGGACCCGGGCCAGGAGCTCCTGGACCCCGAACGGCTTGGTCAGGTAGTCGTCCGCCCCGAGGTCGAGGGCTCGGACCTTGTCCGCCTCGGCGCCACGGACCGAGAGGACCAGGATCGGCGTGGAGCTCCGTTCGCGGAGCGCCTCGATCACTGCGAACCCGTCCAACTCGGGCAGCCCCAGGTCCAGGACGACCAGGTCCGGGTGGAATCGCGGCTCGATGTCGAGCGCGTCCTCGCCGGAGTCCGCGGATGCCACCCGAAACCCATGGGCCTCGAGGTTGTGGACGACGATCCGGCGAACGGCGTCCTCGTCGTCGACGACCAGGACCCTGGCTCCCGTCGGGCGGCTCATGCCTCCACCTCGACGGCGAGCCGGGAGGTCGGGATCGTGAATGTGAACCGGGCGCCTCCGGACGGCCGGTTCTCGGCCCAGATGCGCCCGCCGTGCGCCTCCACCAGCCCACGGGCCACGGCCAGGCCGAGCCCGCTTCCCGGGATCCGGCTGGTCCCCGGCGCTCGGTAGAACGGCTCGAACAGGTGTGGCAGCGTGGCGGCCGGGATGCCCGGCCCCTGGTCGTCGACCCGGACCCGCAGCTCTTCGCTGTCCCGTTCAGCCGAGAGGCGGATCATCCCGCCCTGGGGCGCGTACTTCGCCGCGTTCTCGATCAGGTTGGCGACGACCTGGTCGAGCTCGACCGGGTCGACGAAAGCCGGGCCCAGGTCCGGAGGGAGGTCGACCTCGACCCGCTGGGAGCCGATGACCGGCCGCAGGCGGGCCACCGAGTCCCTGATGACGAGGCCGACGTCGTGCCAGTCCCGCGAGGGGACCAACGACCCGCCTTGAATCCGGCTCAGGTCCAGGAGGTTGCCGACGATTCGGTTCAGACGCTCGGCTTCGTCCTCGATGGCCTGGATGAACTCGCGGCGCTCCGCATCGGACCAGGTCACGTCGGCCTGGCGGAGGCTGCCCGCCGAGGCGATGATCGATGCCAGGGGAGTCCGCAGGTCGTGGGCAACCGCATCGATCAGCGCCGAGCGGAGCTCGTCGGTGCGCCGCAGGAGCTCGGCGTCGGTTGCCTCCTGCCGCAGCCGATCCTGCTCGATCGCGAGCGCGAGCTGGTTGGCCGACGTCGCCAGCAGGCGCGCGTCGGGTGCGGGCAAGGTCCGCGCGTCGCGGGCGGTCACGAGGACGAGATCCCCGACCGGATCTGACCCGCCGATGCGAATCGGCACCCGGATCACGCCCCGATCCTCGGCCGGTTGCCGGGCCCCGCGGGGCGGCGAAACCCGGACCCAGCGGCCCGGGCCTCCCCTGGAGGCGCCGGCCTGCGCGCTCGTGCCGAGGACCTGCACCGACGCCGTCTGGCGACGGGCGAGCTGAGCGGCCTCCGCGTCCCCGACCACGACCTTGGCGAGTCCTGACTCGGGGTCCCGAAGCTCCACGGCCACGGCCTGGACGTGGAGCTCCACCCGAAGGCGTTCGGCCACGGCTTCGAGGGCCGGCCGAAGCCGCTGGCTGGCGAGCATCGTGGACAGGTCGAAGAGGAGGCGCGCCTCGCGCTCCCGGGCCTCGGCGTCCTGGGCACGCACACGCAGGCGAGCGGCCAGCTGCCCCGTCACGATGGCCACCAGGAGGAAGGTGAACAGCCCAAGGACCTCGTCCGGGCTGGCCACGGTGAACGTCAGGGTGGGCTCGACGAAGAGGAAGTTGAACGTGAGGAACGCGGCGATCGAGGCGGCGATGGCGGGACCACGACCGAGGAAGACGGCCACGATGAGCACCGCGCCGAGGTACAGCATCGACGCGTTGGCGAGCTCGAGCACGCCCAGCAGGGCAACCCCGACGGTGGCCACGATCACCGGCACCAGGGCCAGCAGGTAGGTCGGGAGCAGCCGGACGATGATGTCGAACCGGTCGCGTAGGCTCATGGCCCCGACTGTACGCTGGCCGTTGACGCGACTGCGCCCGAACCGTGTCGTAGACTTCGCTCTCCGCGCGGGGCGTAGCGCAGCCTGGTAGCGCACTTGAATGGGGTTCAAGAGGTCGCTGGTTCGAATCCAGTCGCCCCGACCACCCGTCCATCGGTCTGTCTCGGAGGTATGGCATGGGATTCGTCATCGCCGTCCTGGTGAACGCGGCTGCCCTCTGGGTGGCCGTCACCGTGCTCGACGGGATCGAGTACGCGGGCGAGTGGTATCAGTGGCTGATCCTGGGGCTGATCTTCGGCCTGGTGAACGCGATCGTGAAGCCGATTGCGGCCATCCTGACCTTCCCGATCACGATCCTCACCCTTGGCCTGTTCCTGATCGTGCTGAACACCCTGATGCTCTACCTGACGAGCTTCCTGGCCGGGCCGCTTGCCGGGCCATTCACGATCACGAGCTTCATCGACGGCCTGCTCGGCGCGATCATCATCTCGATCGTCGGCACCGCCCTCCACTTCCTCCTCGGTCGGACGGGGGTCAAGTAGGCCCGAACCGCCGGTCAGGGTCGACCCGCCGTGCCTGCCCCTCGTCGCGTTGGCTGGCTGTTCGCGCTGTGGGTCGGCGTGCTGACCCTGCTGACCGGGCCGCTGCTCCTGATCAACCCGCTGTTCATCGGCTGGCTCCAGGATCGACATGACGTGGCGGACAAGCTCCACATCACCCAGCAGGAGCTCGATCGGATCAACGGCGAGATCGTTTGGGACATCTTCGCCGGCGGTGACTTCGACGTGATGTTCACCAACGGTGAGCCGGTGCTCGGGTCCGACGAGCGCTCGCACATGTCCGACGTCAGTCGGCTGGTCCGGATCCTCGTCATCCTCGACGTCGTGGCGATCGCCTTCGCCGCGTGGGGCGGCCGCCTGCTGCGGACCGACCCCTACCGGCTGGGACGGATGATCATGATCGGCGCCGGCACGGTGGGCATCGCCACCGTCGCGATGGGCCTGTTCGCGGTCATCGCCTGGGACAGTGCGTTCACCGTGTTCCACGAGCTCCTGTTCCCGCCCGGCACCTGGGAGTTCCCCGCCGACTCGACGATGATCCTGCTGTACCCACCCGACTTCTGGTTCGACGCGGCCATGATCGCCGCCGCGCTCGTCCTGGCCACCGCCGCGGTCCTGTCCTTCGGCGGCTGGCGACGCATGCGCGAGGTCGACGGGCCGGCGACGTGATCAGCGTCGAGGAGGCGCGGGAGCGGCTGCTCGCCGCCCGGCCCGCGGCTCGAACCGAGGTCCTGGCCCTCGTCAACGCCCGCGGACGCGTGCCATCCCCGACCGCGATCACCGCTCCGGTCGACGTCCCGCCGTTCGCGAACTCGGCGATGGACGGGTTCGCGGTTCGCGCCGCCGACCTGCCGGGCCGATTGCGGATCGGTGGCGAGTCCGCGGCAGGTGCTGCCAGGCTCCCCGACGTCGTGCCCGGTACCGCGGTGCGGGTCTCGACCGGCGCCCCGCTGCCGCCAGGTGCGGACGCGGTGGTGCCCATCGAGCAGGCGACCGTTATCGACGGCGAGGTCGAGATCGCAGCAGCCGTCCAGACCGGCAACCACGTCCGCGATACGGGTCACGACACCCGCGCCGGCGAGCGCGTCGAGCTACCGTCACCCCTGACCCCGGCCGGCATCGGGGTCCTCGCCTCGCTCGGCCTGGCCGAGATCACCGTCGTCGCCCGCCCGCGGGTCGCCGTCCTGTCCAGCGGGGAGGAGCTGACCCCGCCGGGCGAGACGCTGGCCGCGGGACGCATCTACGACGCGAACACGCCGGCACTGGTGGCCGCGATCGCCGAGGCCGGCGGTGAGCCGGTCGAACAGCCACGCGTCGGGGACGACCCGGCGGCGGTGGCCGCGGCGCTCACCACGGCGGCGGAGACCGCGGACCTGGTCGTCACCTCGGGCGGGGTCAGCGTGGGCGCCCACGACCATATCCGCGACGCCATCCGCCGCCTTGGCCGCCTCGACTTCTGGCGGATCGCGATGCAGCCGGGCAAGCCGCTGGCGGTCGGGGAGATCGGCGGGACCACGGTCATCGGCCTGCCGGGCAACCCGGTCAGCGCCCTGGTCGTCAGCGAGCTGCTGGTGCGCCCGCTGATTCGCGCCGTCCTCGGACTCCCCGGGGATGGTCGCGCGCATCTGCCCGCCGTTCTCGACGAGGAGGTGGGCAAGGACCCCGAGCGAGCCGCCTACCTGCGGGTCGCCCTGCGTCAGACCGATGCCGGCTGGAATGCCCATCCGGCCGGAGGCCAGCTGTCCTCACAGCTCCGCGCGCTGGCCGCGGCCGACGGGCTCTTGGTCGTCCCGATCGGCGAGCCCGCTGGACGAGCCGGCGCGACGTACGACACGATGGTTCTGCGTGACTGACGAAGGCTCGGCCCGGAGACCCACCCACCTCGACGCCGGTGGGGCGCCGCGGATGGTCGACGTCGGCGCCAAGCCGATCACGGATCGGCACGCGATTGCCGAGGCGGTGCTCCGGATGCGACCCGAGGTCCTCGCCACGCTCCTCGACGCGGGCGGTCCGAAGGGCGATGCGCTGGTCGTTGCCCGCCTTGCCGGGGTCGCCGCGGCCAAGCGGACTGCCGAGCTCATCCCGCTCGCGCATCCGCTCCCGCTCGACGTCATTGAGGTCGAGCCGGTGGCCGATCGTGAGGCCGGCACCCTGGCCATGCGGGTCGAGGTCCGGGCCACCGCCCGCACCGGCGTCGAGATGGAGGCGATGACTGGCGCTGCGATCGCGGCCCTGACGATCTACGACATGGCGAAGGCGCTCCAGCGCGACATCGTCATCGACCGCGTGCGACTGCTGGAGAAGTCCGGCGGCCGATCGGGGGACTTCCGCGCCGACGAGGACCCTCGGCCATGAGTCCCGCCGTGCCGGAGGCG
>DATBLJ010000096.1:0-7113 GCA_036555375.1 Candidatus Limnocylindria bacterium
CACGCCGCACCCGCTCCAGCTCGTCCTCGTCCAGGCCGGACGCCTGGGCCGCAAGACGGACGGCGGCTTCTACGACTACCGGACCGATGGGGAACGCGGCGCGCCCTGGAGCGGGCTCGCCGCGGCCACCTCCGCAGTCGGCGCCCCCTCCCCGCTCGCCGCAGAGGCGATCGCGGACCGGATCCTGGCCACGATCGTGAACGAGGCGGCGTCCGCTGTCGCGGACCGCACCGCCCGTCCCGACGCGATCGACACCGCCATGCGGCTCGGCACGAACTGGCCGCAGGGTCCGCTGGCCTGGGGCGAGGCGCGTGGGCTCGACCGGGTGGTCGCGACGCTAGACGGCCTTGCCGCCACCGTCCCGGACGACCGGTACGCCGCCGTCCCCCTCCTCCGCCAGCTGGCGTCCAGCGGCGGCTCGTTCCTCACCGCGAACGGGGACGCGTGAGCGCCCAGCCGCCGCATCGGTACCGGGCCGTCGTCTTCGACATGGACGGCCTGCTGCTCGACACCGAGGTCGTCTGGCAGGCGGCCGAGGAACGCCTGTTCGCGGCGCACGGGGAGGTGTTCACCCGCGAGGACAAACTGGCCGTGATCGGGACCGATTTCGGGTGGACGGCCCGCTACTTCGCCGAACGGCTCGGCCGGGCGCCCGAGGACGGCCCGGCGCTGGTCGAGGAGATGGTGCTCGACATGTACGACCTCCTGCAGGAGGACGTCGCGGGGCGGCCCGGGGCGCTGGAACTGGTGGCCCGTCTGCGCGGCCGGCTCCCCCTGGCCCTTGCCTCGAACTCGCCGCGCCGCCTGGTGGACGCGGCCCTGACCACGGCCCGGCTGACCGAGGCGTTCGACGTGGTCGTCACCTCGGATGACGTGGCGGAGTCCAAGCCGGCGCCGGACATCTACCTCCTGGTCTGCGAGCGCCTGGGGCTGCCGCCGACGGACGTGCTCGCTCTCGAGGACTCGTCGGCGGGCGTCGCCTCGGCCAAGGCCGCCGGCCTGGCCTGCATCGCGGTCCCGCAGTACGTCGAGACCGATGTCGCGGCGGCCGACCGGATCATCGCCTCACTCGAGGAGCTCCTCCCCGAGTTCTGAGGGGGGGACGCCGTCTCGTGGCCGGTCGGTCCTCCACGACCGTGACCCCCGGGCCGCTGTGCCCCTGTTCCGTGGCACGGAAAGAGCGGCCATCGAAAGCGCACTGGAGGGCGCGGTCGCACCGCTCCGTGGCTCCCTGTGTCAACTGGCGTGACAAGCGGCCGCCGAGACTCTCCCCGGGGCCGGATGCATCCCGGTCGGGGGCCGATGGTTCCGCCCCACGGAACAATGGACGTTCAGCGGATGGCTGGGCTGACGGAGTAGCCTTCGGGCATGTGTCGATCCATTCATGTCCTGCGTGACGGCGCTGAGGTCGCGCCCGACGATGACATCACCGCCGCCGCGCTCCAGTACGTCCGCAAGGTGAGCGGCTACCGCAAGCCATCCGCCGCCAACGAGGCCGCCTTCAACGAGGCGGTGCTCGAGGTGGCTCTCGCTTCGCGGCACCTCCTCGATCACGTGGCCTCGACCCACCCCGCGGCCCACCGGCACCCGGCAGGCCACAGCCACTAGGCGTTGCGCCGGCCGAGGCGGAACGCGATCAGGGTCAGGGTCACCGTCCCGATCATGAGCAGGACAGCCATCGCGATCAGGACCGGCAGCCGCTGGGCGAAGCGGAGCTGGCCATAGAGGAAGATCGGGAAGGTCGGGTCGCCGCCGGCCAGGAACAGGGCAATCGCCACCTCGTCGAACGAGACGATGAAGCAGGTCAGGAACGCGGACAGGAGCGACGGCCCCATGAGCGGCACGACGACCCGCCGCAGGGTGGTCCGGTAGGTCGCCCCGAGGTCCATGGCCGCGTCCTCGAGGTTCGGATCCAGGCCGATCATCCGTGCCAGCAGGATCAGCGCCGCGAACGGGACCGCCACCACGGTGTGGCCGATGGCGATCGTGAGCAGCGAGCGCGGGATGTCCACGAAGATGAACAGCAGGAACAGCGAGACCCCGAGCACGATGAACGGGACGATCAGCGGCAGCCCGGCGAGGGCCACCAGACCCACCCGGCCGCGGAACCGGAAGCGGACGACCGCCACGCTCACCGCGAACCCCAGGACGGTGGCCCCGGTGGCGGCCAGGATCCCGACCAGCAGCGAGTTGCGGGCCGACTCGAGCAGGGCGGCATCGGTCAGCGCCTCGCGATACCAGTCCAGGGTGAAGCCCTGGAGGGGGAAGGTCAGGATCGTGTTCTCGGTGAACGAGAAGATGAACAGCAGGCCGATCGGCAGGTAGAGCAGGAACAGCATCACCAGGTAGACCGCCCGGAGCGGCACCCGGGTCCGGCCGACCCCGGTTCCGCTGCGTGGACGCGCGACGGCGGTCACGAGACGACCCGCCGCACGTCGACCAGGCGGAGCGCGATCAGGACGAAGACGATGGTCGCGACCAGCATCACCACCGACAGGGCGGAGCCGAGCGCCCAGTTGGCCGCGCTGGTGAAGAAGTCCTGGATGAGGTTCCCGTACATGAAGCCCTCGGTCCCGCCGACCAGGGACGGCGTCACGTACTCCCCGACGGTCGGGATGAAGACCATGAAGAACGCGGCCAGCGCCCCGGGCAGGCTGAGCGGGATCGTGACCCGCCGGAACCGGCTCCACGGTCCGGCCCCGAGGTCCGCCGCCGCCTCGAGGTGGCCGCGGTCGATCCGCTGCATGGCGGCGTAGATCGGCAGCGTGGCGAACGGGATCCAGACGTAGATCAGGGTCAGGATCACCGCCGCCCGCGAATAGAGGAGCAGGTCCAACGGCTCGTCGATCAGGCCGATGAACTCGAGGAAGGTGTTGATCGCCCCCTCGTTGCCGAGCATCAGCCGCCAGGCCATGACCCGCAGCAGGTAGCTCGTCGCGAACGGGATCAGCAGCAGGATCAGGTAGAACGTCGCTCGCTCCCGGGCCCGGAAGGTCAGGAAGTAGGCGACCGGGAAGGCGAGGACCGTGGCGCTGGCCGCCACCACGAGCGCCATGAGGGCCGAGGTCCCGAGCAGGCGCAGGTAGGACGGGGTCTCGAAGATCTGCTGGTACTGGGCGGTGGTGAAGACCCACGGATCGTCGAAGTCGATCGGCCCCTGCTCGGGCCGGAACGAGATCGCGATGATCAGGACGAGGGGCAGGACGAAGAACAGCCCCAGCCACAGGTACGGCGGAGCGGCGAGGAAGCGGAGCGCCCCTCGCCGCCCGAGCATCGGTCTACTTGGTCAGCCGGCGGTTACTCGGCCTTCACCCGGGACCACATCGCCGTCCAGTCGGTCCGCTGCTGGTCGGTGATGTTCGGGGTGAAGTTCGTGTTCTCCAGGATGGCCGGGTTGTCGAGGCTGAAGACCTCGATCAGGAACGGGTCGTCGATCGACGACATGACGTCGGCGTTCGCGCACCCGTAGTAGAAGAGCGTCACCGCGTTGCTGCAGGTCAGCTCGGCCAGCTTCTGGTCGAGGAACTGGAGCGCCAGCTCGGGGCTGTCGGACTCGGCGCTGATGCCGTACAGGCCGACCCACGAGTTCCGGCCCTCGGCCGGATCGGCGTACGCGACCGGCGCGCCTTCACCCAGCGCGGTGGCGAAGCACCCCTGCCAGGCGTAGGCGACCCAGATCTCGCCGCTCTGGACCTCGGGGCACAGGTTCTCGTACTCCGAGTCCCAGTAGTGGATGTTCAGCGGCCGCTGGGCGGTCCACTCGGCCTCGATCTCGGCGAGCTGGTCATCGGTGATCGCCGTCTCGTCGTAGCCGTGGATGTAGGACGACACGGTCACCGCGGCCGGGCCGTCGTCCCACATCGAGATGTGCCCCGCGTAGTCCTCGTTGAACAGCGCGTCCCACGAGGTGACCTCGGGGACCTGCTCGGTGTTGTAGAGGATCGAGGTGAAGCCCCAGTCCCACGGGATGAAGTACTGGACCCCGTCGATCTGGCCCAGTGCCTGCATCTCGGCCGGGACCGCGTCCCAATTCGTGAGCTGGCTGGTGTCGATCTCCTGGACGAGGCCCTCGTCGACGTAGAACTGCTGCCAGCCGGTGTAGAAGTGGAACACGTCGGCCTGGCTGCCGGCCTGCATGAGACCCAGGATGTCAGCGTCCGAGGTGCCGAACTCGAAGTCGACGGCGACCTCCGGCTGGGCTTCGGCGAAGTCGGTCCAGAAGTCGGGAGCCTCGTAGCCGGCCCACTCGAGGACCAGCAGCTCCTGCGGCTCTCCACCGATCAGGTTGCACGCGCTCAGGGCGCCGATCACCACGACGGCGGCACCGATGCCGAGCGGGGTGCGGCGGGAGTGCGAGGCAGGGGACGGGGTGCGGGCGGGCACGGCCAAACCTCCACGAAAGGGCCGGCGCGGGCGATCCCGCCGACCGGTCGGCCGATGCTACACCCGGGGTCTAGTGCTCAAACCGGTATCCGAGGAGGCCCGGAACGCGGGCCAGGGTGCGGACCGGGAGGCTCGGCGTGCGTCCGGCGTCCAGGGCGTCGTCCCGCCGGATGAGGGCCTCGCGGATGAGGCGCGCCCCGACGTAGCGGAACGGCTCGGGTGGCAGGATCCGTTGCTGCCGCCCGACGAGCCGGAGCTTGGACAGCGGATCGTTCGGGTCGTCGACGAGGGCGGCCAGGATGCGGCCCGCCAGCCGCGACGGCCCCGCCCCGTTGCCGGCGAAGCCGTGCGCGTAGTGCACCCGCCCGCCGTGGCGGGACCCGATCTCCGGGAAGCGGTCGGCGCTGATGTCGATCGGCCCGCCCCAGGCGTCGTCGAACCGGACGTCGCGAAGCATCGGGAACAGGTGGTCGAAGTTCGACACCACGCGCGCCACCGCGTTCCGATCGGCGCTGAACGTCCCACCGATCCGGCCGCCGAACCCGGCTGCCCCAACGCCCGCGCCGAAGGCGATCCGGCCGTCATCGGTCGTCCGGAAGTAGCTGATCGTGAAGCGGGTGTCGCTGATCAGCTCGTGCCCGGTCCAGCCGAGGGCGGCCAACCGGGCGGGGATGGGCTCGGTGATGACCATGTACGAGCCCCAGGCCAGGAGCCGGAGCCGATGGCCCGGCCAGCCTGCCGCCCAGGCGTTGACCGCGAGGATCGCCTGGTGGGCGAGGACCGATCCGGCCTCGGTGTCGACCCGGACGCTTGCCTGGCCCGGCCCCCCGCCGCCGGCGTCGGGGTTCAGGCGTCGCGCCGTCGTGCCCTCGTGGATGACGACCCCGCGCTCGAGCAGAACGCGCCGGAGTCCGCGCGCCAGCCGGGCCGGCTGAATGGAGGCGGCGGACGGCATCCACAGGCCGTCGCGGAACGCCGGGGAGGCGCAGTGGCGCTGGACGCGGGCCGGGTCCCAGATCGTCAGCTGGCCGGCGCCGCCCAGGCCGGAGATCGCGGTCACGCTGTGCTCGAAGCCGCTGTCGACCTCCGGGAAGGCGTGGGCCGAGAGATAGCCGGCCTTGTGGTACCAGGCGTCGACCTCGTGCTCGGCGCACCATTCGCCGATCCCGTCGACGACCTCGTCGGCCTCGCGCGCGATCGCCAGTCCGGCCTCTGGCCCGTAGTTCTTGACGAGGTAGGGGAGCTGCTCCCACCAGCCGTGGACGAAGCCGCCGTTCCGCCCGGACGGGCCACCGCCGCAGATGTCCTGCTCCAGGATCACGATCCGGATGCCCGGGTCCCGCTCGGTCAGGAAGTAGGCGGTCCACATCCCCGTGTACCCGCCGCCGATGATCACGACGTCGGCCGTCTCGTGGCCGCGCAACGGGGGAGCGGGCAGCGCCCCGCCGGCCAGGCGCTCGGTGGCGAGCGCCTCGCGGAGCCACCACGCGCGTCGGATCCCCGGCCGGGGCAGCGGCCAGGGCCTGTCCTGCGTCATGCCGTGGGCTCGGCCTCGCCCGGTTCGGGGTTCGGCAGCTGGAGCCTGTCCAGCCGGGCCAGAATCGCATCCAGCTTCTCCTCGACCGGATCGATCGTCTCCGCCTCGATCTCCGCCGCGACTCGACCGCCGCGGTCATGCAGGGCCTGGAGCGCGGCCTTGGCAAAGGCCCTCGCCTGGCGTCGCTTCGCCTGCGGCAGGACCTCGAGGAACACCGCGATCACGACCGACGTCCAGAGTGCCACCCCGAGGCTGGTCAGGAGGTCGCCGACGAGGTCGGTCGGCCAGCCGGCGGGGAGTGCCAGGTCGCCATGCGCCACGGCGAAGCCGGTGACGTAAACGCCCAGACCGGCCACGAACGCGACGACCAGGGTCCAGACGATCGTTCGCTCACCGCGCGCCCAGTCCATCGTCTCGTCGAGATGGGACGCCATCCAGTCCAGCTCTTCCTTGCTGAAGCGGTACTCGGCCGTCTCCTTCGGGTCGTTCATGGTGGGGTCCTCCTGCTCGTCGCCCGATCCTACCCGGCGGTGATCGGCATACTGTCGCGGTGACGACGCACACCGATCCGGCGCGCACCGCCGTGGTCGTGGACGGCCTCCGGACGCCCTTCGGCCGGTACGGCGGGGCGCTGGCCACCGCCCGGCCCGATGACCTCGCCGCCCACGTCATCCGGGCGGTCGTGGCCCGCACCGGGATCGATCCCGCGTCGATCGACGACGTGATCGTCGGCGCCGCCAACCAGGCCGGCGAGGACAACCGCAACGTGGGCCGGATGGCCGTCCTGCTGGCCGGGCTCCCGGTCTCGGTCCCGGGCCAGACGGTGAACCGGCTGTGTGGGAGTGGGATGAGCGCGATCGTCGCGGCGGCGCATGCCATCGCCGCCGGGGACGGGTCAGTGTTCGTCGCCGGCGGAACCGAGTCGATGACCCGCGCCCCGCTCGTCATGGCCAAGCCGTCCGCGGCCTTTCCGCGCGGGGAGCAGACGATCTACGACACGACCCTGGGCTGGCGCTTCACGAACCCGCGCCTGGCCGAGGTCCACTACCCGTACTCGATGGGCGAGACCGCCGAGAACGTCGTCGAGCAGGTCGGCGTGTCGCGCGAGGACCAGGACCGATTCGCCCTCCAGTCGCACCAGCGCTGGGCGGCGGCGTTCGAGGCCGGGCGGTTTGCCGACGAGGTGATCCCGA
>DATBLJ010000105.1:0-11556 GCA_036555375.1 Candidatus Limnocylindria bacterium
TGCCGGGCCGGCCCCGTGGATCGACGCCACCGACGCCGTGGTGGACGGCGAGGTCGTCGCGCTGGGTCCCGACGGCCATCCGTCGTTCTCGGCGCTCCAGGAACGGACCGGCCTGGCCGGCCTCGAGACCCGGACCGGGCGGCGGCGCCCGCGTGACCCGGCCGCCGCCGGACCGGGCGGCGACGGCTCCGCTGATGCCCCAGCGAGGCAGAAGGCCCCGATCGCCTACCAGGCCTTCGACCTGCTGTACCTCGATGGCCAGTCGCTGCTCGACGTCCCGCTCGAAACCCGGAAGCGGCTGCTCCGCCGCGTTCTGCGTCCCCACCCGATCGTCCATTTCGCGACCCACGTCGCCGGAGAGGGCGGCGCGTTCCTCGACGCGGCCCTGGCCAGCGGGCTGGAGGGCGTCGTCGCCAAGCGGCGGACGAGCCGCTACCGACCCGGCGAGCGGTCCGCGGACTGGATCAAGATCAAGGTCCGCGCCGAGCAGGACGTCGCGATCATCGGCTGGCTGCCACGCCAGGGAAGCCGCGAGGACCTGGGCTCGATCATCGCCGCCGTCCAGGGTGCCGACGGCCTCGTCCACGCCGGGCAGGTCGGGAGCGGGCTCGACGGCCGCATTCGTCGAGATCTGCTGGCGGTCTTCGCGGCCACGGCCCGGCCCGACCCGCCGGTCGCGAGCGCGCCACGCATTCCCGAGGCGCGCTGGGTGGAACCCACGCTCGTCGCCCGCGTCGAGTTTGCCGAATGGACGCCGGACGGGCTGCTCCGCCAGCCGACCTTCCTCGGACTCGCGCGCGACCGCGACATCACCTCGACGGTTCGCGAGGAGCCGCTCCGTCGCGCTCGGCGGGGTACGGTTTCGCCCGTGAACGGCGGGAAACCCGCGCCACCCGCGCCACCGGGGGCCGCGACCGGCGCCAGTCCTGACGAGCTGGCCGCGCTCGACGCGATGGAGCAGGAAGGCAGCTGGGAAATCGGTGGCCAGGTCGTTCGTCTGACGAACCTCGACAAGGTCCTGTTCCCGGGACGCGGCGACGGCGCGGATGCCGAGCCGGTCACGAAGCGCGACCTGGCCCGCTACTACGCGAGCGTCGGCCGGTTCCTGGTGCCGCACCTGCGTCATCACGGGCTGACCCTTCAGCGTTTCCCGAACGGGGTCGAGCAGAAGGGGTTCTGGCAGAAGGACCTGCCGTCCCACACCCCCGCCTGGATCAGCCGGCGGGAGCTGACCGATAGCGAGGGAACCAAGCAGTACGTCGTCGTCGATCGGGTGGCGACGCTCGCCTGGCTCGCCCAGGAGGCGGCCATCGAGCTCCATCCCTGGACGGCTACCACGGAAGCCCCGGACCGCCCCCGCTTCGCGCTCATCGACATCGACCCCGGCGAGGCGACCACCTGGGACGAGGTCCTGGTCCTGGCCCGCCTGTTCCAGACCGCGCTCGGCCACCTCGGGGTCACCGGCCTGCCCAAGACGACCGGCAAGCGCGGCCTCCAGGTCTGGATCCCGATCGCGGATCGGTACACCTTCGACCAGACGCGGGACTGGGTGGAGGGACTGTCACGGGCGGTGGGGCAGACCGTCCCGGACCTTGTCAGCTGGGCCTGGTCGAAGCGCGACCGGCGAGGACGAGCCCGCCTCGACTACACCCAGAACGCGCCGATTCGAACCCTCGTCGCCGCCTACAGCGCGCGGCCGGCGGCGGGTGCTCCGGTATCGGCGCCGATCACCTGGGAGGAGCTCGAGGACCCCGACCTGCGGCCCGACCGCTGGACGGTCCGGACCCTGCCCCAGCGGCTGGAGACGGTCGGCGACCTGTTCGAGCCCGCGCTCAGCCTGCGCCAGGATCTGCCGCCACTGGCCTGAACGCGAGAAGACGCCACGGCCGATGTGCAGACCGTGGCGCCTCCCCCCGGATTGGTTTCACCGGGCGCCCGCGCGGGGCGCCGAACGGTTATCGGGGCCAACCGCCCCCGGTCGTTGCGGTGTGCATGAGGTTCTTCTCCGGTGTTTGCCCGGCTCATCCCTGTTGGATGAGGGCCGCGCAGGTTGACCCTCGCGCCGGAAGTCCACCGCGACAATGACCCGGCGGTACCGCACCCCTTCACACCGGGGAGTACCTTCGGCGGCCCGGTTCGGGCGATGAAAAGTCAAATTGGGCTTGCCTCGGCGGTGTAGACTCGCACCCACAGATGCCGAGAACCCGGATCCCGGCCACCTCTACCGATCAGGACGCCGCGCTCGAATTGGCGCGGCGTGTTGGTGAACGGATTCGCGTCGCCCGCCGCCGGGCGGGCATGACCCAGACCGACCTCGCCGGGGATCGGTACACGAAGGCGTACATCAGCGCCCTCGAGACCGGCATCACCCGGCCTTCGATGGTCGCCCTGAACTACGTCGCCGAGCGTCTCGGACTGCCTGCCAGCCACTTCATCGGCGACACGCACCCCGCCTGGTCGCGACTCGAGGTCGACATGCGACTGGCGGCGGGGGATTGGAGCGGCGCCGCCGAGGGGTACCGCGTCATCCTCGCGGCCGGCCTCGGGGACGTGGCCCGCGCCGAGGTCCTGCGCGGACTGGCCGAGTCGGAGGCCCGCCTCGACCACGGGCGCGAAGCGATCGCGGCCGCCGCGGAGGCGGCGCGCCTGTTCGGGAGCCTGGGCCGGGATGCGGACGAAGCCCTGTCGCGCTACTGGCTGGCGTACGGCACCTACCTCACCGATAACGAATCCGAGGCCCGGACCCAGCTCCTGGCCCTGCTCACCCAGGTGCGCGATGGGCTCCAGGTGGAACCCGAGTTCGAGATGCGCCTGCTGACCGCCCTCGCGGCAGTCGAGTCGCGGGTCGGCGAGCATGCCCGCTCCCTGGCGTATCTCGAGCAGGCGCGCGGGCTGGCCGACGACCTCGACGACCGCCGCCGGGCGACGTTCCTCTTCAACCTCGCCATCTCGTACCGCGAAACGGGCGACGTGGAGGCGGCCATCCGGGTCGGCCAGCAGGGCCTGGCCCTGTACCGCGCCGCCGGGGCGCCCTTCGAGTCGGCCACCATCGAAAACGATCTCGCCCTCGCCTACCTGGCGATGGGCAACCTGGACCGGGCCACGGAGCTCGCCTCCGCGGCCCACGAGCAGTTCGAGTCCGCCGGCGACGACCGGTTCCTCGCCGCCGTCCTGGACACGGAGGCACAGATCGCGCTAGCCGGGGGGCGGCACGATCTGGCCCTGGGACTCGCGGCGCGCTCGCACCAGCTGGCCCGGGAAACCGGGAATCGTCTGGTGGAGACGCTGACGCTCGTCACCGCGGCACGAATCCTCCGGGCCCGCGGTGACCGGAAAGGCGCCGAGGAGCGTTACGCGGCGGCCGCCGAGCTGGCGCGCGCGGGCTCGGGGCAGGGGCGCCTCCGCGACCTGCTCGGGGAGTGGGCCGACCTCCGGGCGGAAGCCGGCGACTTCCAGGGCGCGTATGAGCTCACATCGGAAGCGGTGCGAGTCAATTAGGAGTTGACAAGGCCGGTTCGCACCGGTTAGGTTCCGTTTCGCACGAACCGGTGTGGGCACCCGCCGCAAGGCGGACCGGTTCGCAAACCTGGGGGACGAGGGGATCGGGGAATGGGCACAGCTCCCCGGTCCCTTTGCTGTGCCGCGAAAGTTCGCGCCGCCCCGCCCGAGGCCCCCGCGGCCTACTCCGGGATCCCGGGGTCGACGATCTCGAAGCGTCCGCGGGCGTAGACCGCCCCGACCGGGTCGAGGTAGATCTTCATCGTGAACTGCCCGTATCCGAACAGCTCGACCATGTCGTTGGTCGTCGTCGCGTAGCCGAAGCTGACCGGCTCCGGCAGCAGCCGCTGCGGGGTCGGTGCCTGGAGCTCGACCTCGGCACCGCCTTCGAACCGGGCAATCGCGACGTAGACGTTTTCGACGCCGGGGTGGACCGGCGGGTTGACCGAGTACGCGAACGGGTCGCCCAGCCGAAACTGGGTCGTCGGGTCGGTCACCAGGTACGTGTCCTCGTCGAGCGTGTGGCCGAAGGTGATCGGGAGCGGTCCGGCGACCGGCGTCGGCTGCGGGTCATTCGGCAGCGTCGCCACGACCGAGGCCATGCCGATGAGGATCAGGACGAGCCCCACCCCGAGGACGATGGTCGAGCCGCCGATCGTGCGGCCGGTCACGGGCTCCCGGCTTCGCGGCCGACTGCGCCTCGTCGCGCGGGTGCCGTCCGTCTGCGGGACGGCCTGGGTGCGCGGTCGGCGGCTCATCGGCCGACACTCTACGCGGAGTGGCGGCTAGGATCGCGAGCGTGCCCGAGGAACCGATCGATCCCCCGATCCACGTCGACTGGGTCGATCGCGCCCTGCTCGCGGACGGTCGCCCCGGTCGGCTCGGGCTGACGATCCTCCCCGGCAAGCACGGGACGTCCATCCGCTACCCGGGCCTCGTCTACCGGCGGGACACGCGGACCGATCTCGACCGACTGGCCGGGATGGGGATCGGGCTTCTCGTCCTGCTGGTCGAGGATCGCGAGCTCGAACGCTGGGGTGACCCGGACCTGCTGGCCCATGCCGCGGCCGCCGGTGTCGAGGTGCTGCGGCTGCCGATCCCGGACGGGCATCCACCGGCCTCGGTGGGAGACGTGGACCAGGTGCTGGCGGCGGTCGCCGAGCACCGGGCGGAGACCGACGTCGTGATCGCGTGCATGGGGGGTGTCGGCCGCTCCGGGACGCTCGCCGCCTGCGCTCTCGTCGAGGCGGGCCTGTCCCCCGATCAGGCTATTGCCCACCTCCGGGTCGTTCGACACCCTTCCGCGGTCGAAACCGCGGCGCAGGTCGACTTCGTGAACGCCTACGCTGCGCATCGGGAGGCTTCGTGAGCGAACGCTGGATCTGCAACCGCTGTTACACCTCGGCCGAGGCGTCGGCCACCGCATGCCCGAACTGCGGACTGGAACGCGGGCTGCCGGCAACGCCCGAGGCGCCCGAACCGCCTCAGCCGGCAGACCCGGTTGCCGGGACCGCAGCCGATCCCTCAACGTCAGCCGACAGCGAGCCGGTGAGCGGACCACCGCCCGAGCCGGCCAGCGAGCCCCCGAACCCCGTCCCGAACCCGACGGTCGAGCCCGTGCCCAGTGCCGTTCCCGGCGCGGCGCCGGTCGCGGCTGGGTCGGCCATGGAGCGCTGGGTCTGCCTCCGATGCTTCGCCTCGAATGATGGCGCGGCGTCCGCCTGCGCGACCTGCGGCCAGCCGCGGGGCGAGGCGCCCGAGAGCGCCGCGACGGGGGAGTGGGCGGCGTCCGCCGCATCGCCGGCACCCACGCAGGGGCGTCGGTTCCCGTGGCGCTGGGTCATCTACGGGGTGATCGTGCTGGTCGTGGTCGGAGCCGGCTACTTCTTTGCGGCCCGCCGCGGGGACAACGGGGAGGTGACCGACGCCGGCGACCTGAGCGTCTTCGATCTCCAGGTCGGTGACTGCTTCGACGTCGGCACCGACCAGACCGAGGTGGAGACCGTGCGGGCCATCCCCTGCGACGAGCCCCACACCTATGAGCTCTTCTGGACCGATGAGTACCCCAGTGACGTCCAGCCCTCCGAGGACGAGTCATTGGCCTGGCTCGAGGACAACTGTCTCCCCGAGTTCGAGGAGTACGTCGGTCTCTCCTACCAGGAGTCGATCTACTACATGGGCAGCCTGTCGCCGACCGACGACGGCTGGTCGAGTGGCGACCGCGGCTTCAGCTGCTACCTGTACAACGCGTCCGAGACGCCGATGAGCGGATCCGTCGAGGGCACCGCCCAGTAGGTCAGGGGAGAGCCCGCTCGGCAAAGCGGGCGAAGGCGTTGGCGAGCCGCATCTGGTCCGGCGTTCGGGCTCGGACGCGGAACAGCTGGGGCGAGGCGACGATCAGCGCCACGCAGCGCGCCCGCGAGGTCGCGACATTCAGCCGGTGGCCGCTGTACAGGAAGTTCATGCCACGGGGCGCGTCGTCCGCCGAGGACGAGGCCATGCTGTAGATCGAGATCGGGGCCTCCTGGCCCTGGAACTTGTCGACGGTGCCCACCCGCGCGGCGGCGGGTAGTCGTCGCCGGATCTCGCCCACCTGCGCGTTGTAGGCGGCCACGATGAGCACCTCGTTCCAGGTGACGGGGTGCTCGACTCCATCCTGGTCCACCCAGGTCGCGCCACCCTCGACGAGGCCACGGGCCATGCGCTCCACCGTCTCGGCCTCCTCGACCGAGTCGTTGTCGTTGTGGGCGTGGTCGACCGTGAGCAGGCGCGCTCCGGTGCCCCGGGTCGGGATGGGTCCGTTGAGCGCCTGGACCGCGAGGTGCGCCTCAGGCTCGAGGCGGTCCTCGTAGAACACCTCCGAGGTGTAGTCGCACAGGTCCGGATGGAGCCGCCACGTCGTCTCGAGGAACAGCCCTAGGTGGTCCGGCATGGTCGATGCGTCGTCGAGGAGATGGGCCAGCGCTGATCGGCCGGCGCCCGGCGGATGGGACCCCTGGGTGGGTTGGTCCAGCTGCTGGGGATCACCCAGCAGGACGAGCGAGCCGGCGCCCTGGGCGGAGGCCAGCACGTTGGCCAGGGACATCTGGCCCGCCTCGTCGACGAACAGGACGTCGACGGCGCCCGCCATGTCCTCGCGGGCCCACAGCCAGGGCGTGCCGGCGGCCACCTGGGCCGTGCCCTCCGCGAGCGCGGCGCGCACCTCGGGGTTCTTGGTCGTGACCGTCACGGCGTCGTGCTGGTAGCCGTCCTCGGGATGGGTCACCTTCTGGACCACCGCGATCGGGGATCCGGCCTGCTCCGCGGTCGCCACCAGCGCCCGGAGGAAGTTGCCGATGACCTTGTGGCTGGTGGCGGTCACCCCGATCCGCCGACCAGCGCTGATGAGGTCGAGGGCCAGGTGGGCGCCGCCAAACGTCTTGCCGGACCCCGGCGGGCCCTGGATGGCGAGGGTCGACCGATCGAGCGCCTGCCCCAGTCGTCGAACGGCATCCAGGTCGGGCTCGTCGTCCGGTCGCAGGCGAGTTGGATCCGGCGCCGCGACCCGCGGCGGGGTCCGGGCCAGGAGGTCGATGGCCGCCCGGTGCGGCCCGTCCGCCTGGGTGCCGTGGTCCGCGACCCAGCCGCCGAGGCGGAGCAGGGCATCCTCCAGCACGTCGGTCCGGAAGTCGTTGCTGGGAATGAGCGACGTCGGATGCGGCTCCCCGCCGCTCCGCTTCACCTCGATGATCCGAGCCACCTCGTCGAGCCGCATGACCTCGCCCGACTCCCCGGTGGCCGGGTCCTCGACCGTGCTGCCCTCCTTGATGTCGTATTCCTGGGGCGGGAACGCGTAGACGTAGACGAACGACCGCTTCTCGTGCCGCCACTCTCCGGTGTAGGTGAGCCCGCCCAGCGGCTCGTTGGCCTCGATCCGCTCGGCATCGGTCAGGTCGTTCTTCAGGTGGAAGTAGAGCCACCACGCGCTCTTGTTCTCGCGCCGATGCCAGGACAGGAGCTGGGTGAGCAGCCAGCGGGCCTGCTGGTCGGGCGTCCGTGCCTCGGCGGCGTCCGGGAGGTCGCCCAGCAGGCGATCGGCAAGGGCCGTGACCTGCTCGAGTCGCGCGTTGAGCCGTTCGCTGGGCGCCGCGTCCTCCTCCTGGGGACGGGGAACCGGAAGACCGGTGCGCTCGGTGAACTCCGTCCGTCGTGCCTCCAGCCAGTCGCGCAGCTCGCGGGTGCTCTGGACGTCGTCGCGGTTGTAGCGCTCGATCCGGTCCAGGTGGTCGGCCGCCGGTCGGTCGCCCTCGTTCAGCTCGAGCCACTCCTCGAACACGACGATGCTCGACCCCGCGTCGCGGAGGTCGATCTCGCGGGTGAACCCGTACAACGGCTCGAGCTTCTTGATGCTGTAGCTCTCGACCGATGCCCGGAGACCCTGGCGGACGACCCGGTACAGGTCGACCATGGCGCGCCCCCGCAGCAGGCGGTCCACCTCGTCCTCGCGTGTCGCATGGCGCCCCATCAGCTTCTTGAGCGCCGTCGGCTCGTACGGGGCGAAGTGGTAGATGTGGGCGTCGGGGTACTGCCACAGGCGGGCGGCGAACAGGTCCATGACCTGCTCGAAGGCGCGCTTCTCGCCGGCCTCGGTGATCTCGCCGTGCTCGTCACGCGACCACACCGGGTGCCAGGTGCCGGCGCCGTCCATGACCCCGAACAGGTACTCGAGCCCGTCGGCGCCGGCGTACGGGTCGCCCTCGATGTCGAAGAAGAGGTCGCCGGCGGAGGGCGGCGGCAGCCCGGCCAGCCCGAGGTTGGCCGGGTGGGGCTCCCCGGCAGGAGGCAGGAGCAGCTCGTGGCGAACGTCGCCGGCCCGCCGACCCTCGAGCTGGATCCGGGCCTGTTCCCGGACCCGCCCGAGCGCGGCAGCGCTGGTCCGCTCCAAGGGAGGGGTCACCGGGAGCGGCAGCTCCCCGAGCTGCTCGAGGGTGGCGACGCCACGCCCGACGAGGCCCTGGCGCTGGCGGCGGCTGATCCCCGCCACCAGGCTGAGATGGTCATCGGCGCGGCGCCGGTCGGCGCAGACGAGCCGCCAGCGGCAGACGTCGCAGTGGTCGACCGGCTCCGGGTACGAGTCCTGCGGGGGATAGGTCGCGACCGGGGCCGCGGGACCGACGGCCGCGTCGAACCGCGCACGCGCGGCCCGGTAGTAGGCCATGAAATCGTCGACCCGCAGCGTCCGGAGGCCGCCCTCGGAGCCCCCGAGCACGACGTGCAGCGAGCGTGGCTGGACCTCCTGGATCGCGGTCAGCAAGTCGATGTAGGTGCAGATCTGGAGCACGGCGCTGGCCTTCACGTGGCGAGCGAGCTTCGTGTCCGCGACCTCGTAGTGGTAGCCGCCCCACCGGCTGGGACGGTCCGGATCGTCGACGCGGAGCAGGAAGTCGGCATGACCCCGCCAGCGACCGTCGAAGAAGGTCGCCTGGAAGACGACGTCGGCGCCGGCCGCCATCGCCCGCTCCGTCTCGGCCGCCGCGTCCCGCAGGGCGGCACCGCGGTCCTCGTTCGAGCCGTCGAGCGCGATCCGGGCGACGCGGCGGCCGTCCGCCTCGAGCTCCGCGAGGTACTGGCGCTCGTGCTGCTCGCCACGCCGGCGAAGCACGTCGAGCTCCGGGTCGTTCAGGTGCGGGCGGTCGACCAGGCCGACCAGCGCGGCTCGCTCGAGCGCGGTGAGGTGCTCGCATTCGAGGTAGCCGACGAGGTCGGTGGCCGAGTAGACGGGCTGACCGTCGATCAGCTGCACGCGGGAAGCGTCACCGATGCATGCGACGGCTAGGCTGTCGCGGCGTGGCGGAAGCTCGCCAACCAGGCGTGGATGCCATCCGGGCCGTGGAGCGTCTCGAACCGCACGGCGGTGATCGCCAGCTCCTCCCAGCCATCCGCGAACGTCGCCCGGAGCTCGGCCTGGCTCACCCGGCGCGGGCCCCAGCCGGGCGGCTCGGCTTCCGAGAAGCACATGACGTGGAGCGTCGCTCCGGGGTTCGACAGCGCGGCGATCGAGGCGGCGTATCGGTTTCGGTCCGCATCGGTCAGGGTGTGGAAGCAGCCGCAGTCGATGAAGCTGTCGAACGTTCGGCCGACGACGGTCGGTTCGAGCGCGTCTCCGGCCAGGAACACGACCGGCAGCCGCCGTGCGTGGGACTTCACCATGGCCCGCTCGATTGCCACGCTCGAGATGTCGATGCCCCACGCCTCGTGGCCACGCTCGGCCAGATGGAGCGCGTTCTCGCCCGTCCCGCACCCGACGTCGAGGACGCTGGCGCCGATCCGGCCCTCCGCCTCGAGCTCGACGAACACCCGCTGCGGCCGCCCGATCTCCCACGGCGGTTGGCCGCGATAGGCGTCGTCCCAGGACTGCCAGGTCATCGGTTTCAGTCTAGAGAGCCCGTGGGCGGGCGGCTGCGGCCGCGCGCCGGACATGCCATCCTGTCGGCACCAACCCGTTCGCGTAGGAGGCCTCGGCGCCATGGATGTGATCGACCGAATCGACGCCCTCATCAAGGATCGGCATCTGCTGACCCACCCGTTCTACGTCCGCTGGCGCGAAGGCACGCTGCCGGTCGAGGCCATCCAGGAGTACACGCGCCAGTACTACGCGTTCGAGTCGGCCTTCCCGCGCCTCCTGTCGGCCATCCACACGAAGACCGATGACCCGGTCGTCCGCCAGTCGATCCTGACCAACCTGTGGGACGAGGAGCACGGCGAGGTCAACCATGCCGAGCTCTGGCTGCGCTTCGCGGAGGGGATGGGGGTCGCCCGTGACGAGGTGACCGCCGCCGAGCCGAACGAGGGCACCAGGGCCCTGATGGCGGCCTATTGGGGCCTCGCGACCGATGGCGTCCCGGCCTCCGGCATCGCGGCGATGTACGCCTACGAGGCCCAGGTGCCCGAGGTGGCCACCGAGAAGATCAACGGCCTCCGGGACCGCTACGGGATCGAGGATGCACGGACGCTCGCGTTCTTCACGGTCCACGCGACCCTCGACCTCGAGCACTCGGATCACGAGCGCGACGCGATCCGGCGCACGACGGCCACCGAGCCCGACGCCGATGCGGCCCTGGCGGCCACCAACCGGGCGCTCGACGCCTGGTGGGGATTCCTCGACGCGGTGAACGTCTGAGCGATCCCTCCGGCCTGCCGAAGGCCGAGTTCGGGTTTCCCCGGACCGACCTTCGGCGTCGCCTCGTCGAGGCGATCCTGCGCGGCGAGAAGACGGCCACCGCCGGCCTGCTGGTCGACTACGAGCGCGACGGAGAGGCGGTTGGTGTTCCGGGCGACCGGTCGGTCGTGATCGATGCCGAGGATCGCGAGGTCGCGATCATCGAGATCACTGCGATCGAGGTGCGGCGGATGGCCGACGTCGACCTCCAGTTCGCACGGGACGAGGGTGAAGGCTTCGAGAGCGTGGCCGATTGGCGTGCCGCTCACGACGCGTTCTTCGGGTCCTATCTCGAGGACATCCGGCGCGACCTCGAGGACCCGGAGTGGTCGCTGACCGACGACACGATGGTCGTCTGCGAGCGCTTCCGCCTGGTCGAGGTCTTGGCGGCCGTCGACTAGGACGGGCGACCAGCGAGGTCGGCCAGCCAGGCGGCGATCCGATCCAGCGCGTCCTCGCGGACCCGGTTCAACCCGTGACCGAGCCCGGGATAGGTAACGAGGCGCGCGGCCGGGAGCAGCGGCACCGCGGCACGCAGCAGCTCGATCCGGGCGAACGGGTCCGACTCGCCGCTCAGCAGGAGCACCGGGCAGCGGATCCGTGGCCAGTGGGCGGTGCGCTCGGCGGCCGTCTCGGGATGGCCGGGCCGGTGGAGCGGGTAGCACAGCAGGACCAGGCCGGCGGGCGGCTCGTCGACGGCGAGCAGGGACGCGACCCGGCCCCCGAACGACTGGCCGCCGATGACCGTTCCCGGTCCGGGCCGAACGGCGGCCCGGTAGGCGGGGATCGCCTTCTCGGCGGCACCCCGCGGCAGGCCGAGCGTCGACGCGCCGAAGCCGCGGGCCTGCAGGCCGTCGGCC
>DATBLJ010000111.1:0-21173 GCA_036555375.1 Candidatus Limnocylindria bacterium
GCGCCTCGGTCGGGGAGCGGCTGCGCTGGCTCGAGGAGGCGGTCGTCATCCTGCGCGGGATGTTCGACGGCACCGAGCCGTCCGGTTCGTCGCACTACGCGACCAGCGCCGTCCGCAACGATCCGCCGCCGGTCCAGGCCCGTCTGCCCATCCTGGTCGGAGGCGGGGGCGTGAAGAAGACCCTCCGGATCGTGGCCCGGCATGCCGACGCGAACAACCTGGGTGGTGGCTTCGAGCGGGTCAAGACCAAGGAGGCCATCCTGCTCGAGCATTGCGCCGCGGTCGGCCGCGACCCGGCCGAGATCGAGCGCACCGCCAACCTGGGCGTGGTCGTCATCCGCGACACCCAGGAGGAGGCGACCAGGGTCCTCGCCGAGCTGGCCGCCCACAACGGGGGCGCCCGGTCGTGGCCGAACCAGCTGGTCGGCACGCCGGAGACGGTGGCGGCCGAGCTGCGGAAGTTCACGGGAATCGGCTACCGGCACCTCATCGCCGGCTTCCCGGCGCCGGTGGACGCCGAGACGATGGAGCGTCTGGCCGGCGAGGTCCGGGCCTCAGTCGAGGCCGGCTGAGCGCTACTCTCCGCGCGTGACGCGGGTCGCGCTGCTGTCGGGCGGCACGGGCGGGGCGAAGCTGGCCCACGGGTTCCAGCAGGTCCTCGAGCCGGGCGAGCTGAGCGTCATCGTCAACGTCGCCGACGACCTCGAGCTGTTCGGGCTCCACGTCAGCCCCGACGTCGACAGCGTCCTGTACACCCTGTCCGGGCTGGTCGACCCGGTCCGCGGCTGGGGCGTCGCCGGCGACACGGATCGGGCGCTCACCATGCTCGAGCGTTACGGCGAGGAGACGTGGTTCTGGATCGGGGATGCGGATCTCGGGACGCTGGTGCGGCGGTCGGCCCAGCTCCGGCGGGGCGCGGCGCTCACCCAGGTGACCGGCGAGATGGCACGGGCCCTGGGCCTCGCGACCCACGTCCTGCCCGCCACCGACGACCGGATCCGGACCCGGATCCTCACCGATGACGGCGACGTCGAGTTCCAGCGTTACTTCGTCGAGCGCGGCCAGCGCGACGAGGTGCGCGCCGTCAGCTTCGAGGGCGCCGATGCGGCCCGGCCGACGGAGGCCGTCCTTGCGGCCATCCGCGACGCCGAGCTGGTCGTCATCGGTCCGTCCAACCCACTGGTCAGCATCGGTCCGATCCTCGCCATCGCCGGGATGCGTGAGGCCGTGGCGGCGGCGCCTGGCCGGCGGGTCGGGGTCAGCCCGATCGTCGCCGGCCGCGCCCTCAAGGGGCCCACCGACAAGATGCTCCGCTCGCTCGGCCACGAGGTGAGCGCCACCGGAGTGGCCCGCCTGTACGACGGGCTGCTCGACCGCTACGTCCTCGACGAGGCCGATGCGGACCTGGTGCCCGAGGTGGCCGGGCTGGGTATCGAGGCCGTGGCAGCGCCGACGGTGATGCAGACCGATGCCGACCGGGCGGCCCTGGCCCGATTTCTGCTGGAGGCGGCGGGGCGCTAGGCTGACCGGGTGACGACCCGGATCATCGTCCCGCACCGCGGACTGGAGCACGCGAAGACCCGGCTGTCCGCGGTCCTCGATCCGGCCCAGCGGGCGGAGGTCGCCGAGCGACTCCTGCGCCATGTCCTCGAGGCGGCGGTCGCGAGTGGCCACGAGGTCGTCGTCATCTCCCCCGACCCCGCTCTCGAGCCGCTGGCCGCGGCGGCCGGCGCCCGCCTCAGCGTCCAGCGCGGACTGGGCCTGAACGCGGGCCTCGCCCAGGCTGCCGGCGAGGCGCTGGCCGATGGCATCCGGCGGCTGGGTGTCCTCCACGGCGACCTGCCGAATCTCCACACCGCCGAGGTGACCGCCCTGCTCGACGCGGTCGATGGGACGCGACCGATGGTCGCGATCGCGCCCGACGCCGCCGAGACCGGGACGAACGGCCTCGCCCTGTCGCCGCCCGACGTCATCCGCTTCCACTTCGGGGAGGGCAGCCTGGTCGCCCATCGTCGGGCGGCCAAGCGGGCCGGGGCATGGATCACGCTCGTCCATCGGCCGGGGCTTGCCTTCGACGTGGACACCCCCGACGACCTCGCCGCCTGGCTCGCCGGGGGCCGGGTCGCGTGAGCGTGACCGGCCTCGAGCTCCACGCCCTGGACGGCATCCCCGAGGTCAAGGCCGGGGACGACCTGGGGGCCCTGATCGCGGCGGCGGTCAACGCCGCCGGCATCGGCCTGACCGATGACGACGTCGTGGTCGTGACCCAGAAGGTCGTCTCCAAGGCCGAGGGTCGGGTGGTCGACCTCGCATCGGTCGAGCCCAACGAGTCCGCGCGTGCTTGGGCCGAGCGGTGGGGGAAGGACCCCCGCCAGGTCGAGGTCGTGCTGCGCGAGAGCGCCGAGGTCCTGCGCTGGGGCGACGGCGGGCTGATCATCAGCCGGACGCCGCACGGGTTCGTGTGCGCGAACGCCGGGGTCGACGTTTCGAACACCGGCCCGGAGCCCGACACCGCAACGCTGCTCCCCGAGGATCCGGACGCGTCCGCGCGGGACATCCGGGCCCGGCTGGGGGCGCTGACCGGCGCCTTCCCGGCCGTGCTGGTCACCGATTCCTTCGGCCGGCCGTGGCGCGACGGGATCACCGACGTCGCGATCGGGGCGTCCGGCATCGACGTCCTCGCCGACCTGCGCGGCACGACGGACGCGGACGGCCGTGAGCTCCACGCGACGGTGGTGGCGGTGGCCGACGAGCTGGCATCGGCGGCCGAGCTGGCGGGCGGCAAGGCGACGGGGCGTCCGGTCGTGGTGGTGCGGGGCTATCGGTATGCGCGCCCGTCGGGCGACGATCCAGGGGCGCGGCCCCTGGTCATGGATCCGGCCCGGAACCTGTTCCCCTAGGCCGCGAGCCGCCTCAGCGGTTGGGTTGGAGGAAGAGCGAGACGATCTCGCCGGCCTCGACCCGGAAGTTCGCCTCGACGTGCAGCGGGTCGACCCCGGGGCGGATGACGGTCACGTCGGCGATCAGCGAGGAGCCCATGTTCCGGCTGTCATTGACGTACATCCGGAAGCCGTCGCCTGCCCGGATGAACCACCCGCCGACGCGGTCGCGGCCGCGCAGGTTGGTCCGCTCGTCGGAGCCCGGAACCGAGATGCCCATGACCGCGTGTTCGGCGAAGAGGTCGACCGCACGCTCGCGCTGATCGTCGTTGATGAGCTCGAGGAAGAGGTCGATCGTCTCGGTGGCGCCCATGGCCCGGGCAGGATACCGTGCGACCCGTGGAACCGCTTCGGATCGGCCTGGTGGGCTGGGGAACGGTCGGATCGGCGCTCGGGGAGCTGGTCGAAGCCGGCCCGTTGCCGGTCCGGATCGCCTGGCTGGCGGTGCGGGATCCGGGCCGGGAGCGGCCCGTGCCGCTCCCGGCGGGCGTGGCCACGCATGCGGATCCCGGCCCGTTCGACGAGGTCGACGCCGTGGTCGAGCTGACGGGCGGGATCGAGGGGCCGCTCGCCCTGGCCGAGCGCACGCTGGACGCCGGCCTGCCGTACGTGACGGCCAACAAGGCGCTCCTGGCGACGCACGGCGGCGCGCTCGCGGAGCGGGCGGTGGCCACCGGGGCGGCGCTCCTCGCATCGGCATCGGTGGGCGGCGGGACGCCGATGCTCGAGGTCGTCGATCACCTGGCCGCGACCGGCCGCATCGCGCGCTTGCGAGGCCTCGTCAACGCCACGACCACCTTCATCCTGTCGGCGATGGCCACCGGTCGCTCCTACGACGACGCGGTGGTCGCTGCCCAGGAGGCGGGGTACGCGGAGGCCGACGCCTCGTTCGACGTCGAGGGTCGCGACGCCGCCCAGAAGCTCGCCATCCTGGCCTGGGTGGCGTGGGGCACCTGGCGGGCGGAGACCGCGGTCGCGCGACGCGGGATCGTGGGCGAGGCGGTCGCGCCCGGCGCGGTCGTCCGGCTCGTCGCCGAGGCGACGCCTGACGACCTGCGGGTCGCTCCGGTGACCCTGGATGCCACCGATCCGATGGCGACCGCCGAGGGCATCGAGTGCGTGCTCGAGATCACGACCCGCGACGCCGGGACGATCATCGTCCGCGGCCCGGGTGCCGGCGGCCGGGTCACGGCCGGGGCGGTCTACGCCGATCTCGCCCAGCTGGCGCGCGGAGAGCGCCCCGTCATCGGCCAGTCGCCCGCCCGGAGGGCAGTCCATGCCTGAGTGGCCGACCGTCGGCGTCGCCGGCGCCCGCGGCATGGTGGGCGGCGTCTTCCTCTCGATCCTGGCCGATGCCGGCCTGCCGGCGGGTTCTGTGCGTGCGTTCGGGACCGATACCGGCTCGGTCGCCTATGACGGCACCGACCTGTCGATCCAAGTCCTCGACGACGCCCGGGCCGGGGAGCTGGACGTCCTGTTCCTGGCCACCGACGGGGCGGTGTCGCGCGAGCTGGTCGAGGGACCGGCGCGGGGCGTGGGCCTCGTCGTCGACAACTCGAGCGCCTACCGGCTCGATCCCGGCGTGCCGCTGGTCGTGCCCGAGGCCAACGGGGACGTGCTGGCCGGCTACGACGGCCATCTCGTCGCCAACCCGAACTGCACGACCGCGGCCGCGGTGGTGGCCCTCGCCCCGATCCGCGACCTCGCCGGCCTCGAGTCGGTGGACGTCGCGTCCTACCAGGCGGTGAGCGGGGCCGGCCGGGCCGGGGTCGACGCCTTCGTCGCCGAGCGAGCGACCGAGCATCGCGACCCCGCACCCGAGTCGCCGTTCCACGGCCGGATCGCCGACTCGGTCGTTCCCCAGATCGACCGCCTCTTCGACGACGGCTGGAGCGGCGAGGAACGGAAGATCAGCGCCGAGCTGCGGAAGATCCTCGCCATGCCCAACCTCGACGTGGCCGCGACCACCGTCCGGGTTCCGGTCCACACCGGCCACTCGGTGGCGCTCCACCTGCGGACCGTGCGTCCGACCAGCGTCGGCGAGATCGAGGCCGTCCTGCGGGACGCGCCCGGCCTCGAGTACCGCCCCGCCGACGGCTCGCAGCGCCACCCAATGCCGCTCGACGTCGAGGGGCGGGACCCCGTGCTCGTTGGTCGGCTGCGGGCGATCCCGGGCCGCGACCGGGGGTTCGCCCTGTTCGTGGCCAGCGACAACCTCCGGAAGGGCGCCGCCCTGAACGCGATCCAGGTCGCCGCCGCCTACGACCCCTACCGCTTCGGCCGGCTGCTGCCGGCTCCGCGATGAGGCGCCGGCCCGGGTGACGCGCCGCCAGGGGGTGCTGGTCGCGCTCGGGGGCGGGGTCATCCTCATCGTCGGCTTCGCGCTCGGCTTCGCGCTGTCCTCTCGCAATCAGTCCGAGCCCACACCCACCCCGACGTCCGAGCTCAGCTGTCAGGCCAGCGTCTCCCCGACGACGCTTGAGGTCGACCCCGATACCGGCGCCTCGGACACGTTCCTGTCCTTGGCCGGCTCCGGCTTCCCGGCCAACTCGGCGGTACTGATCTCGTTCGGGCCTGGGGGTGTCGAGTCCACGACGACCGAGGCCGGCGACTTCACGGCGACGGTCGCGGCCGCGGCCTCGAGGACCCACCCCGCTCCGCCGGATCTGGAAGAAGGCCCCGTGACCTGGACGGTCGTGGGCTGGGACGGGCCCGGGCCCGGCATCGATGGGTCGGCTCCGCCGAGTGCCTGCGAGGTCGAGGTCACGGCCACGATCGAGTTCACCCATGTGCCCGTTGCCACGCCGGAAGGCGCCTCGCCGCCCACCGACCTGGCCGAGGGCGGCTACGCCGAGGTGCTCTACGACGGGGTCCGGGTTCGGGTTGAGCCGTCGCTCGACTCGACGGTGGTGGGGGCCCTGTTCGTCGGCGACGTGGTCCGGATCCTGTCCCCGGCACAGGCGGCCGAGGGCCTGGTCTGGTACCGAGTCGAATCGGTCGTCAGCCAGAGCGGGGAGCAGGTCCGTGGCTACATGGCGGCCGGGGCCGACGGCGCCGTCTACCTGGTCGCCACCACCGAGCCGCCGCCCCCGACCCCCAGCCCCTCACCGTCGCCTTCGCCGTTGCCCTAGGGACTTGGGGAGGGCTCCGGTCGCTGGTACTCGTGGAGATCCCACATGTGGTCGTGGTCGGGTGACAGGTAGACCTTGTCGGGCAGGATCGGCAGGTCGGCGTTGAAGTACGCGTCGAAGAAGATCCGGAACATGTTCACCGGGCTGATCCGGTCGTAGAAGCCGTAGTCCTCGGGAACCACGCCGGGCATCCGCCAGGCGGTCAGCGTGTTGTACTTCCACTGGAGCTCGTCGGGCGTGGCCTCCAGCCACTGGAAGTCGGCCCCCTGCTCGCGGAACCGCGGCGGGAACGGTCCCTCGTCGGCCTGGATCAGGATGACCGGGTCCGGTTCGCTGGGATCGTGGGTCGCCAGGATCTGGTCGATCACCTCGAGCACCCGCCGGTTCGCGTACTTCAGCTGCTCGACGTAGCCCTCGTTGTCGGTTCGCGTCGCCTGCTGCTCCGCGGTCGGCTCGCTGCCGTCCTCGTTGAACGCGTAGGGCGGGTGGGGGATCGTCAGGTGGGCAAAGGTGAAGGTCGGGCCGGACCGCTCGGACGCCTCAAGGATGGATTCGAAGCCGGTCAGGATGTGGGCTCGCTGGAGGTCGTTGCCATGCAGCTCCTCGGTGTCGCCGCCCTCAATCGACGCATCAGGCTGGATCACGCTCAGCAGGGTCGTGGCGAACAGGATCGTGCTGAACTCGGACTCCTGGCTGTACCGATACGTGATGTCGGCGTCGGCGTTGCGCGAGGTGGGCTCCCACCAGTTCGCGATGTGGACGTACTCGTAGCCGAGCTGCTTGAAGGTCGCGGGCGCGGCCATCCGCTGGGCGAACGCGGCGTGGACCGGACCGAACGAGTCGGGGTTGTCGTCGTCGTACTTGTCGGCATCCAGGTAGTCCATCGTCATCGTGCTGAACACCGACAGCGAGGTCTTGAAATAGTTCGCCCACGCGTCGTGGGCAATGTCGAAGCCTCGGTCCTCGAGGGCCTCCAGGAACTCGCTGTTGTCGTAGTTGAAGAAGCGCCGCAGGGTCTCCTCCCCGGCGTAGCGGTCGAGGACGATGTAGTAGACGTCCGGCCGCCCGAGCGGTCCGACGCTGACCTCGGGGATCTCGCCGGTGAGGCCGGCGAAGGTGTGGATGCTGGCCATGTAGGCGCCGATCGAGCCCAGGTTGTAGATGACCAGCAGGCCCAGGGCGACGTTCAGGACCCGGGTCAGCGGGCCGACCCACCGGCCGCCCCGCCAGGCGATCTGGACGAGGGCGAGGCCCCACACGATCCAGATCGCCCCGAGCAGCCACTTCTGGTCCAGGTACTCGTCCACGACCCCCCAGACGTGGCCGAACGAGAAGAAGAGCGCCAGGACGGCGCTCGCCATCAGCCCGGCGCGGGCCCAGTCGCGGCGGAGTGCGAAGAACAGGACCAGCAGCCCGGCCGCGGCGCCGATGCACAGGAGGAGCGGCCCCCACAGCGGGTCGAGCCGAACCGCGTCGACCATGTTCTGGGCGAACAGGAAGAGGACCGGGTAGGCACCCAACAGGAGGACGTGCCAGGGCCAGTACGTCCAGCCCCGGTGGCCGGCGTTCGACGCCGGGGTTACCATCGGGACAACACTACCCGCAGCGGGGATCCGCACGACTCCATGCATCCGCCTCTCGCGTACATCGACCCGGGCACCGGCAGCCTGATCCTCCAGGCGATCCTGGCCGCGCTGTTGGCTATCCCGTTTGTCTTCCGCCGCACAATCGGCGGATTCTGGCACCGACTGCGCGGAGACGCACAGACGGAGGATGTTGTGCCGTCCGAGGCGACCCCGCCCGACGGCCCCAACCCCGCCGACCACTGATCGATCCCGCCTCGTTTCGCGACCCGAGCGGGTATGTCTTCCGCCGTGACGGCATTCTCTATCGCGCCATCCAGGCCGAGGCGGCCGCCGACTGGGCGGCCTTCGAGGAGCGGGGGCTCGCCGCCCAGCTGATTGGCGACGGCCTGCTCGTCGGCCACGCCGCCGTCGCCCCCGATCTCGCCCCGACGCCGGGTGCCGCCCTCGTCATCCGCCCCCGCGAGCTCGCGGTCATCTCGTATCCCTACGAATGGGCCTTCTCCCAACTCCGCGAGGCCGCGCTCCTGACCCTCGAGGTCCAGCGCCGGGCCCTGGCGGCGGGGATGTGGCTCCGTGACGCATCGGCCTTCAACGTCCAGTTCGACGCCGGGCGGCCGATCCTCATCGACAGCCTCTCGTTCGAGGTCGCCGACCTCGCGGCCCCCTGGCCGGCGTACCGCCAGTTCTGCAAGCACTTCCTGGCGCCGCTGGCGCTGATGGCCCACCGCGACCCGCGCTGCGGCCTGATGCTCCGTGACTTCATCGATGGCATCCCGCTCGACCTGGCCGCGGGCCTGCTGCCGGGCCGCACCCGTCTCGGCGGCCTGCTCGCCCACCTCCATCTCCACGCCGGGGCGGATCGCCGAGTCCAGCAGGCCCAGATCACCGGGGCGGCCGACACGGCCACGGGCGCACCGAAGGCGCGGCCGATGACCCAGACCCGGCACGAGGCGCTCCTCGACAGCCTGCGCCGGACGGTCGAAGGGCTGAAGCTCGAGCTCGGCAGCCACTGGCTTACCTACACCCGCCAGACGAGCTACTCCGAGGCCGCCGCCGCATCGAAGCACGCCATCGTCGAGCGGATGTTGGCCGCCGCCGGCGGTTCGGTAATCTGGGACCTGGGCGCCAACGTCGGCACCTACTCCGACCTCGCCGCCGGGCCGGGTCGCCAGGTCATCGCCTTCGATCAGGATCCCGCGGTCGTCGAGCTTCACTGGCGCAACCTGGCCCCGGAGGCGCGCGCATCGGTCCTCCCGCTGGTCATGGACCTCGCCAACCCGAGCCCGGCCCTCGGCTGGGCCCACGAGGAGCGGCGGTCGTTGCTCCAGCGCGGCCCGGCCGACGTCGCCATGGCGCTCGCCCTGATCCACCACCTCGCGATCGGCAACAACGTGCCGCTTCCGCGGATCGCCGCCCTGCTGGCGGACGCCGGACGACGGGTGGTCATCGAGTTCGTTCCCCGCGAGGATCCGATGGTCCAGCAGCTCCTCGCCGGGCGGAAGGACATCTTCGGCGGCTACACGATCGACCGCTTCCGGGCCGCGTTCGGCGAGCGCTTCACGACCCTCGAGGAGGCGCCGGTCGCCGACAGCCTGCGGACCGTCTTCCTGCTGGAGCGCCGCGAGGCCTGAGGGACCGGGTCGCCGGATCAGCCGGCGACCGACTCCGCCTCGCGCAGGACCCGGCGGATGTTGCCGTTGGCCAGCGCCGCCAGGTGTTCCTCCGACCAGCCGCGACCGATCAGCTCGGCGAACAGGTTCGGGTAGCCGCTCACGTCCTCGAGCCCGGCCGGGAGGAACGTCGTCCCATCGAAGTCGCCGCCCAGCCCGACATGGTCATGGCCGGCGACTGCGGCCACGTGCTCGACGTGGTCCGCGACCGCACTCACGGTGGGTGTGGGGACGTCGAGCGCTTCGGCGATTTCCCGGTACAGGGCCGCGCGGGCGGCGATGTCGGTCACGCCCGCCGCTCGGCGGTCGAAGTCCTCGATGGCGGGGATCAGGATGGCCGCTGCCTCCGGGCTGACGAACCCCGAGACGAAGGTGACCATCACCACGCCCCGGTTGCCGGGCACCCGCCGCAGGATGTCGTCGGGCACGTTGCGCTTGACGTCGCACAGGGCGCGGGCCGAGGAGTGGCTGAAGATGATCGGCGCCCGGCTGGCTTCGATGGCGTCGGCCATCGTGTCGGCCGAGACGTGCGACAGGTCGACCAGCATCCCGAGCCGGTTCATTTCGGCCACCGCAGCCCGCCCGAGCTCTGAGAGCCCGCCGTGGCGGACCTCCCCGGTGGCCGAGTCCGCCAGCTCGTTCGACTGGTTGTGGGTCAGGGTCAGGTATCGCGCTCCGAGCTCCCAGAAGGCGCGGAGCGCGCCGAGCGAGCCCTCGAGGACGTGGCCGCCCTCCATCCCGAACAGCGAGGCGATCCGCCCCGTGGCCAGCGCCGCGTCGACGTCATCGGCGGTCAGGCACAAGGCCAGGTCGTCGGGGTAGCGGGCGACCATCCGGCGCGCGAGGTCGAGCTGCTCGAGCTGGAGCACCGCCCGTCCGGCCTCCCCCTCGCTCGGGACGTAGACGCTCCAGAACTGGGCGCCGACGCCGCCCGCGCGGAGCCGGGGCAGATCGGTCTGGCCCTTGCCTGGCGCCCGCTGGCGGAGGTCGTAGGCGTCCAGGTCGCCGGGGGCAGCGGGGTACTTGCGGATCTCCCAAGGCAGGTCGTTGTGACCGTCGAAGACCGGGTGGCGCTGGAGGAGCGCCCGCGCGTCGGCGAGGTTGGGGTGGGTGTCCATGGGTCCGCGGGATGATACGGGTGCGGCCGGGTAGGATTGGACTCCCGACCCGCACGTGAGGTTGCGATGGAGTTCCGCGCCCTGGTCGACGAGGTCCTGGCCGAATACTTCCGCCTGGACCCGGTCCATGCCACCGACATCGGCAACCACGAGCACGACGGCCAATGGCCGGACCTGACCGATGCCGGCCGCGCCGCCCGCGCGGCCTTCGGCGCCGACACGCTCCGCCGGCTTGGCGAGCTCGACCGGGAGTCGCTGAGCCGCGACGACGCGATCGACCACCGGATCCTGACCGATGCGGCCGCGGCCATGGTCTTCGGGGAGGAGACGCTCCAGGAGGAGCGCTGGAACCCGCTGGTCTACGTCTACGTGCTCGGCAACGGGCTGTTCGCGCTCGTGGCGCGCCCATTCGCGCCGCTCCCCGAGCGGCTCCGGAGCGCGACCGCCCGGATCTCGGGTATCCCGGCGGTGCTCGAGGCGGCGAAGGCGACCCTGGACGATCCGGGGGAGCGCCCGATCAGCACGTTCCACACCGAGAAGGCGATCGAGCGGCTGTCCGGCATCCCGGGCCTCGTCGACCTGCTCGTCGCCGAGCTCGACAAGGTCGAGGACGCCGGAGAGGCGGCCGCCATCCGGGCCGAGATGGAGCCCGCTGCGGCCGAGGCCAAGGCCGCCCTCGACGCGTTCGGGACGTGGCTCCACGACGACGTCCTGCCCCGCGCCACCGGCGACTTCCGGCTCGGTCCGGCCCTCTACCGCGAGAAGTTCCGCCACGCGCTGCGGGTCGAGATGGAGCCCACCGAGTTGCGAGCCCGCGCCCTGAGCGCGTTCGAGGCGGTCCGTGCCGAGATGCTCCGCCTCGCCCTCGAGCTGTGGCCCACTTGGAAGGGGGAAGAGCCCGTCCCCGAGGGACCGAACGCGCCGGTCCGCGCCGTGCTCGACGCGATCGCCGCTGACCACCCGAAGGCCGAGGAGCTCCTCGACTTCTGCCGCGAGGAGAATGACCGGATCGAGACCTTCTGTCGGGACATCGGTCTCATCGGCCTGGCCGACGAGCCCATGGAGATCGTCTGGACCCCGGAGTTCCTCCGCTCGTTCGGCGGGGCGATGCTCATCCCGCCCGGCCCGCTGGACCGGGGCCTGTCGAGCTTCTTCGCGATCACCCCGATGCCGGACGACTGGACCGACGAGCAGCGGGAGTCCTACCTGCGCGAGGACAACGCGCGGATGCTCCGCCTGCTGACGATCCACGAGGCGGTCCCGGGCCACTACCTCCAGCTCGCCTACTCGAACCGCTGCCCCTCGCTGGTGCGGGCGATCTTCCAGTCCGGTGTCTTCGCCGAGGGCTGGGCGGTGTACGTGACCCAGGTGATGATGGACGTCGGCTACGGCGCCGAGGACCCGGCGCTGATGCTGGTCCACTGGAAGTTCTACCTGCGGGCCATCACCAACACGATGATGGACATCGCGATCCACACCGGGAACATGGACCGCGACGAAGCGATGCGGCTCATGGTCGAGCAGGGCTTCCAGGAGGAGTCCGAGGCCGCCGCCAAGTGGGACCGCGCGCGCCTGTCGAGCACCCAGCTGTGCGAGTACTTCCTCGGCTACACCGAGATGAGCGACCTCGAGCGGGAAGCGCGCCAGCGCGCGGCCGCGGCCAGCACCCCGTTCCGCTGGCGGCTGTTCCTCGAGTCGGTCCTCGCCCACGGGACTCCGCCCACGCCGGTCATCCGCGACATCCTGTTCGGAGACACCTGAGCGGATGGGCCGCGGCTTCGGGGCCCTTCGCCACCGCAACTTCCGCCTCTACTGGTCCGGCCAGGTCGTCAGCCTGGTCGGCACCTGGATGCAGAGCGTCTCCCAGCCATGGCTCGTCCTCGAGCTCGGCGGGTCGGCGTTCCAGGTCGGGACGGTCATCGCCCTCCAGTTCGCTCCGGCGCTGTTCCTCGCTCCCATCGGCGGCGTCCTGGCCGACCGATTCGACAAGCGCGGCCTGCTGCTCGTCACGCAGGCCCTCGCGATGCTCCAGGCCGCCACCCTCTTTGGCCTGACCTTTGCCGGCGTGGTCGAGATCTGGCAGATCCAGGTCCTGGCCCTGATCCTGGGCATCACCAGCGCGTTCGACATGCCGGTCCGCCAGTCGTTCGTGGCCGACGTCGTGCCCCGCAAGGACCTCCTCCAGGCCATCGCCCTGAACAGCGCCTCGTTCAACCTGGCCCGCGTCGTCGGGCCGGCGGTGGCCGGCATCACGCTCGCCCTGTTCGGCAGCGCGTTCAACTTCGGGATCAACACCCTGACCTACACCGCGGTCCTGCTCGGGCTGCTGTTGATCGACTCGAAGACGATCATCCGGGTCCCGATGCCTGCCATCCAGCCCAGCATCCGGACCTCGCTGGGCGAGGGGTTCCG
This sequence comes from Candidatus Limnocylindria bacterium, assembly GCA_036555375.1. Lineage (GTDB taxonomy): Bacteria > Chloroflexota > Limnocylindria > QHBO01 > QHBO01 > DASTEQ01. The sequence goes on from DATBLJ010000111.1 coordinate 12,857, forward strand.
CTACGCGACGAGGACGCCGAGCGTGCTGTGGCTGCTCGTCCTGTTGGGCGGGATGAGCGTCTTCGCCATGAACTTCCAGACGCTGCTCCCGCTCTTCGCCCGGTTCACGCTGGACATGGACGCCGGCGCCTACGGCGCCCTGTTCGCGGTGCTGGGCGCCGGGTCGCTGGTGGGTTCCCTCGTCCTCGCGTTCATGGGTGAGAGCCGGCCGCGGCTGCGCCTGATCCTGGGTGGCGGCGCGGCGTTCCTGATCTTCGAGTTCATGCTCGGCCTCGTCCGCGTGCCCGCCCTGGTCTACCCGATCGTGGCGCTGGTCGGGCTGGCCTCGATGCTGATGGTCAACACGATCAACGCCACCGTCCAGCGCGCCGTGCCGGACGAGCTGCGTGGGCGGGTGATGGCGCTGTACGTGACCGTCTTCGCCGGCTCGGGTCCGCTGGGCGGGCTGTTCGCCGGCACCGTCGCCCAGGTCCTCGGCCCACCCGCCGGCTTCATCCTGGGGGCCAGCTTCGCGGCCATCTTCCTGGCCCTGACTGCCTGGAAGCTCGGCCGCAGCCGACCGGCGCCGATCGCCGAACCGCAACCCGCGTGAGTTCCCTCCCAGCGCCGGCCCCGGAGCCGATCGTCGGGGCGGCCACCCGGCCGAACCTGACACTGGGCCTGCTGGCGCTGGCCCACGCCCTGCTCCACATGCTGTCGGCGCTGCTGCCGCTGGTCTACATCGCGGTCATCGACCAGTTCGGGCTCGACGAGGCGGCGATCGGCCTGTTCATCGCGGTCACCACGATCGTCGGCGGTCTGATGCAGCTGTCGTATGGGCTGCTGACCCGCTATATCGCCCGTCCGGTCCTGATCGGCGTCGGGCAGCTGATCTTCGGGGTCAGCCTGATGCTGGCCGGCCTGGCGTCGACGGTCGCGCAGCTGCTGGCGGCCATCAGCGGGACCCGGATCGGCGGCAGCCCGCAGCACCCGGTCGGCAACGGAATCCTGTCCGACGCCTTTCCCCCGGAGCGGCGCGGGTTCGCGATCAGCTTCCACATCGCCGGCGGCAACGTCGGGACGATCCTCGTCCCGTTCATCGGCGGCGCGCTGCTGGCCGCAGTCGGCTGGAACATGACCCTCTTCCTGTTCGGCCTGCCACCGCTGCTGGTCGGGGTGCTGGTCCTGTGGTTCGTCCGCGAGGACACCGCCGGCTACCGGAGCCGGGCCCGTGCCTCGGGGAGCTGGATCAGCCAGGTCCGTGCCGTCCTGGGCCGCGAGGACCTGATGAAGATCCTCGCCGCCGCCCTCGTCGCCGCCGGCGGCCGCGGGCTCGACATCGCGGCCCCGTTCCTGCTCCTCTACTTCCGCTCCGAGCTGGGAATCGACGAGTCCACCGTCCTGTGGCTCTACGCCCTGCTCCTGGTGGGTGCCGTGGTGGGGCCCATCCTGGCCGGCGTCCTGTCCGACCGGTACGGGCGTCGCCGGACGCTGATCGTCTACTACCTGCTCTCCGCGGCGGGGATCCTGGCCGTGATCCTGGCCGGCGGGAACCTGGTGCTCCTCGCCCCGCTGCTCCTCCCCTTCGGGACGGCGGTCTTCAGCGAGGGGCCGGTCCTCCAGGCGTTCCTCGCCGACCGGGCGGTCGGTCCGATTCGCGACGTCGCGTTCTCCGTCTATTTCACGGCCGCGTTCGGGATCGGCGCCCTGTGGGCGATCGTCATCGGCTCCATCGTGGCCGGCCCCGGCTACGTGCCGGCCTTCGTCGTGATGGCGGTCTCGTACCTGGCCGGAGCGGCCCTCATCTCGTGGGTCCGCGACACCTCGTCACCGGCCGAATCGGGCTCCGCCGGGGGATAGAATCGGGTCCCTGCCCTCACAGGAGCGCCCGATGTCCACCACCCAGCCCCCGGCTGACACCGAGCCGGCCGACGCGGCCACCATCGAGAACCTCCTCCGCGAGGACCGCACCTTCCCGCCGCCGCCGGCCTTCACCGCGCAGGCCAACGCCGGCGACCCGGACATCTACCAGCGCGCGGCCTCCGACGAGGGCTTCGAGCAGTTCTGGGCCGAGGAGTCGCGCCGCCTCGACTGGATGGAGCCGTGGACCCAGCTCCTCGACTGGTCCGACGCCCCGTTCGCGAAGTGGTTCGTCGGCGGCAAGCTGAACATCAGCGTCAACTGCCTCGACCGCCACGTCGCCAACGGCCTCGGCGACAAGGTCGCCTACCACTGGGAAGGTGAGCCTGGCGACCAGCGGACGATCACCTACGCCCAGCTCCTGGCCGAGACCTGCCAGATGGCGAACGCGCTCCGCGAGCTCGGGGTCAGGAAGGGCGACCGGGTCGCGATCTACATGCCGATGATCCCCGAGCTGCCGGTGGCGATGCTCGCGTGCGCCCGGATCGGGGCCCCGCACAGCGTCGTGTTCGGCGGCTTCTCGGCTGATGCCCTGGCTGGGCGGCTCGAGGACGCGCAGTGCACGACGGTGATCACCGCCGATGGCGGCTACCGGAAGGGCGCCATGGTCCCGCTCAAGGAGAACGCGGACGACGCGATGGGCCGCTCCCCGTCAGTCGAGCACTGCATCGTCGTGCGGCGCACCGGCCAGGACGTGGCCTGGACCGAGGGCCGCGATTACTGGTACCACGACCTCGTCACCCGCCAGCCCACGACCGCCGAGCCCGAGGTCATGGACAGCGAGGACCTCCTGTACCTGCTCTACACCAGCGGGACGACGGCCAAGCCCAAGGGGATCATGCATACGACGGCGGGCTACCTCGTCGGGACCGCCACCACGCATCAGTACATCTTCGACATCAAGCCTGACGACACCTACTGGTGCATGGCCGACATCGGCTGGGTCACCGGTCATTCGTACATCGTCTATGGCCCCCTGGCCAACGCCACGACCGGCGTCATCTACGAGGGCGCCATCGACTTCCCCAACAGGGACCGATGGGCCCAGATCGCGGCGCGGCTGGGGGTCACCATCCTCTACACCGCGCCGACCGCGATCCGCGCCCTGATGAAGTACGGCGCCGATGCGTTCGCCGGCGACGACCTGTCGTCGCTGCGCCTCCTCGGCAGCGTCGGTGAGCCGATCAACCCCGAGGCCTGGGCGTGGTACTGGCAGCACATCGGCGGTGGGCGGTGCCCGGTCGTCGACACGTGGTGGCAGACCGAGACGGGCATGATCATGATCACGCCGCTCCCCGGGATCACGACCCTCAAGCCGGGCAGCGCCACCCAGCCATTCCCCGGCATCAAGGCTGACGTCGTGAACGAGCAAGGGGAGAGCGTGCCGTTTGGCGGGGGCGGCTACCTGGTCCTCGATCGGCCGTGGCCGGCCATGCTGCGCGGCATCTACGGCGACCCGGACCGCTACCGGCAGACCTACTGGAGCCGCTTCCCGGGGCGCTACTTCGCCGGGGACGGCTGCAAGCGCGACACGGAGGGCTACTACTGGCTGCTCGGCCGGGTCGACGACGTGATGAATGTCAGCGGCCACCGGATCAGCACGACCGAGGTCGAGTCGGCGCTCGTCTCCCATCCATCGGTCGCCGAGGCGGCGGTCGTCGGGCGCTCCGACCCGATCACCGGCCAGGCGATCTTCTCGTACGTCATCCTGCGGGCGGGCCACGAGCCATCGGAGGAACTGGCCAACGAGCTTCGTGAGCACGTGGCCACGGTCATCGGGAAGCTCGCCCGGCCCAAGCAGGTGATGTTCACCCCGGACCTGCCGAAGACGCGCTCCGGGAAGATCATGCGTCGCCTGCTCCGAGACATCGCCGAGCAGCGCGACCTCGGGGACGTGACCACCCTCGCCGACGCCGGGATCGTGTCCACCATCCGCGACCAGTCGGGCGCCGGCGAGGAAGACTGAGCCGTGACGCATGAGCCGCGACGCATGAGCCAATGAACCCCGACGAGCTCATCGGTTTCCTGGAGGCGAACTGGTTCGCCCTGATCTTCTGGAGCCTCGCGGCGCTGCTCGTCTTCCGCCTCGTCCGCCCGGTCGTCGACCGGATCGGCGAGCGGATCATCCGCGCACGCGAGAGGCAGGGGATTGATCCGGCTGAGCTGAACGAGCTTCGCAAGCGGCTGTCGACGATCGAGGACCTGGTCGCCAAGCTGCTGCGGGCGGCGGTCGTCTTCGTCATCGTGGTCGTGGTCCTGACCCTGCTCGACCTCGTGTCGGTCATCGTCGCCCTGGGCGTCGTCTTCGCCGGCCTCGCCATCGCGGGCCAGTCCATCGTCCTGGACTACCTGATGGGGATCCTCATCCTGCTCGAGGGCCAGTTCTACGTCGGGGACTGGGTGACGATCGCGACCGACAACGTGCCGGTCTCGGGCACGGTGGAGGAGATCGGCCTGCGGCGGACGGTCCTCCGCGACGTGTCGGGCACCGTCCATTCGGTCTCGAACGGTCAGGTCCGGGTTTCCTCGAACATGACCCGCGTCTACGCCGTCCTCCAGGTCGAGATCCCGCTCGTCCCCGAGACTGATCTCGAGAAGGCGATCGCCATCACGAACCGGGTGGGCGCCGAGATGTACGCCGACCCGGAGTGGTCCGACAGGCTCCTCGAGGCGCCGCGCTACGGCTCGATCCCGACCATCACCGACCTCGGCGTCACGCTCCGCGCGATCGGCCGGGTCAACGGCGCCGACCGGTTCACCGCCGCCAGCGAGCTCCGTCGCCGGCTGGTGATCGCCTTTGCCGGCGAGGGCGTGGCCCTCGCCCAGCGCCTGCGGCCGCCGCCGGGTCCCGGCTGATAGGATGCCGATCGCATGCTGAACCAGCCACGTTCCGTGCGCGTCGTGATCGCCGTCGTGACCAGTGCCCTGTGGCTCGGCTACATGGTCGTTGGGCTGGCGGTCATCAACACCCTGTTCCCGACCGTCGAGGGTCAGGGGCCGGCGGGCACGGCCGCCTTCATCGGCCTGATCAGCGGCTTCTTCGTGACCGGCATCATCATGTGGGCCGCCTCGGACTGACTCGGCCGCTCCGTTCAGATCTCACCCGCCACCCGACGTCCGCGTTCCACCGGATGCGGTTGTCTCCTCAGTCGACGTCCCCGGAGTAGAGGTCCGCGCTGGGCGGATGGAGGCGGTCGCGGGGCGGCTCGAGGAGCCGTCCGTAGAGGCCCGGCCGCCGGTCAGCGATCGTGTCCCACTCGTGCTCGCCGGGAATCCGCCGATGGTGGGTCTGGCGGGCGAGCTCCCAGTCGACCTCACCGACGATGATCTCCTCCTCGGTGTCGGACGCGGTGACGAGCTCCTTGCCGTTCGTGTCGAGGAGGATCGAGCGGCCGATGAAGGTCGTGCCCCGCTCCTCCCCGACCCGGTCGCAGGCCAGCAGGTAGACGTGGTTCTCGGCCGCGCGGGCCGGGGCGAATATCGCCGGATGGAAGTTGACCCCGACCGGCCAGTTCGTCGGCAGCGCGATCAGGTCCGCGCCGTCGAGGCCGCACATCCGGGCCGCCTCCGGGAACCGCAGGTCGTAGCAGATCAGGACCCCGACCCGCATCCCGGCCAGGTCGTAGACCTGTGCCGGGTCGGGCCCCGGCGTCGCGAAGCGGTCGACCCCGAGGTACGGCAGGTGCATCTTCCGGTACCGATAGCGACGGCCGTCCTCGGCGTAGATCAGGGCGGTGTTGAAGACCTCTCGGGCCTCCGCCTCGAGCGTGCCGACGATGAGCGCCACGCCGTGGCGCGCCGCCATCTCGGCCAGCCGATCCTCCGCCACCGCCGATGACCGCTGGGCAACGGTGAGCGCCTCGTCGAGGCTCTCGAACACGTACCCCGTGGTCGCCGCCTCGGGCAGCAGGACGAGCTGCGCGCCCTTTCCGGCTGCATCGGCGACCACCTGCTCGATGTGCTCGAGGTTGCGATCCACCTCGCCGAGGTGGGGATCGATCTGGCAGGCAGCCACCCGAATCGTCATCGGCTCACGACCCTGCTAGGCTCCCGCGGATGTCCATCCCGTCGAGTGTAGCGGGCCCGTGAGCGCCCCACCGCCGCCCGCGCTGGCGAGCGAGCGCCGCTGGCTTCTGCCGGCGGCCTTCATCTTGCTCGGCGTCATCTGGGGCTCCTCCTTCGCCTGGATCAAGGTCGTCGTCGAGCAGATCCCGCCGGCGACCCTGGTCGCCGAACGCATGACGCTGGGGGCGGTCGCCATGCTCGGTCTGCTGCTGTTCACCCGCCCACCGCGGCCGACCCGCGGCCAGGTCGGGCACCTCGCCGTGATGGGCGCCATCAACGCCGGGATTCCGATCTTCCTGATCAGCTGGGGCGAGCAGTTCATCGACTCCGGCACCGCGGCGGTCCTGAACTCGCTGGTCCCGATTTTCTCGCTCCTCATCGCGGGGCTGATCATCCGGACCGAGACCTGGTCCGTGCTGCGGGTGACCGGCATCCTGGTCGGCTTCGCGGGCGCGGTGGTGCTGGCCAGCCGGGAGTTCGCCTTCAACCCGGGGCCGATGGCCCTGGCCGGGGCGCTGGCGGTGACACTCGCCTCGCTCAGCTACGCGGCCGGCGCGAGCTACGGCAAGTACCGGATCCAGTCGACCGACCGGTACGTGGTCGCCGGCGGGACACTCGTCTTCGCCGCGCTCTACGTCTGGATCATGGCCCTCGTCACCGAGGGAGCGCCGGTCTTCCCCGCGACCACCGAGGCCATCGTCGGGCTCCTGTGGCTGGGCCTGCTGGGGTCGTTCTTCGCCTATGTCCTGTACTTCTTCCTGCTCACCTACCTCGGCGCGACGGTCTCGACGATGGTCACCTACATCTTCCCGGTCGTCGGCGTCACGCTCGGGGTCGTCGTCCTGGGCGAGGTCCTCGACCCGGCGATGCTGCTCGGGACCGGGCTTGTCGTCGTTGGCATCGCGATCGTGGGCCTTCGATATGATCGGGTCGTGAGCCTCGCGACCCGCGCCGTGCGCCGGTGAGCGGACCGACCGACTGGCCATCCAGGGACCTGTTCCGGGATCAGGGCCAGGACGCGGCATCCCCGGAATCCTCGGAACCGTCGCCCGAGTCGCCTCCGCCGCCCGAGCCTCCGGACGACGATCCGGCCGGCCTCCCGCCGGGCGGTCTCGTCACCGAGCCCGCCTACGACCCCAAGTCCTCCGGCAACCGGCGCCGGCCGACGACCGCCGAGCAGGCGGTGCCATGGTTGATCGGCCTGGTCCTGGCCCTGGCCGGGATGCTGATCGTGCTGCTGGCCCTGGTCTTCTCGAGCAACGACGGCCTGCTGCCCGCGTACGGCGAGCCGACGCCCGAGCCGACCCCCGCCCGCACCCCGCCGCCGCCCACGCCCGAGCCGAGCGTGGATCCGTCCGCGGCGGCATCGGTCGAACCCTCGGCGACACCGGAGCCGACGCCCGCCTTCCCGCCGCTGGAGATCGTCTTCATGCAGCGAACCTCGGACTCCGGGCCGGTGCACCTGTTCACCCACGACTTCGCCGGGAGCGCGGCCCCCGTGCCGCAGGCCCGCGACAACCGGGGGGTGGACGTGTACGACTGGTCGCCGGATGGCACGCACGGCCTCGCCCTGGTGGACGGGAACCCGCTCTACCTGACCCCGGGCAGCTCGGCGGTCGACCTCGGGGACGGGTTCGACGGCGTGATGTTCACGGCCGACTCCACCACGGCGTACGCGGTCCGGGCCACCCTGGCCGGAGCAAACGACCAGGCCGAGCTCCTGTCGGTGAACGTGTCCAACGGCGCGGTCCAGTCGCTCGCCACGTGGACCTACCCGCACCCGACCCTGTTCCAGGAGTCCGCCGTCCAGGAGGCGCAGTTCGCGGACGATGGCGGCCTGAACCGGGTCTTCGTCCTCGATGACGGCACGATCGTGGTCTCGATCCTCGGCGCGCCGGCGGTCTACACCTACAACCCGGCAACTGGGGTCTCGGGCCAGACCAACCACGAGCCGCTGCTGTGGTCGCCGAACCGGGAGTTGACGATCAGCCTGGCCGAGTCCGGCGGCAACACCACGCTGACCCTTCGCGGCCTCGCCAACGAGGACCGCGGGGCGATCGGCGTCCAGGGCTTCGTCAGCCATGTCCGCTGGTCGGCGGCCAGCAACCAGATCGTGTTCACCCTCAGCCGGGCAACCTCCGGCGGTGGGGTGAGCCAGGACCTCTACCTGTGGGACCTGCAGCCCAGCGGTCCCGCCGTCCGCCTGACCCAGGACCTGCGCTCGATGGGCGGCACGTTCCGCGGCGCGATCAGCCGCTACCGGCTCTAGTGCAGGAAATCGTCAACCCCATCGCCGTCGAGCTCGACGAGACCGCACGCCTGATGCGGATCCGCTGGGACGACGGACACCTGG
>DATBLJ010000048.1:0-21217 GCA_036555375.1 Candidatus Limnocylindria bacterium
CCGGCTCCGAGCCGAGCTTGCGGCGGACCCGGCTGATCCAGACCCGCAGGTACTGGACGTCGTCGCGGTACTCGGGGCCCCAGACCTTGGTCAGCAGCTCGCTGTGGACGACGACCTTGCCCGCGTTTGCGGCCAAATGCTGGAGGAGCAACCACTCGGTCCGCGACAGGTGGACAAGCTGGCCGTCCTTGTGGACCATCCGGCGCTCGAGATCGATCTCGATGTCGTCGAACTGGATGATCCCCTGCTGGGGGGCCACGCCGGCCGCCCGGCGGAGAACGGCGCGGACCCGGGCCGCCAGCTCGTCCGGATGGAACGGCTTGGCGATGTAGTCGTCGGCCCCGAGGTCGAGCCCCTTCGCCTTGTCGGCGGTCGATCCCCGGGCAGTCAGCAGGATCACCGGCACCGGATGGCGCATCTGGAGCTCGCGCATAACCTCGATGCCGTCGAGGTCGGGCATGACGATGTCGAGCAGGATGATGTCGGGGCGGTACTGCTCGGCGGCGGCGATCGCCTCCTGGCCGCCGGACGCGGTCACCACCCGGAAGCCCTCTTCACTGAGGGCGACCGCGACCAGCTTCGTGATCCTGGGCTCGTCATCGGCCACGAGGACGAGCGGTTGCGCTCCCATCGGTACCTCCGAAACGAACCTACCAGATTGGGGAAAGACCGCTGCGACCCCCCGTCCTGGGTCGCAGCGGTATCAAATGCCGGCTAGGACGCCGGTGGCGCCGACTGGACGGGCGCGCTCGAGGCGGGAGGCGGGGCGGTGTCCGGGGTGGTCGTCCCACCGCCGGCGCCCGGCCCGAAGCCGAACCACCAGATCCCGACCAGGACGATCGCGACCAGGGCGACCACCGCCATGACCCCCACGCCGCCGCTGCCGCCGCCATCCTGGTTGTTCTGGACCACGACCGGCGGCGGAGACGATGCCGGCGGGGTCTCCGCGGGAGCGTGCTCCTCCTGCGCGTCGCGAATCTGGTTGTCCATCTCGTTCCTCACTATCGAAGAACGACATGGTCCCGGATCGGGCCTCGCAGCCGCGCGGTGGCGCCCGAAGCGCCACGTTGCAGCCGCATATCAGTCGACGGCGGCCTCGGAGGCGAGCTCGAGCAGTGCGAGGCGCAGGTCACGAGCCGTTCGAAGCCCGGTCACCGCCACGCGACCCGGCTCGCGTCGGGGACCGATCACCACCGTGCGCGACCAGCGCGCCGATCCGGCCTCGGGGTGGGTCCCGGTCAGATACCAGGCGCCGGCAAGGTCGGCGGGCAGGTCGGCCACGTCGTCGACCGCGATCGCGACCAGGCCCAGCTCGGACGCGACGTCCAATCCGCTCGCGGCGCCTTCGGCCAGGAGCGAGGCATCGATGTAAACCGTCACCGGGTCGCTCACCAGCTCGCTCCGGTCCGGACCGGCTGGGATGCATCCACGGACTCGTCGACCTCCGCTTCAATGGGCCAGACCTCCAGGGCGAAGCCGAACTCCGACCCACCACCCTCCCGTGGCGAGGTCCAGATTCTGCCCCCCATGGCCTCGACGAGGCGCTGACAGACGAACAGGCCAATGCCAAGACCGGGGGCCGCCCGCTCAGTGGCGGGTCCCCGGTAGAACGGCTCGAACACCTGCGCGGTTTCCTCGTCGGCCAGGCCAGGTCCTCGGTCCAGGACCCGGACCGTGACCTCGTCGGCGTCGGTAGCTTCCACCCGCACCTCGACCGTCGACGCCGGCGGGCTGTACTTGACCGCGTTGGAAATGAGGTTGTGGGTCACCTGGCGAATGCCGGTTTCGTCGCCGATCACCGGGGGCAGGCCGGCGTCCATCGCGACCTCGATGGTTGTGCCGTTCGCGCTCCGCCGGTCCTGGGCCACGACCTCGCTGACGAGGTGCTGGAGGAGAGCCGGCTCATGGCCCACCTCCACCCCACCTTCGAGGCGGGTGAGGACCAGCAGGTCGTCGATCAGCCGGCTCAGGCGGTCGGCCTCGTAGACGATGTCGTTGCGGAGCTCCTGGCGGGTCTCGGCGTCGAGCTGGTCCCCGACCCGCTGGAGGAGCGTGGCGCCGCCATAGACCGCCGTCATCGGCGTCCGCAGCTCGTGCGACAGGAGGCTGAGGAACGCATCACGGACCCGGTCCCGACGGCGGGCCTCGGTCACGTCCCGGAGGAGCAGGACCCGGCGAGAGGCCTCGCCCTCGACCAGGAGCGGGAATGATGAAAGCTCGATGCGCCGGCCATCGGCCACGAGCTCGTACTCGGCGGTGGACGGCCCCTCGGCGACGAGGAGCTGGGCAGGTGTCGGGGAATCGGCATCGCCGGCAAATGCCTCGGCCACCGCGTCGAACCGGTCGATCCGGCGGCCAAGGAGGTCGATCGCGGCCTGGTTCATGAGGGAAACCGTGCCGTCGGCGTCGGACACCATGATCCCCTCTCCGATGGCGGCCACGATGGACTCGAGCTCGGCGCGGGCGGCGTGTTCCGATCGACGCGAGTTCCGCGCGCGGTCGCGCGCCGCCTCGACGCGCCATCGCGCCCGGTGCAGCGACTCGACGACGCCGGTCCCGACCAAGCCGGATACGGCAAACAGGAAGAGGCTCAGATCGTCCTGCGGGGGGTTGAACTGCTCGTCCCCGAACGGCCCCGCGAACGTGACCATCAGCAGCAGGGTGGCGATCAGGCCCGCCCAGATGCCGCCGGCCCAGGCCAGGATGATCACGACGGCCGCCGCGATGAGGAGCGCAACGTCCCTGCGGATCACGACGTCGGCCAACACGATGAGCATCACCCCGCCCACCGGGATCGCGATCGCGAGGGCGATGCCGGGCAGGCGGCCCAGGCGGTAGCGGCGGGTCACGCGGCGAGTGTGCCGCGCTCGATAGGCATCCGCAATCCGTTGATCGGGGTCGGGCATGCCCTCGCCATGTTCCCGGGTGGACGGTGCGAGGCGTCAAGCACGCACGAGGATCCGGGGATGCCCAAGTCGTGGAGTCCCAAACGGGAGCGCCAGTACGAACACATCAAGGACAGCTACGAGGAGCGAGGCGTCACCGAGGGTGAGGCCGAAGAGCGCGCAGCGCGCACCGTGAACAAGGAGCGGGCTGAGTCGGGGGAGACGAAGACCCGACGGAAGAAGGGCTGAGCTCAACGTTCGTTTCCGCGAATGACTGGTGCCGGCAGGGAGGGTCCCCTGCCGGCACTTCGAGTACGGGTCAGACGGGCGCTAGACCCGGGCGCTCCCCCGGCGCAGGAAGTTCACCGCGATCACGGTCAGGACGGCGCCGATGGTGGCGACCACGATCGAGGACACGTCCAGCGCCCCATCGATCGGATCGGCCCCGAAGAGCGCCCCGGCCAGGAAGCCGCCCAAGAGGGCGCCGACGATGCCGAGCAGGATGTGGCCGATGACGCCCAGGCCCTCGTCCCCACGGACGAGGAAGCCGGCCAGGTAGCCGGCAATTGCGCCGAGCACGATCCACGCAAGAATGCTCATGACTGCCTCCACAGTTCTGGGTGGGAGCAGTCTCCGGTCGGCGGGCTCGTGGGCCGGCTAGCGGACCGGTGGAATCCGTTGCAAATCCCTCGCAGGCCTGCCGGGCCGGCGGCCTGGGATGAGGGCGGCCCGGGCCGCTAGCGCTTGTGGGTCTTCCTGCCGCCGGCGGGCGTCGGCTGGGCTCGGACCTTCACATCACGCCGTGGCGGCGGGACATACCGCCGTCGGCGGAGCTCGTCGTTGGCGGCGGCGATCCTGGGCGGATAGCGCCAGAACGCCCCGTACGCGGCCGCGGCCATGCCCGGGATGACGAGGACGAGGACGAGGAACAACGGGACGTGGACGACCGCGAAGAGCGGGACCATGACCCATGGGACGAGGATCGTCCAATACACCCACTCGTGCATCGCCATGTGGGCCGGGTAGCGCCGATAGCGTCGCCCGGCAACGAAATACACGACCGTGGCGCCGATACAGATGACGATCGCCCCCACCCACATCAGGGTGAACAGGTTCGCGAAGTTCGTCGGGTTGAACGCGTCGAACAGGAGGTCCATCGGCGCGCGAGTCTAGCAGGGCGCCCTAGGGCGCCGGCATCGAGACGTCACCCATCCACAGGTTCGAGAACCCGTCGCCGAGTGACTCGACGAGGAACTCGGGGCCCTGCGCGTCCGCCGCCACGGCAATCGTGTGGATCCCCTCGCTGTCCGGGATGTCCGCCGCGACCAGCGCGGGGACCGGGTTCGCGCAGGTCCACGTCTGAAGGTCGGGGCTCGACGCGACGCCTACTGAGGCGGCGCCGCTCAGATCCTCGCCGAGCCCGTTGTAGAAGAGGTACCAGCCGGTGGGTCCCGCGCTCCGCAGGCGGGGCAGGGTGATCGAGCGGGCGTCGAACGCGCCGCACAGGCCGGGTCGGATGACCGGCTCCGCGCCTTTCGTCCAGGTGGTGCCGTCCGACGAGGTGGCCACCCCCACGACATCCGAGCCGGGCTCGCTGAGCCGCCAGGCCGAGTACAGCATCAGGTACCCCCCGCCGGTGTGGACCACCGTCGGGAAGTCGAGCCCGCCGCCGTCCCAGCTCCCGCTCGTCCGGGTGAGGACCGGCTCTGGATCCGCCGTCCAGGGACCCTCCGGCTCGGCCGCGGTGGCGCGGTAGAAGACGGGCACGCCCTCGCTCGGATAGCCCCACAGGAACATCACCCACGTCCCATCGGCCTCCTCGAGGACCGATGCGGGCACCGGCCCCGGCGACTCGAGGACCAGCCCGATCTCGGCCAGCGGATCGGTGTCGGCCACCTCCCAGTCCACGAGGTCCGGCGACGTGGCGTAGAAGGTCCGCGGGAAGATCTCGTTCTCCGCGTCGAACGCCTTGCCCCACAGGTGGTAGGCGCCATCGGCGAAGGTCAAGGCGGCCGGCAGGACGAACTCCTCGTCGACGAGCGTGTTCGGAAACGCCGGTTCGGCTCCCTGGATATGGACCGATATCCCGCTGTCGGACGGAGCGGCCGAGGCGGACGCCGAGGCCGGGGCCGGCGGGACGGCGGAGTCGGACGCCGATGGGTCCGCGGTCGGGCCACACGCGGCCAGGAGGGCAGCACCCAGCGCGATGAGGGGCAGGCGGTACCGCATCGACCCTGATAACCCGGTCGCGGCCCGGGGGTTCACCGGGCGCCTATACTCGCGCCACTGACCCGGGGGCGGCCGCCGCACGCCCCGCGGCCAGCGATCGACGAGGTCCTGCTTGCGCGCCCTGCTCTCCGTCTCGGACCGCGAAGGGATCACCGAACTCGCCCGCGCGCTCCAGGAGGCAGGCTTCGCGTGCGCCGCCACGGAGGACACCCGCGCCCACCTGGCCGAGGCCGGGGTCGAGGCCGAGCCGCTCCCCGATCTCACCGACGCGGATCTCCTGCGGGCGGTCAGCCCCGGCGGGGACGTCGGCCTGGTCGTCGTCAACCTGCCGCCCCCCGACGGCGGGCTCGATCCCGCATCCCTCGCCGCGGTGGCCCTCCTCCGGGCCGCGGCGGCCAACCACGAGGCGGTGGCCGCGGTCAGCAGCCCGACCCAGTACGCATCGGTCCTGCGCGACATCAAGCGCGACCAGGCGGTTGCGCCCGAGACCCGCCACAAGCTGGCCGCCGACGCGTTCGGGCTGATCGCGGCCCACGACGCCCAGATCGCCACCGAGCTGAACGCCCAGACCGGCACCCTGTTCCCGAACCGGCTGACCCTCGTCTTCGAGAAGAAGGCTGACCTCCGCTACGGGGAGAACCCGCAGCAGCAGGGCGCGTTCTACGCCGATCCCGATCATCCCGGCCCGGTCATCAGCCAGGCCCGCCAGATCGCGGGCAAGGACCTGTCGTTCAACAACCTGCTCGACCTCGACGCCGCGTGGCGGATCGCGTCGGACTTCAAGACCCCGACCGTCACGATCGTGAAGCACGGCAACCCGACCGGGCTGGCGAGCGTCGTCGACCTGGCGGATGCGTTCCGGCTTGCCCTCGAGGGCGACAGCGTGGCGGCCTACGGCGGGATCATCGGCGCCAACCGGATGGTCGACGAGCCGACGGCGCGGGTCATCGAGCCCGGCTTCTTCGAGGCCATCGTCGCGCCCGGCTACACGCCCGAGGCGGTCGCCATCCTCGGCGCCAAGGACGGATTCGAAATCGTCGAGGTCCCTCCCGACGACGGCGCGCCCCGCAACGGAAGCGACCTGGACCTCAAGCGGATCGGCGGCGGGCTGCTGGTCCAGACCCAGGACTCCATCGAAGAGGACCGTGACGAGCTGCAGGTCGTCACGCAGCGCCATCCGACCCTCGAGGAGCTGACCGACCTGCTCTTCGCGTGGCGGGCCGTTCGTCACGTCCGCTCGAACGCGGTCGTCCTGACCAAGCGCCACGTCATGATCGGGATGGGTGCCGGCCAACCGTCCCGTGTGGTGAGCGTCGAGATCGCGCTCCGCAAGGCCGGCGAACGGGCACCCTTGAGCGTCATGGCGTCGGACGCCTACTTCCCGTTCCCCGACGGCATCCAGATCGCGGCCCAGGCCGGGGTGACGGCGATCATCCAGCCGGGCGGCTCGGTCCGCGACGAGATGGCGATCGAGGTCGCCGACCGTCACCATATGGCGATGGTCTTCACCGGACGTCGGCACTTCCGCCATTGACCGATACCGATCGGCCCGCTGAGCGGCCCACCGAGAAGCTCATCACCGCCGACGCGGTGGCGGCCACCGAGGCGGCGGCACTCGCCTCCGCGCGCCAGATGGGTCGCGGCGACAAGGACGCCGCGGACCGGGCCGCGGTCGAGGCCATGCGCCACGCGATGAGCGACGCGGAGCTGAGCGGCACGATCGTGATCGGCGAGGGCGAGCGCGACGAGGCGCCGATGCTCTACATCGGCGAACAGGTGGGCAACCCCGAGGCCGCCGTCCAGGTCGACATCGCGGTCGACCCGCTCGAGGGGACGAACCTCGTGGCCAGCGGCGCGCCGAACGCGATCTGCGTGCTGGCCGCCTCCGAGCCGGGCGGGCTCATGCACGCCCCGGACACCTACCTGCGCAAGCTCATCGTCGGGCCCGGGGTCGGGGGCCACGTCAGCATCAACGACCCGGTCGAGAAGACCGTGGCCACGCTGGCCGAGCGGCTGGGTCGCAAGGTCTCGGACGTCACGGTAGTCGTCCTCGACCGGCCGCGCCATGAGCAGCTCATTGCCGACCTCCGCCAGACCGGGGCCCGGATCAAGCTCATCCCGGATGGGGACCTGACCGCGGGTATCAGCGCCGCGGTGTCGGGGACCGGCGTCCACGCCGTGATGGGGATTGGCGGCGCGCCGGAGGGCGTGATCACGGCGGCCGCCCTGAAGTGCCTGGGCGGGGAGATCCAGGCCACGTTCCACTGGCGGTCCGACGACGAGAAGGAACGCGCCCGGAGAATGGGCGTCGACGTCGACGACACCGAACGGATCTACACCACGAACGACCTGGCCAGCGGCGAGCACATCGTGTTCTGCGCCACGGGTGTGACCGACGGGGAGCTGCTCCAGGGCGTCCGGTTCTTCGGCGGCGGGGCGCGAACCCACTCCCTGGTCATGAACCGGGCGCGCGGCCTGATCCGGTTCCTCGACACGGTCCACATGTTCGACCCCGACCAGCCAGCACGGGTGCGGCTCTGACCGGCGCGCTCGACCTGGGCCAGTTCGACGTCCTGACCTTCGACTGCTACGGGACCCTGATCGACTGGGAGGCCGGGATCCTCGAAGCCGTCCGGCCGGTCCTCGCCGCGCGCGACATGGCCGTGCCCGACGACGAGCTGCTCGAGCGCTACGCCCGCCACGAGGCGGTCCTCGAGAGCGGGCCGTACCAGTCGTACCGCGGCGTCCTCGCCGGATCGCTCGGAGGCGTGGCCGACGAGCTCGGCATCGAGGTCACCGCCGAGGAGCTCGGCGCCTTCGGGGAATCGGTCCGGACCTGGCCGGCCTTCGCCGATTCGACCGACGCCCTCCAGCGGCTGGCCGGCCGGTATCGGCTCGGGGTCATCACGAACTGCGACGAGGACCTGTTTGCGACCTCGGCCGCGCGGCTGGGCATGACGTTCGACTGGGTGATCACCGCCGAGCAGGTCCAGGACTACAAGCCGAACATCGCCCCATTCGTGATGGCGCTGAAGGTCATCGACGTGCCGAAGGAGCGGGTCCTCCATGTCGCCCAGAGCCTGTACCACGACCACGTCCCGGCCAAGGAGCTGGGCATGACGACCGCGTGGGTGAACCGCCGCCACGACCGACCCGGCTCGGGCGCGACCCCGCCGGCCGAGGCGACGCCCGACCTCGAGGTCCCCGACCTCGCCACCCTGGCCGACCTGGCGGGCGTCTGAGCGTGGTCAGGCTGTCCGAAACCGAGCGCGAGCGGCTGCCAAGGACCGCGTTCGCGTACATCGACTCGAAGGGCCGGCGGCGCCTGCCGATCTACGACGAGGCCCACGTCCGCTCGGCGCTGAGCCGCTTCAACCAGGTCCGCTTCGAGTCAGAGGCGGCCCGTGAGCTGGCGCGCACCCGGCTCCTCCGGGCGGCCAAGCGAGTCGGCGTCGTGCCGGTCGGGTTCATCGAGGCCCAGCTCCGCCGGGAGCGGACCCGGGGCCAGGCCGAGGCCCAGGCCCGCCGGGCGGCAGTCCTCCCCACGGGGACCGTCACGTTCCTGATGACCGACGTCGAGAACTCGACCGGGCTCCTGGCCGAGCTCGGCGAGGCCTACGGGCCGATGCTGTCCGAGGTGCGGCGGATCATCCGCGAGAAGGTCCGCAAGGCGGGAGGCCACGAGGTCGAGGTCCACGCCGATGAGCTCCTGGCGGTCTTCGCCGCGGCTCCGGCGGCGGTCAATGCGGCGGTCTGGATCCAGCACCGGATGACCGAGAAGGAATGGCCGACGAAGCGCCCGGTGAAGGTCCGGATCGGGATCCACCGCGGCCATCCGACCTTGACGGATGGCCTGTACGTTGGCCTCTCGGTCCACGCCACGGCCCGGGTCTGCCAGGCGGCGCACGGCGGGCAGATCGTCGTGTCACGCGCGGCTCGGGAGGCGATGACCGACGAGCTGGGGGCGGAGATCGGGTTCCGGAGCCTCGGCCGGCATCGGCTCCGCGGATTCCCCAGGCCGGACACCCTGCACCAGGTCACCGGGCCCGGGCTTCGCGACCGGTTCCCGAAGCTCCGGACGACGCTCTAGCCGGTTCGCTCCCCGTCCTCGGGGACGAAGGCGACGCAGCAGAACCCCTCGCGCCGGCGCGAGACCGGCCGCAGGCCAGATTCGGGGAGCTGGGCCGACACCGACTCGAGCAGAACGAGGTTCAGGCCGCAGGTCAGGTCACGGTGGTCATCGACCAGCGCATCGAAGGGACAGTTGCGAAGGGTGACCTCGCCATCGGTCTCGAGCGGCTCGAAGCCGTTGTCGGTCAGCACGCTGAGGAGCGCCGCCCGGTCATCCGCTCCCCGGGGAGCAGCCGCGGCCAGCCGGCGGCCCATGTCCTGGGCCGCGCCCCGCACGCCCTTCAGGGCAGCGGCGTCACGCGACCGATCCAGCCCATCGGCAAGGATCTCGGCAGCCAGCCCATACCGGCGGGCCGGCAGCGTGACGTCGACCTGGTCGCCGGCCGCCCGGCGGTAGAACTTCGCCGGCCGCCCGGCCCCGGGTCCGGTGCGTCCCGATCGACGGCGATACTCGACCTCGAGCAGCCCGCCCTCGACGAGGCGGTCCAGGTGGAACGCCGCCAGCGTCCGCTTGATCTTCAGCGTGGCGGCCGCCGTGTCCCGGTCGACCGGCCCGGGCGCGCCCACCACGAGCTCGTACAGCTGGCGCCGGATCGGCTCCGCGAGGAGCCCGAGCGCGTCGACGCTTTCGGCGAAGGATTTCGACGGGTTCGCCATCGTTCTAACAGTAGTGACGGCTCACCATAGAAGTCAAAACAGGAGCCGATACTTCGAGCGCTCCAGCTCGAGGGCGATCCAGCCCTCCCGCGCCAGGATGGCCGCGACGAAGAGCGCCCCGACCGCATCGGCCCACGTCAGGCCGAACACCTCGCTCAGGACGAGGGCGACCAGACCGATCCCGGCCAGAAGCGCGGCCACCCCGGTCAGGACCGAGTCCGCCCGGAGGGCGCGGCTGGCGAGCTGCCGGGCGACCCGGTGCTTGGCCAGCGCCAGGGGCGGCAGGGCGAGGACGGCGACCACCAGCAGGACGGTCCGCGCGGTCGTGGCCTCCGGCTGTGCCCCGCTCGCGAGGGCACCGACGGCCCCGACGACGAGGTAGATGGCGATGAGCAGCAGGACGACCCCGATGACCGCCTCGGCGACCTGCTCGATCCGCTCTCCGCGGTGCGGCTCGCGGAGCTCGACCCGGAACCGCCAGACCAGGACGACGGACGCGACCGAGTCGATGGCGGCGTCGAGCCCGAACCCGAGCAGCGACAGGCTGCCGGTGGACACTCCAACCACGGCCGCGGTCACACCGATCAGCCCGCTGAACACGATGCTGATGACCGACAGCCACAGGGCGCGTTGCAGCAGCCGAGGCCGATCCATGCGCGGGAAAGCGTATCAAGACCTCGGTACTCTGCACATGCACCGCCGGAGAGGGTCCCGGCTGGGAGCATACCTAGGTATTGATGCCCGGAATGGGTTACATTGCTTTGTATGGAAGTCCGGATCGGGGACGCGGCGGAGATGCTGGGCGTGTCCGTGGACACGCTCCGGCGCTGGGAGCGTGAGCGCCAGCTGCGGACGATCCGCACCGCGGGCGGGCAGCGCGCCATCCCCCTCGCCGAGGTGACCCGCCTCCTGGCCGAGCGCCGCAACGAGACGACCGATCGCCCGATCGTGGCCCAGTCGGCCCGCAACCGGTTCGCGGGGATCGTGACCCGCATCCAGCGCGACAAGCTGACGGCCGTCGTCGAGATCCAGGCCGGTCCGCATCGGCTGGTGAGCCTGATGACCGCCGAGGCCATCGACGACCTGGGGCTCGACGTCGGCGACGAGGCCATCGGCGTCGTGAAGTCGACCAACGTCATCGTCGAGGTCCCCGCCGAACGATGAAGGCGGCCAGCCGCCTCACCACTCTCGCCCTCGCCCTCGCCCTGGCCCTGGCCGCCTGCAGCCCGTCGGCATCGGCGAGCCCATCGGCGTCGGCCGAGCCCTCGGCCACCCCTGCGGCATCGGCCGAGGCGTTTGACCTGACGATCTTCGGCGCCGCCTCGCTGACCGATGCCCTGGCGGAGATCGAGACGACCTACGAAGCCGCCACTCCTGGCGCCCACCTGGTCATCTCCACCGAGTCGTCGGCCACGCTCCGGACCCAGATCGAGGAGGGCGCCCCGGCGGACGTGTTCCTGAGCGCCGACACCTCGAACCCCGACGCACTGGCCGAGGCGGGGCTGACCGCCGGTGATCCGGTGGCCTACGCCGGCAACAGCCTGGCCCTCGTGGTCCCCGACGCCAACGAAGCCGGGATCGCGTCCCCGGCCGACCTCGCCACCGCCGGGGTCCAGCTCATCGCCGCCGGCCCGGAGGTGCCCATCACCGACTACGCGGCCGAGGTCGTCGCCAACCTGGCCGCGCTGCCGGACTACCCGGCGGGCTTCGCCGATGCCTACGCGGCCAACGTCGTCTCCGAGGAGGAGAACGTTCGTGGGGTGCTGAACCGGATCGAGCTGAACGAGGGCGACGCCGGGTTCGTGTACGAGACCGATGCGCTCGGCTCGTCCGAGGTCACCGCCATCGAGATCCCCGAAGCGGCAAACACCCACGCGACCTACGCCGGCTGCGTCATCGCGGGCTCCGCGCACGAGGCGCAGGGCGAAGCGTTCCTGGCGTGGCTGACCGGTTCCGACGGGCAGGCCATCCTCGCCGACTTCGGCTTCGTGGCGCCATGACCCGGCGGACCGCCGGCGGGCTGGGTCTCACCGGCCTGGCCACGATGGCGGTCCTGTTCCTCGCGATCCCGGTCATCGGCCTGGTCGTCCGGGCGGTTGCCGGCGGAGCGTTGGTCGAGGCATTCACCACGCCCGCGGTCCGCGAGGCGCTGGTCCTGAGCCTGGTCACGACGACGATCAGCCTGGGGATCGTCATCGTGTTCGGCACCCCCCTGGCGTTGGTCCTTGCCCGTCGCCGGTTCCGCGGGTCGACCCTGCTCGAGACGGTCGTGGACCTGCCCATCGTCCTGCCGCCCTCCGTCGCCGGCCTGGCGCTGCTCCTCGTGTTCGGGCGGAGCGGGATCCTGGGCAACGCCCTCGAGGTGGCGGAGATCCAGATCCCGTTCACGACGATCGCGGTCGTCCTGGCCCAGGTCTTCGTCGCCGCTCCGTTCTTCGTCCGGGCCGCCCGGGCGGGCATCGGCGGCGTGGACGCCGACCTCGAGGATGCGGCACGGGACCTGGGCGCGGAGGAAGGGTCGGTTATCCGCCGCGTCACCCTCCCGCTGGCGGCGCCCGCGCTGGCCGCCGGACTCGTCATGTGCTGGTCCCGGGCGCTGGGTGAGTTCGGGGCCACGATCATGTTCGCCGGCAACCTCCCCGGGGTGACCCGCACCCTGCCGCTGGTCGTGTACAGCGAGTTCCAGGGCGGTGATCTCGAGGGGTCCATCGCGGCGGCGGCCATCCTCATCCTCGCCGCATTCGGGGTCCTGCTCGCGATGCGGGCGATTGGCTGGCGGCGGGCGCTCGACCTGCGCGGGGGCGGTATCGTCCGGTAGGTGACGCGCGGCGCCTTCCCGGACCTCCTTCGCCTGGTCCTGCTCGGCGCGCTCATCGGTATCCCGGCCGCCCTGATCTCGCTCGCGTTCTTCACCGCGGCCCATTACCTCGAGCGCTTCCTGTGGACCGATGTGCCCGAGCTGCTGGGCGCGTCCGCCCCGCCCGCCTACCTGATCGTGGGGCTGCCCGTAGTGGGCGCCCTGATCGTGGCCGCGGCCCGAATCTGGCTTCCCGGGGACGGCGGCCACTCCCCTCTCCACGGCATGGCCCATGGCCCGACGCCGGTCCGCACCGTGCCGGGCGTCGCCGTCGCCGCCCTTGGAACGTTGGGCTTTGGCCTCGTCCTGGGGCCCGAGGCGCCGGTCATGGCCCTCGGCTCGGCGGTCGGGCTGGCGGCCATGCACCTCGTCCGGGCCGACCGACGGGCCGAATCGGTGCTGGGCCTGACCGGCATGTTCGCGGCCATCTCGACCCTGTTCGGCGGCCCGCTGGTCGGCGGGGTCATGGTCACCGAGAGCGGGATCGGCCTCGGCGCGAAGCTGATCCCGGCGTTGCTCCCCGGGTTCGTCGCCGCGGCCGTGGGCTACCTGATCTTCGTCGGGCTGGGCCCGTTCACCGGCGCTCCGCCGCCCGGCCTGACCGTGCCGGATCTCGAGCCGCTGAACGGGCTGACCGTGCCGGACCTGCTGATCGCCATCCTGGTCGGGATCGCCACCGCGATCGTGATCGCCAGCGTGAACCGAGCCGCGAGCCGGCTCGGCCTGACGGGGTCGGCGCGCCTCGGCACGAACGGTCGCGGGATCACCGTCTTCCTTGTCTCCGGCGGCCTGGCGGTCGGCGTCATCGCACTCGTCGCCGGCCAGCTGGGCGTCGATCCCGAGGACGTCCTGTTCAGTGGCCAGACTTCGATCCCGGCGGTCGTGGCCCAGACCTCGATCGCCAGCCTGGTGATCCTGCTCGTCGCCAAGGCCCTCGCCTACGTCGTCAGCCTCGCCTCGGGCTTCCGTGGCGGGCCAATCTTTCCGGCCCTGTTCCTCGGCATCGGGCTCGCTTCGTTCGCCGTCGAGCTCCTGAACATGCCGCCCACCCTGGCCATCGCCGTCGGCGCCGCGGCCGGGATGGCCGCCCAGACCCGCCTGCTGGTCACCTCGATGCTGTTCGCCGCCCTCCTGGTCGGTTCGGCTGGAGCCGATGCGATCTCGGCCATCGTCCTGGCCACCGTGGCCGCCTACCTGACCGCGGTCGCCATCGATCCGCCGCCTGAACCAGAGACGGCGGGCGGACCGGGGGCCGCCGCGTGATCCGGGCCGAGGACGTCGTCCGGCTCCACTACGGCTATATCGTCGCGCCGCCCGAGACGGCGGACGCGGGCCAGCCCCGCCCGGTCACCGGCTTCGCCATCAGCCACCCGGGTGGCGTGTTCCTGTTCGACACCGGGCTGGCGCCCATGGAGGGGGAGACAAAGGCGCTCTACCAGCCACGCTTCACCCCGGCCGATGCGGTCCTGCGCGCCGCCGGGTTCGAGCCGGCCGACATCGGTCTCATCGCGAACTGCCACCTCCACATGGACCACGCCGGCGGCAACCACCTGTTCCCCGGCGTCCGGGTCGTCGTCCAGGAGGCGGAGCTGGCCGCCGCAGCGGAGCTGTTCTTCACCTACCCCGAGTACACCTTCGAGTACGCCGGCGCCACGCTGGATCCGATCAGCGGCGAGCGCGACGTCGCTCCCGGCCTCCGCCTGGTGCCGACCCCGGGCCACACGCCGGGCCACCAGTCGCTCCTCGTCGACACCGATGCCGGCCGCTGGCTCCTGGCCGGACAGGCCTCGGACACCGCGTTCCTGTTCAGCTCCCATGCCTTCGCCGAGCGGCTCGAGGCCGAAGGGCTGGACGCGATCGGCGAGCACCCGGCCTGGATCGGCCACCTCCGCGACTGGAAGGTCGACCGGGCCCTCTTCGCCCACGACCTCCTTGTCTGGGAGCGTGACCGTGCGACGGTCACGCCCCCGCAGGTCCGCTAAGGTTCAGTTCCCTCACGCGGCCTTCCTGGCGAGGGCCGCTCCCCAGGCGCGTGCCCGCTCGAGCTCACCGTCGCGCAGCGGTCCGTAGCCACCGGCCACGATGAACCGCTCAGACTTCGCGGCGATGCGGTAGCCCAGCCGCTTCATCCGGCCCTCGATGGTGCCGGTGGCCCCGCGGGGGGACCACCAGATCCGGGTCTCGAAGGCCGCTCCCCACCTGGGGCCGGCGGGCAGCTTGTCGAGCCAGCTCCGGAGGAGCGGATGCGAGACGTCGACACCCTCGGACGCCTTCTCGGCGGCGGCCGCGATCTGCTCGCGCATGCCGTCCCGGGACAGCCCGAAGGCGATGACCGGCGCCCCGAGGACGATCAGGTCGGCCGTGCCGACCACGTCGGGCGTGGCCTCATCGGTGTTCAGGGCACGGGCCTCGGGACCGATGCCCTCGGCGACTGCGCGGGCAACTGCCGCGGTATTGCCGAAATGGGATTCGTAGACGACGACCGCCTTCATGACGCACCTCCTGTGGTTCTGCACCTGGAGGTTAGGCGCGGGTCCGGGCGCCGTCGTGAGCCATCCGGCCCGTCGGCCGGGGGTCAGTCGGCCTCTGCCTCGGCGGCTTCGGCGGCGTCGGCTTCGGCCTTCGTCTGGTGGACGGTCCCGGGGGCGTGCTCGGGCGGCGCGTAGACGGTGATGAGGCGCATCGGTCCGTCACCGGTGTTCACGAAGTTGTGCCGGGTGCCGGCCCGGACGAAGACGAGGTCATTCGGCCCGACGGACGACAGGTGGCCATCGAGCCGCGCCTCGCCGTGGCCGTCCATGAAGACGAGGACCTGGTCGGTCGTCGGGTGGACCTCGTCACCGATCTCGCCGCCAGCCGGGATCGTCATGACGACGACCTGCTCGTGCTCGCCGGTCAGGATCTCGCGGCGGAATGCGTCGTTCCTCCACGCCGCCTGGAGGATGTCGATCTGGTCAGTGTCCATGCCCCGCATGATGGCCCGGCGGCCGATTCCTCGCACCTGCCGGAAGTCCCGTGGAGTGGAGCCGGACGGCTCGCGTGCATGGCACCTATGGGTGCCATTCTCAAGGCGAGATTGCATGCGCGGAGGATCACACCATGTACGCCGATCTGACCGGACGGGTCGCGATCGTGACCGGGGCGGCCCGGGGCATTGGGGCGGCCGCCGCTGCCGAGCTGGCCGCGGCCGGCGCGACCGTCATCCTGACCGACGTCCTCGACGAGGAAGGCGAAGCCGTTGCCGAGTCGCTCCGAGCGCGCGGCGCAGCAGCCACGTACCGGCATCTCGACGTGTCGAGCGAGGCCGGCTGGGCCGAGGTCGTGGAGGGCACCGTCCAGGAGCGTGGGCGCCTCGACATCCTCGTCAACAACGCCGGGATTGGGACGTTCCCGGACGTCGAGCAGGAGACATTGGAGGGCTGGGAGAAGCTCATCAGCATCAACCAGACCGGGGTCTGGCTCGGCATGAAGGCCGCCGC
This sequence comes from Candidatus Limnocylindria bacterium, assembly GCA_036555375.1. Taxonomy (GTDB): domain Bacteria; phylum Chloroflexota; class Limnocylindria; order QHBO01; family QHBO01; genus DASTEQ01. The sequence goes on from DATBLJ010000048.1 coordinate 16,239, forward strand.
TCCGCAGATGAGGGAGTCCGGCGGCGGCTCGATCATCAACGTCAGCTCGATCTTCGGAGCGGTCGGCGGATTCGGCGGCTCGATCGCCTACCACGCCAGCAAGGGCGCCGTCCGGCTCATGACCAAGAACGCCGCGATTCACTACGCCAAGGAGGGCATCCGGGTGAACTCGGTCCATCCCGGGTTCATTGACACGCCGATGATCACCCAGGTCAAGGGCACCGACATCGAGACCGCGATCCTGGCGGCCACGCCCATGGGCCGGCTGGGCCGGTCCGAGGAGATCGGGGCGGTGATCGCCTTCCTGGCCGGCGACGGGGCGTCCTACATGACCGGCTCCGAGGTCTACGTCGACGGAGGCTGGACCGCGCAGTAGATTCCCGGGCGTGACGGCCTGGGTCATCAAGGGCGGCCCGCGCGGGGAGCGGGATGACCGGTTCATCGCGCATGCGATCATCGGCATCCCGTGGCCGGAGGTCGGCGACCTGTCCGCCTATCCCGACCGGGAGACCCTGAAGGCGGCCTACTGGGCCCGGCACATGAACGCCCGGGAGGGCCACGTCAACGCCCAGGTCGGCCAGATGTGGCGCTTCGCCCGCCGGATGCGGATCGGCGACCCAGTCGTGCTGCCGTTCATCGGGCGCCGGGAGATCGCCCTCGGCGAGATCACCGGCGACTACCGGTGGACCGATGCCTACGGCGCCGACATGCCCCACGTTCGGGATGTCGTCTGGCTCGTCCCCGACCTGCCGCGCGACGTGTTCGACCAGGACCTCCTGTTCTCGTTCGGCTCGTCGCAATCGGTGTCGTCGGCCACCCGCAACAACGCCGAGCGCCGGATCCGGTCCCTGATGAGCGGTCTCTAGGTCTCGAACAGCTCCACTTCGACGATCCGATCGAGGTCGAAGCCGGCGCGTCGGTTGGCCGCCTCCACGGCCTGGGCGTCGGCGGCCTCGAAGACCGAGAGGCAGGTCTCCTCGCCCGCCACCAGGAGCGTGATCACGTGGTGGGTGGCGTCGTCGGTCGTTTCGGCCAAGCGGCGCGCAGCCGACTCGACCGAGCTGGAGCTGATCGACGGGATGTAGCGCTCGACCAGGAAGAAGCGACGCGTTGGGTTGGCCACGCTGGGACCGTAGGGGCGGCTCCCATCGGTCGCATCCGTGGAACCACGGAATTTTGCCGAGCGCCCCCGTGGCCTACGCCTCGTGGGGCGCACCTGGATCGGCCAGCGCCGAGGCCAGCTGGCCTCGCGACTGGATGTCGAGTTTCCGGTACGCGGCCGACAGCTGGCTCTCGACGGTCCGGATGGACACGACGAGCTCGGCGGCGATCTCCCGGTTGGACCGGCCGGCGGACGCCAGCTCCGCGACGTTCCGTTCGGACGCGGTCAAGGCCGTCCCCGCCGGACTCCGTCCACCCATCTTCTTCAGCTCCTGGGCTCCCCGGGCGGCCCAGGCTGCCGCGCCGAGCGACTCGAAGGTCTCCAGGGCCGCCCCGACCTCTTCGCGTGCCAGGCGGCGCTGCCCCGCCCGACGATGGACCTGGGCGCGAGCGAGCAGGGTGCGGGCGCGCTCGAAGGGCATGCCGAGGGTGTCGCCGAAGAGTGCCTCGGCCCGGTCAAGATGCGCGAGCGCGTCGTCCAACGCTCCTCGCGCCGCGGCCACCAGGCCGCGGCCTCGCGCGGCCATCGCCAGGATCCATGGCAGGGGGACCCGCTTGGCCGGCTCTTCGAGGCGATCGCGGAGCACCCGCTCGGCGAGATCGACCTCGCCCGACAACACGGCCGCCTCGATCAGGTTGCCCAGGAACCCGAACTGGGACGGGAGCAGGACCCCGATCGCATCGGTGTAGTCCAGTGCGCGGGTGAAATACCGGAGCGCCGCGGCGGGATCGGATGCGGAGAGCTCCACGAACCCCAGGATCGAGCAGAAGATGGCGCCCTCCCAGAGGTCGCCGCCAGCCTCCTGTCGGGCCAGGGCCGCCTCCGCCAACGCCCGAGCCCCCTCCAGGTCGCCCACCCACGATGCGAGATCCGCGTCGATGGTCAGGGAACGCTCTCGCCAGGCCTCTTCGCCCTGCTCGACCAGGTCGTGGCATTCCTGGGCATACCGGCGGGCGGCGTCCCAGTCACCGGTCAGGAGGTGGAGCGCGGTCAGCGACTGCAGAATCGGCGGGAGAAGGCCCACCTCCCCGAGATCGGTCAGCCGCTGGTACTCCGCGCGGTCGATCGTGATCGCGTCCGGCAGGCGACCGAGGTGGTATGAGCACCGATGGGCGACCTCCTGGGCCCGCCGGGACACGAACGAGTCGCCGGAGCCGCTGCGCAGTGAAATCCCGCGGTCGATGTCGTCGGTGGCCACCCGTTCGCACGCGAGGAGCCAGTGGAAGGCCCGATCGAGCAGCGCGCAGGCGAGGTGGTCCTGCGCCGGCTCGAGGCCGGGTCGCTCGAGGATGTCCACCGCGGCGAGGGCACTTCGTTGCGCCGCCTCGGGATCCATGTCGGCCATCCCCGCGATGTGGGAGTGGACGAGCGCTTCCAGGAGCGGATCCCCGTCGGTGTGATCCAGGGCCGAGGTGAGGAGCACGAGGGCCTCGTTCGGATCCTCGAGATAGATGATCTCACCGAGCGCGAGCAGCGCCTCCGCGCGCCGGCGCCCGTGCGGGACGGCGTCCAGCACCGACCGGAGACTGGTCGCGGCTCGATCGGGGTCCCCGGCGGCAACCGCCGCGTCCGCCGCCGCGATGAGGGCAACGCTCCGCTCCTCGACGCCCACCGCGTGGAGCGCCGCACGCTCCATCAGGTCGGCGGCGATCGCCGGCGCCCCTCGCGCCGAGGCAGTCCGGCCCGCATCGGCGAGTGCCTCGGCGACCGCCGCGTCCTGGCCGTCGACCATCGCCGCCAGGTGAATCGCGCGTTCGACCGGGTCCTCGGCAATCTCCGCCAGGGCCGCCCGCAGCGCGCGTCGCTCGCCGGGCGGCGCATCGGCATAGGCGGTCGACGTGAACAGGGGGTGGGCCGCCCGGAGGTGCGGCCCGTCGGCGACCAGGACACCCTTCTGGCAGGCCTCGTCCACGGCCCGGGAGCCCTTGTCACCGACGATCCGCTTGACGAGGGCCACGCTGGGCGCCGGCGACATCGCCACGATCACGACGCTTCGTCGGGCATCCCGGCTCAACCCCGCGAGGTGGTCGCGGACCACTGGCTCCGCCTCCGGTGGAACGGGAAATGGCTCGCCGAGCGCCGGCTCCATCCCGCGGGCCAGCAGCGACCGGCTGATTTCGAGGCCCAGGAACGGGTTGCCGGAACAGGCCTCGTGCAGGCGGACCAGCAGCGGTCGAGGATGGGTCACGCCCAGCCGCTCACGGACGAGACGGCCCAGGGCGCCCACGGAAAGTGGCCCGACATCCATCCGGTCGGTCCGTTCGATGGCGGAGGAAACCAGATCGGATCGGCCGGTCTCGCCAGTCTCGCCGGTCCCGCCTCCCGTGCGGCGGGCGAGCACGAATCCGATCGGTTCGGTTCGCAGGCGGCGAGCGGCGAAGGCGAGCGCCTGCTCGCTTGCCCGATCGGTCCATTGCACGTCGTCGACCGCCACCAACACCGGGCCGTCGGCCGAGAGGACGCGCAGGACGTCGGTCACGGCCAGCCCGACCAGGCTGGGCTCGGGCCGATGCGAGCCCGGACCGATCCGACCGATCGCCGTTTCGAGCGCCACCCGCCGTGGCTCCGCGAGCTGGTCCACCAGCGGACCGAGGGATGATTGGTCGACGAGTGCGGTCAGCGCCGCGAAGGCCAGCTCGTGCTCGGCACTGCTGGCCCGCCAGGCCAGGACGCGGTCGCCTCGATCCGCCGCGCGGTCGATCGCATACGACCACAGCGTGCTCTTGCCGATGCCGGCCTCACCGTTGATCAGCAGCGAGGCCGGGCGGTCCGCCTCGAGCCAGGCGTCGATCGCCGCGCGTTCGGTGTCACGGCCGACCACCACCGCCTCGGTCGAGGGCTGCGCCGCCACTGACCGATGGTACCGGAGGCTTCAGCGCGGGCGTACTCGGCGGATCAGACCAGACTCCGCCGCCGTGGGCGCGTAGAGGTCAGTCGTACCACCCCGACAGGCCACCGATGATGTCCGGCTCAGGTCCCACCTCTTCCCCGGTGGCGATAGGCGGGAACTGGTCGAAGGTCGCCTTGCAGTGGTCGCACCGCTTCCAGGCGAGGGAGATGCCCTTCCCGCATCGACCGCAGCGGAAGAGGCGCCGCGTTCCGCTGCGGGCCAGCTCGAGCTTCGCAAGCTCGAATGGGTACATCGCATCGCTCACCAATCCCGCGGCGTGCGCCGCGTCGAGGTCAGCAACGGGGTCCGGGGCCGCCGCGAATCGGTCCAGAGACAGGATTCGAGAGTCGATCGCGATCCACAAGGCCCGGAGGATCGATACCCCGACAGCTGCCAGGAAGAGATACCACCACGCGTAATTCGCCAGCAGGTCGGGCCTCTCATCGAGCTGGGCGAGGATGCCGAAGACGAAGGTCGCGACCACCCCGATCACCCCGACCGATATCAGGACAGGTCCTCGCAGCAGAAGGCATCCGATGGCAAGAGCAACGGGCGGCACAAGCAGGAAGCCGATGAGCCACGTCGGGAGGGGTCTCGGGGCCACGAGCACAATCGCGAGCGCTGCCAGCGCGACCGCAATCCACAGCGCGGTCGTGAGAAGACGAAGGAACAAGGTCAGGCGCGGCGCCCACGACCTGCCTTCAGCGTGAGATTCCGCGGTGAGAGGGGGAGCAGACGGTGTCGCCTCAGACTCGGGGATATCCGCTTCCTTCGGGGCGTCGTACAACGCGGTCGACGACGGACTCGCGCCGCGGGCGAGGCCGCAATGCGGGCACGTCGTGAGGGTCGGCTCCGCCGAGGTGAAACAGCGATTGCAGACCCAACGTGCGGTCATCGGCCAGAGCCACTATGCCTGTCCGAGACGCG
>DATBLJ010000066.1:0-23643 GCA_036555375.1 Candidatus Limnocylindria bacterium
CGGATGTTCTCGGCCTGCTGCTCCTCGGTCGATCGGGCGCTGCTGAACTTGCTGAGCTTGGTGACCCCGTCGACGAGGCGCGCCACTTCCCGGCCGAAGCGCTTCTCGATGTCCGCCAGCGGGTAGTCGGTGTCCTCGGGAACGTCGTGGAGCAGGCCGGCGGCGAGGGTTTCGGCATCCATCTGGAGCGCGGCCAGCTCGAAGGCGACCGCCGTCGGGTGGGTGATGTACGGCTCGCCCGACGCGCGGAGCTGCCCCTCGTGGGCGGCCGAGGCGACCTCGTGCGCGCGCTCGATCAGGGCGACGTTGATCGTGGGCCGATGGCGGCGTGCCTCGGCGATGAGGTCCGCCAGCTCGGGGCCGGGTATCGCCGACGGCTCGCCGGTCCGCGTGATGCGCTGGCGGACGGCGGCCGGCGCGGCGCGGAGGCGAGCCAGATCCATCGTCGAATGAGCGTAGCACGCACCCTGCGGCCCCACGAACCGGGCCGCCGGTCAGTCGGCGGCGGCTCCCGGCTCGGCGCCGGGCGACGACCGACGGCCGTGTCGCACCCGGGTCCGTGTCCCGTGCGCCGCCAGCGCCAGGCCCACGATCGCGTCACCGGTCCGACCCAGCCCAAGGTCCCTGGCGCCGACCCAGGTGACCTCGGTGCCCCCGAAGCCCTCCTTGAACTTCCGGATCCCGCCGGTGGCCAGGCCCCACAGGTCGTACGTGCGCAGGCCCTCGGCCTGGAGCGCCCGGATCGCCTCCCACTTCAGGAGGTAGTTCGCCCTCGAAGCCGCGCCGGTTTCCGTCATCCCGCCGTAGACCTCCGCCACCCGGTCTCCGCACAGGAGGTGGAACAGGACCGCGACCCGCTCCCCGTCCCGGACGGCGAACGACAGCCGCGCTCGGCCGGCGGCCGCGAACGCCTCCCAGACGCGCCGGTAGTAGGCCGGGACGCGGACCGCGAAGCCCGCCCGGGTCCCGGTGTCGCGGTAGATCCGGTCGAAGTCGGCGACAGCGGCGGCCACCGCCGACGGATCCGCATCCGCCGCGATCGGCTCGATCGTCACGCCCTCGCGGCCAGCCTTGGACACGTACTGGCGGTGCTTGCGTCCGAGATCGGACCAGAGCTCCTCGTGCGGCCGCGTCAGGTCGACCAGGCGCGTGGTCGGCGGCTGGACCTTGGGCGCCTCGCGCCACGGCGCGGTGAGCAGGGCGGCACCGTAGGGCTCGGAAGCCGTCGTCTCCGGGTCGGCCCGCACTCGACCGATCCGCTCCGCGGCACCCAGCGCATGCAGGCCGGCGATCAGCGCCTCGCGGACCGCGGGATCGTCGAGCTCCCCCACCGGCCCACGCGGGGCGTAGGCCAGCGACCAGCCACCGAGGGGAACCCGGCGGAGGAGGAGCTGCACCCCGGCCCGGGGACGGGCAGGATCGGGTCCGACCAGGAGCCGGATCGGTCGCCAGCCGGCGTCGACCCGGAGCTCGCCCCAGGCCCAGAGCTGGGGGAACGCGCGGTGCTCGGCGGTCTCGACGAAGGCGTCCCAGGCGGTCGGATCGGTCTCCTGCCAGGCGGTCAGGCCGCCATTGTCAGTCGGTCGGCTGCTCATCGGTCTCGAAGCCGATGGCACGCAGCTCTTGGCGCGCCACCTCCCGCTCGTCCCACCAGCGGCGATCGTCGCCGTAGATGATGCTCGGCTCGTGGCCCTTGCCAGCGAGCAGGACCATGTCCCCTGCCTCCGCCAGGCGGAGGGCGTGGGCGATCGCCGCACGCCGGTCGTCGATGATCCATAGCGTCTCGCGGTCGACCGCGCCGGCGGTTCGGGCCCCGACCGCGATCTCCTCGTTGACCTCCCACGGGGCCTCGGTCCGCGGGTCCTCATCGGTGACGACCACGATGTCGGCCAGCTCGGCGGCGACCCGACCCATCGGCGCCCGTTTCGTCCGGTCCCGGTCGCCTGCCGACCCGAACACCGCGATCAGGCGCCCCGCGGTCAGCGGGCGCAGCTCGCGAAGGACCTTGGCCAGTGAGTCGGCGGTGTGGGCATAGTCGACCACGACGCCGAATGGCTGGCCGGCATCGATGCGTTCCATCCGGCCCGGGACTCCGCGCACCTCGCCGAGCGCGGTGGCCGCGACCTCGGGGTCGATTCCCTCGGCCTCGGCCAGGGCGAGTGCGGCCAGGGCGTTCGTGACGTTGAAGCGGGCCGGCAGTCGAAGCGTGACCGCGCCCTCCCAGCGGGGACCGGCGACGTGAAACCGCGACCCGTGGGGGCCGAGATCGACGGCCGTGGCCCGAACGTCGGCCTCGGTGTCGATGGCATAGGTGATCACCGTCCCGCCCGCCCGCTCGCGCAGGAACCCGAAGTGTTCGTCGTCGGCGTTCAGCACGGCGAGCGGCGCCTCCTCGACGAGGATCGCCTTGGCCGCGCGATACGCCTCGAGCGTGCCGTGGAACTCGAGGTGCTCACTGGTGATCGTGGTGACGACTCCGACCCGGAACCGGCAGTTCCGGGTCCGCGACTGGGCGAGGCCGTGGGACGTGGCCTCGATGAGGGCGCTGTCGTTGCCGGCCTCGACCATGGCGGCCAGCAGGCCCTGGAGCTCGAGCGCCTCGGGGGTTGTCGTTCGGCTGGTGGAGGCGGTCTGGACCTCGCCGACCCGGGTGTCGATCGTGCCGACCAGCCCGGGCTGACGGCCTGCGGCAAGCAGGATGGCGAGCGAGAGGAACGCGGTCGTCGACTTCCCGTCGGTGCCGGTGATCCCGTACACGCGGAGCTGCTCGGAGGGCCGGCCGAACCAGGCATCGGCCGCATCGGCGACCGCGTGGCGGGCGTCGGCCACGATCAGCTGGGGGACGGCCAGCCCCGGGGTCTCGCGCTCGGCGATGACGGCCACCGCACCGCGGCCGATGGCCTCCGGGATGAACGACCATCCGTCGTGGATCGCCCCAGGGATCGCGAAGAAGGCGGCGCCCGGAGCGACCTCCCCGCTGGACATCGTCAGGGCGGTCACCTCGCCGGAGGGAATCCCGATCACGCGCTCGGGCGCGACCGCATCGGCCAGGGCCCCGAGGCCCATCCGGCGATCGGTCACGGCTGGTCGCGCGGCGAGCGACGCCGCAGCCGGGCGGCCGCCGACCGGAGGCGGTAGACGAGCGGGTCGATGACGACTTCCCAGCTCCCCGCCCAGGTCACCTCGCGCCCTCCGAAGCCCTTCTTGAAGAGGCCGACGCCATGCCACGGGTGGTCGGGGCCGGCATCCGCCGGGGCCACGCCCCACAGGTCGTGGTGGATGGCCCCGCGGTCCCGGGCCTCGCGCATCATCGCCCATTGGGCCGCGTACGAGGCGTATCGCTTCGGCTCCCCGGTCGCCTCGCGACGCGACCCGGCGAACAGGTAGAACGACTGCGCTCCCTCGATAACGAGCATCCCGCTGGCCAGCAGCTCGTCCTCCCGTCGGGCCTCGACGAGGCACGCCCCGCCGTGGGTGGCGAGTGCCTGCCAGGCCGTCCAGTAGCGCTCCAGCGGCGGGAGCCGGAATCCGGCCCGGCGCTGGGTGGCCTGGACCAGGTCGTGGAGCCGCTCGATGGCGGCACGATCCGACGGATCGGTGAGGATCGCCGTGGTGACCTCCTCGCGGGCGGCACGCCGGACCGCATACCGGGTGTCGGCGTCGAAGCCGGCGAGCAGGGTCTCGTCATCGGCCAGCTCGACGATGCGCGTCTGGCCCACCTGGAGCCGCTCCGAGACGTGGTGGGCGGGACCATCCAGCCGTGCGGCCTCGGGCGCTCCGGCCTCGATCCGGGGCTCGAGCCGAATCGCGATGGCCCGGTCATCCCGAGCCGCCGCGGCGAGGCCGTCGACCAGCGTCCGGATCCGGTCGCCCGCCGCGCCGGCCTGGTAGTCGGTCACCGGGCCGTGGGGCACGTACCAGAAGGTGCGCCCCATCCCGATCGGGCGGACCTGGGGCGCGGCAACCGCAACGAGCTGCCCGGCGTCCTCGACGAGATAGCGCCGCTGCGGCTGGCCGTCGAACGCGGCGACCTCGGCCCAGCCCCAGTCGTGGAGGAAGTCGCCGGACGGTACCTGCCCGACGAGCGCCTGCCAGGCGTCGCGGTCGGCGTCGCTCGCCGCCCGGAAGGTCAGGCCGCTCATCGGGGCCGCGTCATCGGCGCACCAGGCGCCGCAGGATGTCGAGCTCGGGTGCGCGGAGGACGAGCGCGGCAACCAGGTACACGAGCCCGCCGGCCGCCGCGGGAACGAGGAGGGTGAGCAGGCGGCCGACCGCGCCGCCGCCCAGTCCGGGCGCGACCTGATCGAGGACGGCGAGCGTGCCGAGCATGGTCGCCCCGGCGATGACCGTGGCGGCGCTCGAGCGGAGGACCGAGGAGAGCAGGAAGCGACCGTCCAGCGTCCCGAGCCGGCGGCGGAGCGCGACCAGCAGGCCGAGAACCTCGATCGTGGCGCTCACCGACAGGGCCAGGGCCAGCCCCTCGACGCCATACGGGTCCACCAGGATGAGCATGAGCACGATATTCGACACCACCGCCACCACGGCCCAGACGACCGGCGTCCAGGTGTCCTGCATCGCGTAGAAGGCCCGGGCCAGAACGTGGACCACCACGTGCGCCGGGACCCCGATCGCGAACCAGGCCAACGCGGAGGCAGTCCGCTGGGCGGACTCGGCGCTGAACAGCCCGTACTCGAAGAAGACCGAGGCCAGCGGCTCGCGGAGGACGATCATCATCACGGCCAGCGGCGCCGAGACGAAGAACAGGACCCGGATGCTGGCGTTCACGTGGCGTCGGATCTCGGACGCGCGACCCAGGGCGGCGTCGCGCGACAGGGTCGGGAACAGCGCGACCGCCAGCGAGACCCCGATGATCCCGACTGGCAGCTGGCTGAGCTGGAAGGCATAGGTGAACGCGGTCACGCTGCCGGCGGCGAGGCCGGACGCCAGCGCCGTGCTGACGATCAGGTTGATCTGGCCGGCGGCCACGCCCAGGAAGCGGGGTCCCATCAGGAGTCCCACCCGTCGCACGCCCCGATGCCGGAGATCGATCCGGGGCCGCCAGTGCGGGTCGAGCCGGCGCAGCGCCGGCACCTGGACGATGAGGTGCCCGAAGGCGCCGACCACGACGCCCGCGGCGAGGGCCTCGATCCCGAGGAACGGGGCCACGAACACGGCCGCCGCGATGATCGCGAGGTTGTAGACGAGCGGCGCGATCGCCGTCGGCCCGAAGGTGCCGTGTGCCTGCAGCAGTCCGCTGAAGACCGCGCCCAGTCCGATGAAGACCGGGCTCAGCAGCATGATCTGGGTCAGCTGGACGGTGAGCGCGGTGGTCTCGGCGTCGAAGCCCGGCGCGATGATCGGCACCAGCCAGGGGGCGAAGATCGCCATCACCGCCGACAGGGCGGCCAGGCCGATCACGACCAGGTTGATGACGCTGCTGGCCAGCGCCCAGCCGTCGTCCTCCTCCCCGCGGGCCCGATAGCTCGCGTAGACCGGGATGAGTGCCGCCGACAGCGCCCCGGCGACCACCAGCTGGAAGATCGCGTCGGGGATCCGGAACGCGGCGAGGTAGGCGTCGAGCTCGCTCGACGCGCCGAACTGGGCACCGATCACGAGGAGCCGGATCCAGCCCAGGATCCGGCTGACGACCGCGGCCGCGGTCATGACCAGGCTGGCGCGAACGAGGAGGCCGGCCGCGCTCGGTTCCTGGGACGGGCGGTCGGCGCTCATGCCCGGGTCCGGGAGGACCGCGGATGCGCCGCCTTGTAGGCCGATCGGAGGGCGGCGTCCGAGAGGTGGGTGTAGATCTGGGTCGTCTGGGCCGAGGCGTGGCCGAGGAGCTCCTGGACCGTGCGCAGATCGGCGCCGCCCTCGAGGAGATGCGTGGCGAACGAATGGCGCAGGGTGTGTGGCGACGTGCGATCCCCCAGCTCGGTCGCGCGCACCCAGCGGTCGACGACCAGCCGTGCGCCACGGGAGGTGAGCGGGCCGCCCTGGGCGTTCAGGAACACGGCACTCGTCCCGGAGCCGCCGGACGGCGCCCGGGCGGCGAGCAGCGGACGTCCGACGCCCAGCCACGCCCCAAGAGCGGTAGCCGCGGGCCGGCCGAACAGGAGATCCCGTTCCTTGCGGCCCTTGCCCAGCACGCGGAGTCGACGGCGGCCGAGGTCCACGTCGGCCAGGGTCAGCCCCGCCAGCTCGCTAATTCGCATCCCGGTGGCGTACAGGAGCTCGAGGATCGCGGCATCCCGGCGCAGGATCGCGTCGCTGACCTCTGGCCGCGAGCCGCGCCGGGCGCCGCCAGGCCGGCCGTCCGGCAGCCGCTCCGAGGACCAGTGCGCCGGCGCCTCCACCAGGCGTGAGGCCTCCTCGACGCTGAGGACGCGCGGCAAGCGGGCCGGCCGTCGCGGGGAACGCACCCCGGCCAGCGGGTCGGCATCGATCCAACCCTGGCGGACCGCGTGGCGGTAGAAACTCCGGACCGCGCTCAGCCGTGAGCCCACGGCCGAGGCGGACAGCTCGCGGGCTGCCAGCGTCGCCAGCCAGGCGCGCACGGTGGCCCGATCCGGGGTGCGCCAGTCGCGGCCGCGTTCGGTGACGAAGGCGCAGAACTCGGTGACGTGGCGGCGGTACTCGACGAGGGTGCCCGGCGCCGCGTTCCGGGTGGCGAGGTGGGCGATGAAGCGATCGACGGCGGTCTCGAACCGATCCGGGACGGCCGCCGCCGGCTCAGGCACGCGGTGAGGTCCGCTTCCTCGTGGCCCGTTTCGCCGGCTTGCGCCGCGGCCCGCCACTCCCCGAGCGGCCGCCGGTCTTGTGGATGTAGCGGCAGTCCGGGTAGCGGGTGCAGCCGGCGAACCAGCCGTAACGGCCGCGGCGAGCGGCCAGCGTCCCCTGCCCGCACTCGGGACACGGCTCGCCCACCCCGGGCAGCTCGGGGGCTTCGGTCGCGGCCTCGGTGCCGGTGCGGTGGATGTAGCGACAGTCGGGGTATCGGCTGCAACCCACGAACGGGCCCCGCTTGCTGCGCCGGCCGACGAGGGTGCCCTCCCCGCATTCAGGGCACGTCTCGCCGAGGCCGGGCAGGTCGATGGCCTCCCCCTCCTGACCGGGGACCGGCATCGTGAACTTGCACTCGGGATACCCCGAACAGCCGAGGAACCAACCGTTCTTGCCGAGCCGCTTCAGCATCATGTGGCCCGACTGCGGGCAGACGATGTCGGTCTCCTCGACCTGCTTGGGGATCGCCGTCTTGCCGGCCTCGACCTGCTCAGAGAACGGCTCCCAGAACTCGCGAACCGTGGGGACCCAGTCCCGCCGGCCGCCGGCGATCTCGTCGAGCCGGGTCTCCATCCGGGCCGTGAACTCGGGGTCGACGACGTCGGCGAAGTGCCCCGTCAGCAGATCGGTCAGCAGGAAGGCTTCCTCCGACGGGTGGAGGCGGCGGTCCTCGATCGTCACGTAGCCGCGATCCCGGATGACCTGCATCGTCGGGGCATAGGTCGAGGGGCGCCCGATGCCGTGCTCCTCGAGCTCGCGGATCAGGGTCGCCTCGGTGAAGCGTGGCGGCGGCTCGGTGAAGTGCTGGTCCGAGATGACCTCGACCAGGTCGAGCGCCTCCCCGACGGCGAGGTCGGGCAGCCTGGGCGCGTCCGGGTCCTCCTCCTCGTCCTTGCCCTCGATGTAGACCGCCTGGTAGCCGTCGAACACGCGCTTCCGGGCGCCGGCGTGGAGCAGGTAGCGACCGGCTTCCACGTCCACGCCGACCTGGTCGAACAGGGCGGGCGCCATCTGGCTCGCGATCGCGCGCCGCCAGATGAGGTCGTACAGCCGCGCCTGGTCGGGCTTGAGCGCCGAGGCGACCGATTCCGGCGTCCGGGCAAAGCTCGACGGGCGGATCGCCTCGTGGGCCTCCTGGGCGCCTCGCGATTTGGTCTTGAATGCGTTCGGCTGCTCGGGCACCGACGCCGCGCCGTATCGGCCCGCAATGACCTCCCGGGCTTCCGCGACCGCCGCGGAGGCGATGGTCACCGAGTCGGTGCGCATATAGGTGATCAGGCCTTCCTGCCCGCCCGGCAGCGAGACGCCCTCGTAGAGACCCTGGGCGGCGGCCATCGTCCGTCGGGCCGAGAAGCCCAGCCGGCGGGACGCCTCCTGCTGGAGGGTGCTCGTCGTGAACGGTGGCGGGGCGGATTGGCGGCGTTGGCTGCGGGTCACGTCCGAGACGCGGTAGGTCGCCTCGCGAAGGCCGGCGACGTGCGTTTCCGCCTCCTCCCCGGAGCCAACCTCGGCCTTCTTGCCGTCGATCTCCTTGAGCCCGATCCGGAAGATCACCTCGTCGGGTCCACGTCGGACGTCGGCGCCGATGGTCCAGTACTCGACCGGCACGAAGGCCTGGATCTCGCGCTCGCGGTCGACGACCAGCCGCACCGCCACGCTCTGCACACGGCCGGCGGTCAGGCCCCGCCGGATCTTGCTGGCGACCAGGGGGCTGAGCTTGTAGCCGACCAGCCGGTCGATGATCCGGCGCGCCTGCTGGGCGTCGACCAGGTCGAGGTTCAGGACCCGAGGGCTGGCAAAGGCGGCCTCGATGGCGGGCTTCGTGATCTCGCTGAAGGTGACCCGCTTGAGCCGATCCTCCGGGAGCCCGGCGTGCTCGGCGATGTGCCAGGCGATCGACTCGCCCTCGCGGTCGAGGTCGGTCGCGAGCCAGACCGTATCCGCGCTGCGCGCGGCATCGGTCAGGCGCTTCAGCTCATCGCGGCGGTCCTTGAGCGGCTCGTACTTCGGGGCGAAGTCGTGCTCGAGGTCGACGCCGAGGCCCCACTTCGGGAGGTCGCGCACGTGCCCGTAGGAAGCGAGCACGTGGAAGCCATCGCCGAGATAGCGCTCGATCGTCTTGGCTTTGGCCGGCGACTCGACGATGACCAGGTCGCCGCCCGTGGTCCGGGATGCCGACATCGGTGCGGGAGTGTAGCACCGGGTCTGCGCCCCTCAGGTACGAGGCGCTTACCCGACCCGGGCCGTCAGTCCGTGAAGTCCCAGACCACGACGACCTTGCCGCCGCCGGTCGCGATCCCGACACCGACCCGTCGGAAGTTCGGGTTGAGGATGTTGCTCTTGTGGTTCGCTTCGCCCGGATAGGGCTCCGCCCAGAACGCGGAGTGGCACCAGTTCAGGGTCGCCTGCACCCCGCCGCCGTTGCGCAGCCAGCACTGGTTCTCGCCCGACCAGCCGTACGAGATGCCTCCCGCGGTGAGCCGCTGCTTGTACGTCATCCCGTTGAGCGAGGTGTGGCTGAAGTAGTTGTTCGCCAGCTGGTCGGCGGCATGGCCGTAGGCGACGGCCGAGATCGCCGAGTCGACGACCAGCGCCCCGAGCCCGTACGAGGCCCGGGCCGCGTTGATCTGGTTGAGCGCGTACTGGATGTCGTTGGCGCTCCCCGGGGTGGCCGGGAAGCCACCGCCGCCACCGCCGGTGGCGACCGCCGGGCCGTCGGTGGTGAAGCCCCACGACATCGTGACGACGTTCCCGTCCGCGTCGCGGCCGCCACTGCCGAGGCTCACCGCATAGCTCCGCCCGGCGGCCAGGGCCGCGGCCGGGGCAAAGGCCACCGTCCGCCCGTCGGCGGTCCAGGTGAACGTCCCCGCCACCCGGGCGCCGGTCGCGGTGTCGACCAGCTGGAAGGCGGACGCCGTCCGGGCGGTGTCCATCGGCATGCTGAAGTTGATGCCGACCCCGGTGGAGGTGGCCACGCCCCGCGCGCCGATGGCGGGCGTGACGTTCAGCGCCTGGGCGCCGGAGCGGGTGGTGAAGCTCAGGCTCGTGTCGCCCCCGACCGGAACGCCGTCGAGGTCGCGGGCGCCATGGATGTTCACCGTGTAGCGGGTCCCCGGGGTGAGCCGCGTGGCGGGCGCGAACCACAGGGTCGTCCCGTCCCACGCGAAGGTGCCCGCGACCTCTGGCGAGATGCGGAATGCCTGCTCGGTGGCCGCGCGGTCCATCGCCGCGTTGAAGGTCAGCCCGATCCGGGTCCGCGAGCTCGTGTCGGAGTTCATGTCGCCGAACGCGGCGCTGGCGCCCGAGTCGGGGCTGGTGACCGAGGCCATGACATCTTCCTGGACGATCGGCAGCTCGCCGGCGACGTCGCCATCGACCCCGCTCACTGCCAGGCGGGTCACCGAGGGAGCGGTCTGGGTCGTGAACGCGGCGCGCCAGTCGGAGGCCAGGACGCCCCCATCGGCCATGGCCGTTCCGGCCGGAACGTGCACGACGTAGCGCTCATCGGCCGACCACCGCGTGGACGGCACCAGGGCCAGGGCGCTGCCTTCGGGATTCCACAGGAGCGTGACGCTCGTCCGCGGGGAGAGCCCCAGGGCGTGCTCGACGGCTCCCCGGTCCATGGGACCTGGGAAGTGGAGGACGACCGGCTCAGTGGCCGGGACGCCGATACCGATATTGGCCGGGAGAATGGAACCTTCGCGCGGGGCAGTCATCAACCCGGCCTGGATCACCGGGGCCGTTGGGAGGGCCAATGCGACCGCCCCCGCGATTGCGAAGACAGCGACGCCCAGATGGGTGACGACCCGGTGGCGACGCAACGGCATGCCGTAGGCAGCCAACCGGTGGATTTCCCCCGCGACTCGAGTCGACGGAGAGGGCAATAGACACTCGCTCCTGCGGACCGGCGGACCGCCTTGTGGACGCTCCGGGGGTCGTAGGACGGCCGGGAGTATAGCCCGATCCATGCGTCACGCGCTCGGTGGGGCGCCACCGCCGTGCTCAGCGGAGCCCTTCGGCCAGCCGCTTTGGCGTGCGGCCAGGGTCGGATGGAAGGTGGCTCCAGCGTAGGCCGTGACGAGGCCGCGAGCCTCCAGCATGGTCAGCGCAGCAGCCAGCGGCGAGGTCGGCAGGGCGGTTCGATCGCGCAGCTCCTCGAGCGATCCGGAACGCGTCAGCAGCTTGGCCAGGACCAGCCCCTCGGCCTCGGACATGGCCCGGATGCTCACCGGGTACTCCCCGCGGTGGAGGCCGATGAGGTTCAGCAGGGCCGTCGGCGAGGTGACCAGGGTGGCCGCGTGGTCGGCGATCAGGCGGTTCGTTCCGCGGGACGTGGCCGCGTCCATGGGGCCGGGCACCGCGAACAGCTCCCGACCGTAGGCGATGGCGGCGTCGGCGGTCAGCAGGGCGCCAGAGCGGTCCGGCGCCTCGACGACCACGACCGCGTCGGCAAGGCCGGCAATGATCCGGTTCCGGCGGGCGAAGTCCGGCTTCCCCGTCCGGCGACCGGGTGGGAGCTCGGATACCAGGGCCCCGCCACCGCGCACCAGCCGCTTCGCGAGGTCGCGGTGGATCGGCGGGTAGAGCCGGTCGATGGGCGACGGCAGGACGGCGATGCTGCGGCCGCCGGCGGCGAGCGCGGCCTCGTGCGCGATGCCATCGATCCCGACCGCGAGTCCGCTGACCACGGCCACGCCGGCCCGCGCGAGCTCGTCCCCGATCTCCTCGGCCGCGGCGCGCCCGTATCCGGTCGGGCGGCGGGTACCGACCACGGCGACGCCGCGGATCTGCCACGCGCGGGGGTCGCCGGCGACCCACAGCACGGCCGGACGTGGATCGAGATGCGCCAGCGAGGCCGGGTAGTCGTCGTCGAGCGCGGTAACGGCCCGGATCCCGAGCCTCCGTCCGTGAGACACCAGGTCGGCGGCGAACCGCGCCACGCCGCGCTGGCGCACCTGCCCCAGGACGTCGGCCGCCGGCGAACGCACGTCCTCGCCCAGTGCGGCGACCGCGCGGTCAACCAGGCCGGCCTGCCAGGCAGCCTGGAGGCTGCCGGCCGCGGCCACCAGCCGGGCAAGGGAGACCGGGCCGATTCCGGGGATCAGCGCCACCACGATCCAGTACGGCCGCTCCTTCTCGCGGTCGAGGGCATTCAGGACTAGGCCAGTCCACGCCCCGGATCGCCGCGAGCCGTGCGCGGTGTGACGAGCTGCCGTCACGCCGACACCGGCGGTCGATATCGAAGGGCCTCCTCGATGTGGACCGCCTCCACCGTCGTCGCGCCTGCCAGGTCGGCCACCGTCCGCGCCACCCACGCCGCGCGGTGGACCCGTCGCGGCGACAGGCGCAGGGCTCGCGCCAGGCCGGTCAGGCTCCGCATCGCACTCACACCGAACCCGTGCCCCTTCCCGAGCGCCGCGGGGCCGAGCGTCGCGTTGGCCGCCGCCTGCCGGGCCTGCTGCCGGTCCCACGCATCGCGAACGCGGCGCGCGACGGTCGCACTCGACTCGGCGTCAGGCGCCGCGCGCAGCTGGCGAGGTTCGTCGAGGGTCACCCACAGGTCGATCCGATCCCGGAGCGGGCCCGAGAGCCGGCGTCCGTAGCGCTGGATGGCGGCCGGATCGCAGCCACAGGCCCTCGAGCGCGACCCGAGCCAACCGCACGGACACGGGTTGAAGGCCGCCAGCAGCATGAAGCGCGCCGGCAGGCGCAGCGCCCCGTCGACCCGGGCGATGGCGACCTGCCCCGACTCGAGCGGCTGGCGGAGCGCGTCCAGCGCGTCGGGCCGGAACTGGAGGAGCTCGTCGAGGACGAGCGCCCCGCGGTGGGCCAGGCTCGCCTCGCCGGGGCGGATTCGCTCCCCGCCCCCGACCAGGGCCTGGACCGACGTCGTGTGGTGCGGCGCCCGGACCGGACGGACCCGGGTCAACGGCAGGTGCCGATCGACGAGGCCCGCGACCGAGTAGATCCGGCTGACCTCGACCGCCTCGGTGTCGTCGAGCGGCGGAAGCAGACCGGGCACCGCGGACAGGAGCAGCGTCTTCCCGACGCCGGGCGGGCCGACGAACACGAGGTTGTGCCCGCCGGCGACGGCGATCTCGAGGGCCCGCCGCGCCGTGCCCTGGCCGATGACGTCCCGCAGGTCGACGGCGGCCTCCGGCACGCGCCAGGCCGGCAGCGGCGTCGGGGTGGCGACGCCCAGCGGCCGAACGCCGGACAGGTGGGCCACCGCATCTCCCAGCGTCCGCGCCCCATGGACGGCGATGCCGGGGACGGCGGCCGCTTCCACCAGGTCGTCCGCGGCCACCACCGCTGCCAGGTGGCCGGCCTGCCGGGCGGCGGCGACCAGCGCCAGGGTTCCAGCCACCGGCCGCAAGGACCCATCGAGGGCGAGCTCGCCGAGCAGCGCGGTGCTTCCGAGGTCGGCCTCCAGCTGGCCAGAGGCAGCCAATAGGCCGACCCCGATCGCGAGGTCGTGGGCCGTGCCCTCCTTCGGCAGATCGGCCGGGGCCAGGTTCACCGTGATCCGGCGCGCCGGAACCTCGAACCCGCTGTTGCGGACCGCGCTGCGGACCCGCTCGCGCGCCTCCTGGACGGCACTCCCGGCGAGTCCCACGATCGTCAGCCCGGGCAGCCCGAACGCGACGTCGACCTCGACCCGGACCGGCACGGCCTCCACCCCGCGAATCGAGGCGCTCATCGTCTCGGCCAGCACACCGCCATCCTCGAGAGGCGGCAACGCAGGAGGGAAAGCGCCGGCGCCGCCTGCTCGCCTCCCTGATCCGGCGGCGACCGGCAGGCGGATGGTGGCGGCGACGGGATTACGGTCGGCTTAGGGCGCCGTTGGCAGGCAACCGTGCGTTGCCGGGCTCGTCGCCCCGCCTAGGAGTCGGCCTCGACGACCGAGAGCTCCTTGTCGACGGTGGCGGTGAAGTCGCTGACCGCCTTGGCCAGCGGGCTGCCGGGCCGGCTGATCATGAACGGCGCGCCGGAGTTCAACGCTCCGATCGCGCCGCGGTACTCGTTGATGACCTTGTGACCGATCGGCCGGCCGAGCACGCTCTCCGCGTTCGCGATGTTGATCCCGGTGAACGCGTTCGAGCGGTTCAGGACCAGCTGGACCTTGTCGCGCGGATAGCCGAGCTCGGTCATCGTCTTCAGGACGAGCTGCACGTTCTTCAGGCAGGACAGGTCCGCGGTGAGCACGACATAGACGAGGTCCGCCTCGTCGAAGAGGTGGATGGTCACGTCGTCGAGCGAGCGGGAGGCGTCGATGACCGTGTAGTCGTACATCCCGCGCATCAGGTCGATCAGGTGCGAAAGCGCATCGGGCGAGGCCCGGTGGCTCTCCATCACGACGTCGGCCTGCTCGGGCGCGGTCGGCGCCAGCAGGAGGTCGATGCCCGACGAGTGGGACACCACCAGCCGGCGCAGGAGGTCGCTGTCGAGCTCGGGCTCGGAGATGGCGTTCACGATCGACGCCGTGTCGAGCTTGAGGTCGAGGAAGACTCGCAGGTCGCCGAACTGGAGGTTCGCGTCAACCAGCGCCACCCGACGCTTGTGCTCGGACGCGAGCGCGATCGCGGTGTTGATGGCCAGCGTCGTGTTGCCGACGCCGCCCTTGGCGCCGTAGAAGACGATGACCCGCCGCAGGGTCGCCTGGACCGATCCGGCCCGCGGGCCACCCAGGCCGCTCCGCGCCAGGAGAGCCCGGATGCGGGCCATCAGCTCGGCCGGGTGGAACGGCTTGACGATGTCGTCGTCGGCGCCGGCGCGCAGGCCCTTGACCCGCTGGCCGACATCGGCCTCGGTCGTCAGGAGCAGGATCGGCACCCGGCGACCGGCGACCTCGCTGGCGCGAATCTGGGTGATCGCCTCGTAG
The DNA here is from genome assembly GCA_036555375.1 of Candidatus Limnocylindria bacterium. Taxonomy (GTDB): domain Bacteria; phylum Chloroflexota; class Limnocylindria; order QHBO01; family QHBO01; genus DASTEQ01. The sequence goes on from DATBLJ010000066.1 coordinate 14,663, forward strand.
CCGTCGATACCCGGCAGGGCGGCATCCATGAGGACAAGGTCGGGCGCCTGCTCGGCAACGAGGGCGACGCCGGTCTCGCCGTCACCGGCGAGGAGGACGTCGAAGCCCTCCTGCTTGAGCGTGAAGCTCAGAACACGTTGGATGTTCAGGTCGTCATCGACGACCAGGACCTTGACTGCCATGGGCCCTCGCGAGAGCCCCGGCCGGTCCGGCAGGTCCGCCCGGCCCGGGCGGGGCGGATTATAGTCGGCCGCTCGCCCGGCCCTTGGCCACCGCCGGCTGGGGCTCCACGTCGAGGTGCCGCTCGAGGAAACCGAGCACCCGGGCCTCGTACGCGTCGCCACCCACCATCCTCGCCTCCCCGTGGGCGGCGCCCGGGACGACGTACAGCTCCTTCGGCTCCCCGGCCGCCTCGTGGAGGCGGACCGACTGGCGCCAGCTGACGAGCCGGTCCTCGCGCGGTGCGATCAGGAGCAGCCCCCGCGGTGCGACCGATGCGACCCGGTCGATCGGCGAGATGAGCCGGGTTCGCGACCGCAGCGCGGCACCGGCGACGATGAGCCACGACCCGAGGCGCGGCAGCGGGAGGCGCGCCTCGCGCATCCGGTTCTCGATCGGGTGCCGGATGTCGGCGTACGCGGCATCGGCAACGACCGCCGCGACCGGCAGGTCCGGTGCGGCCAGGATCGCGGTCGCCCCGCCCATGCTGATCCCGTACAGGGCAATCGGGCCCAGGCCCCGTCCCTGGAGCAGCCGGACGGCGGCGGCCACGTCCCGGCGCTCGGCGGTCCCGAGCGTGGTCGCCGCCGGGTCGGAGGCGCCGTGGCCACGAAAGTCGAACTGGAGGACGTGATACCGCTCGCGGAGCCACGGGACGAAGAAGGCGAGCCACGGCAGGCGATGCCACGAGAACCCGTGGAGGAGGATCACCGCGGCGCGCGTCTCGCGGGCCGCGGGAATGAGCCAGCCGTCGAGGGTCACCCCGTCATCGGTCGTGAAGCGCACCGCCTCGTGGGGCAGCCCCAGGTCGGACGGCGAGGCGGGCAGGTCCGGAACCTCGTCGAGGGCGTGCAGGGCCGGGGTCACGACCCGTCGCGAGCCGACGACGCCCAGGTACCCGAAGTACCCGGCGGTCACCGCTCCGACCAGGGCGCCGAGGGCAGTGAGGAGTTCCCGCCCGCGCGACCCGCGACCGCCGCTCAGGGCTCGGAGCCCCCGCTCAGCGTGTCGCCGATCCGGCGGGTCAGCTCGGACAGCTCCATCGGCACGATCCAGGTCTTGCTGTCGGACTGCGCCAGCGTACGCAGCACCTCGAGGTACTGGATCCGCATCGTCTTCTCGTCGACCGTGTTGGCTGCCCCGAAGATGGTGGTCAGGGCCGTGCCGAATCCCTCGGCGCGAAGCGCCTGGGCCTGCTTCTCACCCTCGGCGCGGAGGATGGCGCTCTGCTTGTCGCCCTCGGCCCGGAGGACCGTCGACTGCTTGTCGCCCTCGGCAACGTTGATCGAGGCCTGGCGGGTCCCCTCCGACTCGGTGATGACCGCGCGCCGATTCCGTTCCGCGCTCATCTGGCGGTTCATCGCGTCCTGGATGTCGCGCGGCGGCTGGATCTCGCGGATCTCGACGCTGGTGATCTTCACCCCCCAGCGCTCGGTCACCTCGTCGAGCTTGGCACGGAGGATGTGGTTGATCTCCTCGCGCTTGGCGAGGACGTCGTCGAGCGGGATGTCGCCGATCACGGCGCGCAGGGTGGTCGCGGCCAGGGCCTGCGAGGCGCCCGTGAAGTCGGTCACCGCGGTGACGGTGATCATCGGCTCGAACACCTTCGAGTAGACGAGGAAGTCGATGCTGATCGGGGCGTTGTCCTTCGTGATGCAGCTCTGCTGCGGGATCTCGAGGAAGCTCTCGCGGAGGTCCACCTTGACCGCCTGCTGGATGACCGGGATCAGGAGGACGAGACCGGGGCCCTTGGCTCCCTGCAGCCGGCCGAGGAAGAACACCACCAGGCGCTCGTACTCGCGCACGATGTGGACGACGCTGAAGATCAGCCACAGGACGATCGCCAGGGCAATCACGACGATCGCGATCGGGATCAGGACTTCCATCGATTACTCCTCGTTGACAGGGCGACTGCCCTCGATGCCAGCTTTCTCGACGATCAGCTCGAGTCCGTCAACCTCCACGACCTTCAATGCCTCGCCCGGTCGGATGGCGCCATCCCGGACGCGGGCCGTCCAGGTCTCGCCGCGCGCCAGCGCAATGCCGGTCGGAGCGATCGGCGTCGAAGCCGTCCCGGTCGCCCCGATCAGCGCCAGCATGGGCTGCTCGGGCGCCGCCCGGCGCCGAATGTCGACCATTCCGCGTGCGACGAGCACGAGGACGCCGACCGCCAGCACGATCGGGAGGCCGATGAGCAGGGGGTTCAGCTCGATCTGGATGGCGTTCGTCCCGTCGACCCCGGTGTACAGGGCCGAAGCGCCAAGCAGCAGGGACACGATCCCGGCCACGGTCAACAGGCCGTAGGACGTCACGAACAGCTCGAGCGCGAAGAGGCCGACTCCGATCGCGATCAGCAGCAGCCCGCCGAGGTTGAGCGGGAGGCTGTTCGAGCCGATGAAGGCCAGGACGATCGCGATCGCGCCGACGATGCCCGACAGGAAGTTCGGGTGGAACAGCTCGGCCAGGATCCCGTAGAAGCCGATCGTGAACAGCAGGAATGCGATGTTCGGGTCGCTGAGGATGTGAAGCAGCTGCTGGCCGACGTTCATCCCGATCGGCTGGAGCGGACGCCCGCTGAGGGTCGGGAGCGGCTCCCCGTTGAAGTGGTACGCGTAGCCGTCTGCTCGCTCCCCGGTGTCGATCGCCGCGAACAGCTCGTCAGTCGTCTCGGCCAGGAGGTCGACGACCGGCGGGTCGAGGGCCACGGCACCGTCGGCGCCGATGCTGGCCGCGTCCCGGACCGCCGACTCCGCCCAGTCCGCGTTCCGCCCGTGCGCCTCGGCGAGGTCACGGATTTCGGCGACCAGGTCGTTCGTGATCTTCGAGGCGAGCGTCTCGGGGAGCTCCGCACCGCCGGATCCCACCACCGAGGCCGCGCCGATCGTGGTCAACGGCGCCATGGCCGCGACGTCGCCGGCGAGGGTGATGAAGGTCGCGGCCGATGCCGCCTGGGCGCCGGATGGGGTGACCCAGGTGATGACCGGGATCTCGCTGTTCAGGATGGCCTTGATGATCCGATCGGTGCTCGTCAGCTCCCCACCCGGCGAGTCGATCTCGATCAGGACCGCGACCGCGCCGTCGGCCGCGGCGGCGGCAATCCCCTGCTCGATGTACGAGGCGTTGACCTGGTCGATCACGCCGCTCAGCTGGATCTGGGCGACCGGCTCCTCCCCCGCCACCGCCGTCGTCGCGATCAGCCCGGCGAGGAGCAGGGCACTCGCCACGCCGCGCCGGAGGACTGCCACGAATCGAGTATAGGCGCGGTCCGCGCTCAGCCCGGGGCGAGGCCCCAGAGCGCGTCGGCGACGAGCTGGGACCAGGTCTCAAGGCGATCCCAGGCGGGCCGCAGCGCGCCGACCGGGACGAGCCGTCCGCTCAGCATCTCGTGCTCGCGGACCGCCACCGGGCGGCCGGCCGCATCGACCGAGAAGACGACCCCCAGGTGGACCGAGCCGACCGAGTTCCGGTCGTCGTTCAGGAAGCCGACGAGCGTGAAGTCGGGCGTCCAGTCGGTGGCCAGCTCCTCGTCCCATTCGCGCCGGAGCCCGGCGGCCAGCGGGTCGGCGTGGTCGACCGGGTTGAGATGGCCGCCGACGCCGATCGAGGCCCGCAGGTGGAGGCGTGGATCACCCCCCGCCTCGGTCCGCTCCGTGAGGAACACCAGCTCACCATCGTCGGTGCGATCCCGCACGACGACGTACGGGATGATCTGCTTGCTCGAGGGGTCGTCCTCCGCCGCGGGCCGATCCGCCCAGCGTCCATGGGCGGTGATCGCCGCCTTCAGGTCGTCCAGCTCGGCCGGACCGGCCCTGCGCAGTCCGAGAAACGAGGTCCCGCCCGGGACCGCGTCGCGCGGCAGGACGAGAACCTGCTCGACCAGGGTCACCTGGGTCTGGTCAGGCGGGGTTGACCGGGCCGGCCTTGGCCAGCCGGAGGGCCAGCTGCGCGGCCTCGCGCGGATCCCGGGCCCGATGGAGGCTCGGCCCGCCGGCGCGCTGATCGGACTCGATCCGCCACGAGCCGAGGGTCACCACCTGGCGCCCCATCCGGAGAGCGAGCCCGATCTCGGACAGCGTCCCGTGCCGCCCGCCGACGGCGAGGACCGCGTCGGCGGCGGTCACGACCACGAGGTTCCGCACGACCCCGAGGCCGGTCGGGAGGGCGAGCTTCACGTACTCGTTGGCCTCCGCGGCGTCGGCGCCGGGCAGGATCCCGATCGTCATCCCGCCCTCGGCGGCCGCGCCCTGCGAGGCGGCGCGCATCACGCCGCCCAGGCCGCCGGTGATCACGGTCGCGCCGCCCCGGGCCAGGAGCTGGCCGACCTCCTCGGCCCAGTCGAGGATCCGACGCGCGTCCGGGCCGCGTGGATCGCCGTCGCCGATGACCGCCACGACGGGCGCTCGGGTCCGTCCAACCGGCACGTCAGCCACGGGCCGATCCTGCGCCGCGCAGCGGCGCCCGCGCAAGTTCTTCGTAGCGGGCCGGGCCGGTGCCGAGGTGGCTGCGGTACAGGATCGCGTCGGTCACCGGGATCTCGGCCCGCGGCACGGACCGTCCAGCCAGCCACGTCCCGAGCGGCTCGCCTCGTCGGTCGCGGCTCCGACCGAGGGTGAGATGGGCGCGGAGCGGTCGTCGCGCCTCAGGATCGAGGACCGCGGCCTGGACGGCGGCCGCCAGGTCCCCCAGCCGCCCCTCGCGGTCCTCGATGCCCAGCCACACGCTCTGGGCCGCTCCGGGGCGTGGAAAGGCGCCCAGCTCGCTCGTGGCGGCTCTGAACGGCGCAAGCACCGAGGCCGCCGCCGCCAGGCGGGAGGTCAGGTCGGGCACGGCGTCGGCATCGGTCTGGCCCAGAAAGGCGAGCGTGACGTGCCAGCCGTCGGGATCGGTCCAGCGCAGGTCGGGGACGTCCGGCTCGCGCCGCCAGGCCGCCACGAGCTTCTCGAGCGCGGCGCGCAGGTCGGCCGGGGCCGGCACGGCGACGAAGCAGCGCCACGCCTCAGCCGAGGCGGGCATCGACCAGCGGCAGGAGTCCCTCGAGCGTGGTCACCACCGGGACGTCGTCGGGCGGTGGCTGGTAGCGGCCGCGCCGGTCGACGAGCACCGCCTCGATGCCCACGCCTCGCGCGCCGGCGACATCGGCGTCGAGATGGTCCCCGACGTGCATGACCGTGTCCGGCGCGACTCCCGCCTGGTCGAGGGCCCATTGGAAGATCCCGGGGTGGGGCTTGTCGAAGCCAATCCGGGCGCTGGCGGCCACGAAATCGAGGTACCGGCCCAGGTCGAGCCCGTCGAGCAGCTCGGGCAGCTGCCACGCCCAGTTCGAGACGGCGCCCAGCATGAGCCCGCGCTCGCGCAGCGCCTCGAGGGTGGGTCGCACGTCGGGAAAGACGAGCCAGGTCGCCGGGTCCTGGAAGAGCTCGGCGAGGTGGGCGAAGAACTCGTCGGGCATCGGCGCCAGGTCGATCTGGGAGAACGCGTGGCGGTCCATCTCGACCAGTCGCCGGTGGCTGTGCTCGGGGCTCGGCTCGAATGTCCCGTCGAAGCCGTACCCGCCGCCCGAGTAGACGGTGCGCAGCGCGTGCTGCAGCGCATCGAAGTCGACCTCGACCCCGAACGTGTCGAAGGCGCGGGCATAGACATGCTCCCAGGTCGGGTCCGGACGCATCAGCGTCTCGCCCACGTCGAGGAAGACGGCGCGCAGCCGGGGAAGGGTGCTGGTGTCGAGGCCCACGGAAGACAGCCTAGGCGACGCTGGGCAACCTCGTCAGGATCTCGTAGATCTCCGTCCGATACTGGACGCCGGACGAGTGACGCGACAGCCAGCGGAGGTAGTCGGGGTCCTGCCGCGCGAGGTCACGCAGCGTCCAGCCCGCGTAGCGCCCGAAGGCCAGCTTGGTCCCGGCGGCCGGCGTCCGCGGGGGCGGGACGGCGGTCGGCCCGTGACCCACGGCCGAGACCGCGGCCTGGGCCCGCTTCCGGGCGGTGTCGTGGCGGGCGCGGGCGCGCGGATCCCGAACCTGGGCGTAGGCGAGGTTCAGCTCGGCCATCCGCTTGGCCGCGCGCTGGGTGCCGTCGCGGTCGGGGTGGTACTTCAGCGCGAGGGCCCGGTAGGCGCCGTGAATGACCTCGTCCTCGCAGTCGGGCGCGACCTGCAGGACCCGGTAGGCATCCATGGCGCGGGCGAGCGCCTTACTCGGTGTAGAGCCGCTCTTCGATCAGCTTCTCGGCGGTGATCCGACCGTTGGGATCAAAGCACGAGTACTGGAAGAGCTTCTGCCACTCCAGGTCGACGTTGTCCTGCCCACCCCGGTTCTTCTCGACCGTGGCCACCACCCAGTCGCGGTAGCGCTGGGCCTGGTACGGGTTGAACTCGATGTTCACCTTGGCCACGATGTTGTACTTGTCGTTCAGGATCAGGATGATGTCGGCCTCGTAGTTGATGGCGCTGCTGCCGCGCAGGTGATGGTTGCGGAGGCGCTTCGCCTTCAGGCCCTCGCGGTCGGCGGCGACGATGGCCACGACCCCGATCTCGCAGGCCAGGGCGATGTCCTTCAGGCCGTTCACCACGCGGGTGACCTTCTCGGTCTCGTCCGGCGGCTCCGGCAGGACAGGCACCTTCTGGAGGTAGTCGACGAACAGGACGACGCGCTGCTCGGGGCCACCGCGTCGCGACTCGACGAGGGCCCGGATGTTCTCGATCGTGCTGCCGGTCGCCGTGCCACGCATGAGGAACAGGTTGTTGCCATAGCGCGCGATGCGCTCGAGGCTGGGCCGCAGGCGCGGGTTCGCGCCGAGCTTCGCCACCTGGCCGGCCTCGGCGGCGGCCTCGAACGTGGAGAGGACCTCCTGCCGGACGTCCTGGATCTTCACCGCCCCGGTCTTCTTGGGCAGCGTGGCCAGCGCCGACTCCATCGCGATCAGGCGCTGGACGAGGTAGTCCTCCTCGTGCTCGAAGCAGACGTAGAGGACCGTGGCCTGGCCGGAGGCGGCCATGTTGCGGGCCATCTGGAGGGCGAGCGTCGTCTTGCCCGAGCCCTGCGCCCCACCGATCAGGAACAGCTCGCCGGAGCGGAGCCCGCCGCCGATCGCCTTGTCGAACGGAACGAACCCGGTCTGGATGGGCTGCAGGTCACCGACCCGGCCCTCGGACACGCGCTCGTTCAGGTTGGTGAGGACTTCGAGGGCGCTCTGCGGGTCGAGCGAGATGCCATCCGACTCGTACTTCCAGTCCGCGTCGGCGGCCGGCTGGACGGGCGATTCGTCGATCATGGGCTAGGTCGGCCTCGCTGTCGTGTGGTGCTCCGGGAGAGGTGCCCGGACGCACCAGCCGCGAGAGTATACGACCACCCTTTCCGAATCTGGAATGGTCCGATAGGACTAGCGCCGTCCCGGTTGGGACGGCGCTGGCCGTGGTGTGGTGCGGGCGAGCGGTCTAGGCCGGCTGCGGTGCCGGGCCGCGACGCCGGCGCGGGGCCGGCTTGGCGTCGTCGCCGACGACCTCGGGCGCTTCGTCCGTCGCCGGCGCATCGGCCGCCTTGGGTCCACCCACGTCGCGCGGGGGCAGGATGCCGTCCCACAGGGACTCGAACTCGGCGGCCTCGATCGTCTCCTTCTCGATGAGCAGGTCGGCCAGGCGGTCGAGCACGCCGCGGTACTCGGTCAGGACCGCGGTGGCCCGCGCGTACCCCTTGTCGATGATGCTGCGGACCTCGGCGTCGATCTTGGCGGCGACCTCGTCGGAGTAGTTCCGCTGCTCGCTGATCTCGCGGCCGAGGAAGATCATCTCGTCCTTCTTGCCAAAGGTCAGCGGGCCCAGCGCCTCGCTCATCCCGTACTGGGTGACCATCGCGCGGGCCAGGCCGGTCGCCTTCTCGATGTCGTTGCTGGCGCCGGTCGTGGTGTCCCCGAACACGAGCTCCTCGGCGACGTGGCCCCCGAGCATGCCGGCGATCTTGTCCTCGAACTCGGTCTTCGAGTGGAGGTATCGGTCCTCCTGGGGCAGGCTCATCGTGTAGCCGAGCGCCATCCCCCGCGAGACGATCGTGACCTTGGTGACCGGGTCGCACTTGGGGAGAGCTCGCTGGACGACGGCGTGGCCCCCCTCGTGGAACGCGATGATCTTCTTCTCGTCCTCGGTGATGATCCGGCTCCGGCGCTCCGGGCCCGCGATCACGCGGTCGACGGCCTCGGTGAACTCGGGCTGGGTGATCGTCTTCTTGTTCCGCCGCGCGGCGAGGATGGCCGCCTCGTTCACGAGGTTGGCGAGGTCCGCGCCCGAGAAGCCCGGCGAGCGGCGCGCCAGGTCGTCGAGGTCCACCGTCTTGTCGAGGGGCTTGCCCTTGACATGGACGTCGAGGATCTCGCGCCGGCCCTTGATGTCGGGGCGGTCGAGGACGACCTGGCGGTCGAACCGGCCGGGACGCAGGAGCGCGGGGTCGAGGACGTCAGGCCGGTTGGTGGCGGCCACGACGATGACGTTCGTGTTCGTGTCAAAGCCGTCCATCTCGACCAGGATCTGGTTCAGCGTCTGCTCACGCTCGTCGTGCGAGCCGCCCAGGCCGGCGCCGCGCTGGCGGCCGACCGCGTCGATCTCGTCGACGAAGACGATGCACGGCGAGTTCCGCTTGGCCTGCTCGAACAGGTCGCGGACCCGGCTGGCGCCGACGCCGACGAACATCTCGACGAACTCCGAGCCGGAGATCGAGAAGAACGGCACACCCGCCTCGCCGGCGACCGCTCGGGCGAGCAGGGTCTTGCCGGTG
>DATBLJ010000094.1:0-5320 GCA_036555375.1 Candidatus Limnocylindria bacterium
GCCGAGGGCCAGCGCCTGATGGCCTTCCTGGAACCCGCCGCCGACCACGGCGAGGTCCGGTTTCGGGACCTTTCCACCGCCTGACGCGGACCTGTCCACCCGGAGGGGCTCGGTGGAAAGGAATGTGGACAAGTTGGTGGACATCACCCCTTCCGGCGGGCGACATCGGCTCCTACCATTCCGCGCCGACGCCTAGCATCCCAACCCAGTCCTCATCGGTTCTGCTGCATCTATTCGAGTCGCCTCGCCATCGTGCTGGATCCCGACACCCCCGTCTCGGCCGCCGACGCTCCCTCGGAGACGCCGCACGGCACCGAGCCCGTCGGGACGCCGCCACCCGAAGTCGCCGAGTTCATCCGGTTCTGCCACCGGCGCCGGCCACGTGCCTGGCCCGAGCTCTACGACGAGATGTGGGTCGTCGCGGCTCGCCGTGAGTTCAACGGCTGGGGCTTCGAGCAGCTCGAGGCCTATGGCGTGACGTTCTCGCTGTTCGAGATGCCGCGGCTGGCGAGCTGGGTCCGGGAGGTGGTCGACGCGTTGCCCGAGACGCCGGAGCCGGTCCTGCTGGGACCGCTCGGCGCCTGAGGTGGCCCCAGCGCACGGGTCCGGCCGGCGAACCGGCCACCATCGACCGATGCGGGCGGGCGGCTGACCCGCGCGGGTCCACGGGACCGCCAGGAGCGGTTCGGGGCCCGATCGAGGCTGACGGAGTTATCCACGATGGCCGGTTCGGGCCCGGTAGATATCCACAAATCGGGCCCGATTCTCGGTCCACGCCGCGCTCAGTAGGTGTGGCGGCGCGCCATCTCCCGCTCGATCAGCTGCTCCATGATCAGGTACTTCTCGATCCGGCGGCGGAGCTCGTTCGCCTCGGGGGTGTAGAGGTGGACGTACTGCTGGAGCTGGAGCGACAGCTTCCGGGACGTGATCCGGGCGTGGTCGAGGTTCCGGCGCAGGAGGGTCTGGTCCATCCGGCGCAGGTGCTCCGGATTCAGCAGGTCCTCGTCGCGGAGCAGCCCCTTGTCGATGTCGAGCTGGGTCGGCTGGAGCGCCGGCGGAGGGGCGGACGGGGACTCATCGGTCATTGAAAAGGAGTCTAGCCTGTCTATCCTTGTCCGGGTCCCCGTAGCTCAGTGGACCAGAGCGGCTGCCTTCTAAGCAGCGGGTCGCAGGTTCGAATCCTGCCGGGGACGCCATCCCGATTGGTCGCAGAACGGGCCGAACGGCACTTCCCGGCGGTCCGGCGGGAGCCCAGGATCGTCCTGACGCCAGAAGGATGGATCAGCCAATGGCCGCAATGCGATCGGCCGGCGACGCATGGGTCGAATGCCGAGGGGCGGTACGTACCCTCGAGGGGGAGTTCGTGGACTGTCCCGTGCGCGGGAAGGTCGACCATCGCGTCTGCCTGGATTGCCGGTTCCTGATGAGCTCCTCGTCCGAGCGGCAGTGGAGCGAGTGGTGCGTTGCCGAGGCGTCCCCGCCGAAACAGGGGTCGATCAGCGGCTGACCGACAGGACGAGCGGATCGGGACCGGCCTGGGTGGCCTCGAAGTCGGCGCGGGTGCGGATGCCGTGGTAGCCCTCGGCCACGACGATCTGGCCGGTGACTCCGCCCAGCGTGGTGCCCGGCCCGGTCAGGACCAGCACGTCGGGCGCGTACTCGCGAAGGGCGACCCGGGCACCGGTCACGAAGCCATACGGGCTGACCAGCTGCTCCCCGAGCGTGTACCACGCCAGCTCGGCGGGACTGGTGGCCCACGGGGTGAAGCGCACCCCGCGACCGTCGATCAGGGTCACCTCCGGCGCCCGCCAGGCGAGGGTCGTGAAGCGGGCCTGGGCCTCGGACGCGACGCTCTCGAGGAGCGGCGTGTGGTACGGCCCGTGGAACGCGAGGCGGAGCGGAAACTGCCGCTCCCCGAGGCGGACCGGGGGCAGGTTCGCGAGCAGGCGCTCGACGCCCGGCTCGGCGGCCGCCAGGACGACGTAGCCGCCGAGGTCGACGCTCGTGTACACCCGCTCACCATCGGCTGCCTCGCCATCCGCCAGGACCGCGTCGACCGCCGCCGACAGCTCCTCGGCCGGCTGCCAGTCCACGTCGACCCGGGGATAGATGACCTGTCCGCCGGCGATGCCGCGCTCGACCGCCTCCTCCTGGAGGATCGCGATCCCCTGGGCCAGCCGGAAGCCGTCGTCGAAGCTCAGCGCTCCCGACACGGACAGAGCGGTGTACCAGCCCAGCGAGTTGCCGATGACGGCCACCACCCGATGGTCGGCCATCGCCCGTTCGGCATCGAGCAACGAGGCGAGGAAGGTCAACGGCGAGGCGTGGAGGGGCCGGAGGTGGATCGCCGGCTCGAAGGTGTCGGCGGCATCCAGCGCGAGCAAGCTGTCGAGGCCGAGCTCGGCGCGGATCGCCTCCGCCTGCTGGACCCAGGCATGGTCCGCCGGCAGCGAGCCGAGCGACGCCCCGAGGTAGGCGCCGCGCCCCGGCAGGACGAGGACCGCCCGCGGCCGCTCGTCGGTCATGCCCGGCCCCCGGCGGTCTCGGCCGGCACGCGCGTCGATGCGCGGCGGGCGTTTGCGGTCTCGACGGCCGCGGCCACGATCTGGTCGAGCCCGACCAGGACCGCGGATGTGGCGGTCCCAAGGGGGACGAACGAGTCCACCGCGCGCACGCTCGCCAGCTGGCCGTCGAAGCCCTGCTCGGCGAGGTCCGCGATCACGGCGTCCGCAATCCCGGCCCCGGTCGCCCGGCACTCGTCGACGACGAGCACCCGGCCGCACGCGGCGGCGTGCTCCCGGACGGCTTCGAAGGGGAGCGGGTTCAGCCAGCGCAGGTCGACGACCCGAGCGGCGATCCCGTGCTCGCGCTTGAGGATGGCCCGCGCCTGGATGGACATCCGCAGCCCGTTGGCGTAGCTCACGATCAGCAGGTCGGTGGCCGACTTCCCGGAGACACCGACCTCCCCGGGGAGCAGGTACGCCGGCGGGGACGGGTAGTCCCCCAGCCAGGCGCCGTCCCCCTCGGCGTGGAGATCGCGCTCGTGGTAGAGGGCGATCGGCTCGAGGAAGGCGACCACCCGCCCGTCCTCGAGGGCCATCGCGATCGCGCCGCGGAGCATCCGGGCCGCGTCCTCGCCCCGCGAGGGGACGGCCAGGACGAGGCCGGGAATGTCGCGCAGGGCGCCGACCGAGTTGTCGTTGTGGAAGTGGCCGCCGAACCCCTTCTGGTAGGCGAGCCCCGGGATCCGGACGACCATCGGGTTGCGGAACTGGCCGCTGCTGAAGAACTGGAGCGAGGCCGCCTCGCCGCGGATCTGGTCGAGCGCGTTGTGGACGTAAGCCAGGTACTGGATCTCCGGGATCGGCAGCAGGCCGGCGTGGGCCGCGCCCTGGGCGATGCCGAGGATCGAGGTCTCGTCGAGCAGGGTGTCGAACACGCGCCCCGCCCCGAACCGCTTCTGGAGGTCGTGGGTCACGTTGTAGACCCCGCCCTTCCTGCCGACGTCCTCCCCGAACACCAGGAGCTCCGGCCGGCGGCCGAGCTCATCGGTCAGCGCCGCGTTGATGTGGCCGGCCAGCGTCCGCGCCGTCGGCTGGGTGGCCTCCTCGGGGAGCGTCCCGCCGAACAGGGCGCGGCGTTCGTCCTCGGGCAGCACCGGTCCCGCGGCCCGGGCGGCCACCAGGTCCGGGTGGTACGGGGCCATCGGCGCGGTGACCTCCGCCGCCGTGCTCAGTCGAGGCCGGCGAGCGGCCTCCTCCGCGGCGGCCCAGACCCGCTCACGGGCATCGGCCAGCAGCGCACGGAGCTGGTCCGGCTGGGCGGCGCCGGTCGCGACCAGGCGCCGCGCGTTCCGCAGGAGCGGATCCGCCTGCTCGGCGGCCGCGATCTCGTCGGCGGAGCGGTAGCCGTGCTCGGCGTCGGACCCGGCATGGCCCCACAGCCGGACGACGTCGAGGTGGAGGAACAGCGGCTCGCGCGCGGCCCGCACGACGTGGATCGCCTCGGCCACGGCGTCCCACAGCTCGTCCAGCTCCCCGCCGGCGTGGCGGTAGTGCAGGTGCGGCTGCGAGGAGAAGGTCGACTCGATCCACCCCGCCGGGGTCGGGACGCTGATTCCGGTCTGGTTGTCCTCGCAGACGAAGAGGATCGGCATCGGGAGGCCGATCCGCGCGCCGTAGCGCGCGGTGTTGAAGGCCGCCAGGGCCGTTGCATGGTTGACCGATGCATCGCCGAACGAGCACAGGACGATCGCGTCCGCGGGCAGGTCGGCGGCGAGGCCGAGCCGCCGAGCCCGGGCCAGCGAGTAGGCCATGCCGACCGCCTTCGGCAGGTGGGAGGCGATCGTCGAGGTCTGCGGCGGGATCCAGAGCGGCCGGCTGCCCCAGACCTTGTGCCGGCCCTGGGCGATCGGGTCCTCGCGCGACGCGACGACCCCGAGCAGGGCGTCGAAGGCCGGGGTGCTGCCGGGCAGCTGCCGGGCGCGGGCCATCATGAATCCGCCCGAGCGGTAGTGGAGGAATCCCGGATCGGTGATCCGCAGCTGGGCGCCGAGAACGGCGTTGTTCTCGTGGCCCGCGCCCCCGATCGTGTGGAAGCTGCGGTTCGTCTTCTTCAGCTCGCGGGCGGCGCGGTCGACCTGGCGGCTGACGACCTGGTCCTCGAACAGGTCGACCGCCCGCCGGGCGGTGAGGCTCGAGCCCGGACGAATCGGGTCGTCGGGTCCGAGCGGCTGTTCGGTTGGCGTCAGCTCGGCGAGGAGGGCGTCAAGGGCATCCTCGACGACCGCCACGCGATCGAAGGTCATGCGTCGGCGATCTCACGGGCAGATGAGTCCGGCCATGATAGCCCGGGCCTTCACGCAGGCCACCTTGGCCCCGAATTCGTGCCTAGCGCGGCCAGCCGCCGCCGGTCGTCGCCCGCGATCGGTTCGACATTGGTCTTGTCCTCGTCCGACGACGAGGGTTCCGCGAGCAGACTCCCGGCTTTCTCGTCGAACCGATGACACCGCGCCTGGCTTACCTGCCGGTTATCCCCCGGTTACGAGGCTGTCGAGCCAGTCGGCCAGCACGACGTGGCCGGCGTTGCGCGCCGAATCCGCCGGGGTCGATCCATCGTCGAGCCGTGCTGTGGGATCGGCGCCCGCCGCGACCAGCCGTTCGGCCGTGTCCCGGTCGCCGTTCTGGGCTGCCTCATGGAGGGGCGTGTAGCCATCGGCCTGGACGGCGTTCACGTCGGCGCCGGCTTCGAGCAGGAGCCGGACGATCTCGGGATCGTTGCCGGCCAGCGCGCTGTGGAGAGGCGCGACGTGCATGTCGTT
>DATBLJ010000103.1:0-18258 GCA_036555375.1 Candidatus Limnocylindria bacterium
GGCGCGCTGCATGGCCTCGAGGACCGGCCGCAGGGCGTGCCCGCCGGCGAACTCCGGCTGGTCGAGGACGTAGGCCAGGCCGTCGGTGTAGACGTCCTCGATCGTCGTGTCCTCGGCCTCGTCCAGGAGGCCGGCCACCGACTCGGCGACGTGGGCGGCAAGCGGGGTGAGCTTCCGGGCGCGGCGGCGCGACTGGGGAGCGGTCAGGCCATGGAGCTCCGCGTTCAGCTCGGCGGCGGCGGCGTCGAACGCGGCCTGGGTCACCTCGCCGCCGGCAGCGCGAGTCAGCGCGGCCGGATCGAGATGGCGCTGGATGACCGTCCCGTCGGTCAGGACGACGACCGCCATCCGCGCGTGGTCGGGCAGGTCGACGAGCTGGAGGTGGGCGAACTTCGCACGCCGGGCGCGCGCCGGGGTGACGACCGCGGCGGCGCGGGTCGAGGCGGCGAGGGTCGAGGCCGCCAGGCGCAGCCAGTCATTGGTGGTGAGCTGGACCTGGCTGAACTGGTGGCGAATCATGAGCGCGTCGGCGCGGTCGAGCTCCGCCTCACGCATGAGTGACTCGACGTAGTAGCGATAGCCCAGGTCGGACGGGACGCGGCCGGCCGAGGTGTGGGGGTGGGTCAGCAGTCCGAGCATCTCGAGGTCGGCCATCGCACTCCGGATGGTGGCCGGGCTGACGTCCAGGCCGTAGCGCCGGACCAGCGCCGCCGAGCCGACCGGGATCGCCGTCAGGAAGTAGTCCTCGACCACGGCGCGCAGCACGGCACGCTGCCGCTCGGTCAGCTCGACCGGCGGGCGGGGCGAATTGGCAGTCTGTGGCGTGCGCTCAGGCATTTCTCGCTCAGAATGTTAGCACTCTACCCATGAGAGTGCCAATCCGGTGCCTTTTGATCCTACCGCCGCCACGAAATGCCTGTCAACGCGAGGGCCGGAGGCTGGGGGACGAAGCGGTCAGGTCGCGGTGAGCACGTCGGTGACGCGAGCGATCCGCCCGTCCGCGGTGAACTCGATGACATCGGAGCCGGCTTGGCGCTCCAGCGGGTCGCCACCCTCCCCCGCCCAGGTAACGGCCAGTCGGTCGGCCAGCATCCTCGGGGCGCTGGTCGACCACACCCGGAACCCTGGCAGGGCCTGGTGGGTGGCCACGATCAGGGCGACGAGCGCCGCCCGTCCGACGACGCCATCGGGTACCTCGTCGTCGGCGTAGACGCCGTCCGCCGCCCAGCACTCCTCCAGCAGGGCTGCCGCCCGCTCCGGCTCGTTCCAGGCTTGGACGTATGCCTCATAGGCGTCCTCTGGTCGAATCATCGGGGACCTCGACTGGCGATCGGGAGGTCGACACTAGCAGCCAGAGTCACCTGCGCGAGTGGGCACTCAGTTCGCCAGGGAGCTCTCCGGAGCCTCGTCATCGCGTGCAGCTCGCGGTGCCGTTGATCCCTGATCAGGCGGGTTCGGCCACCCAGCGCATCGGATCGCCTGCGCCGAGATCGGTAACGCCGGCGTCGATCAGCGCGCCCGCGACGAGGGTGCGTCGATGTGCGGCAAACGTCAGCACGTGGGCGATCATTCCTCCGTACGTGAACACCTCGGGCGGCTCGCAGAGGGCGTCGACGAACGTGTCGTCCAGCCGACCGGTGTCGACCACCTCGCGGACATGCCCGACGAATGCAGCTCCCTCGGTGGAGAGGCGCGTCTGCATGCTGGCGATGCTTTCGCCGCGCTCGACGTCCCAGTCATAGACCCGCATCGCGAGTGCGGCATTCCACATGCCCATCTGGCCCACGAGGCGCGAGAGCAGAGAGCGTAGGGTCGGATCGTCGTCGACGCCCTCCACCGAGATCACGATGGGTTCGTCCAGCTGCTCGGCCGAGAGGGACCCGGCTCGACTGACCATCTGTCCGACGAGCCACACGTGGTGCTCGACCATGCGAATCAACAGGTCCATGGGATCGACCTCCGTTGAGGCCGGCAGCCGGAGGCTGCCGGGAGGGTGAAAGTGGACGGCGTTGGGGGCCGGAAGGCGAGGCTGTGCGGGAGTCTGCCGCCAGCTGGCCGGCGCGGCGCCATAGGCCCGCGCGAAGGCACGGGTAAAGGCCTCATTCGAGGCGTATCCGGCGTCGAGCGCCACGTCGAGTACCGAGCGATTGGTGGTGGCCAGCTGGAAGGCCGCTCGCTCCAGGAGGATCCGCCGTCGAAATCGGGCGGGCGGTTCGCCGGCGGTGGCTGCGATCACTCGATCCAGGTGCGACCGAGACAAGTGCACCCGGGCCGCCAGCTCGACCCCTGAAGCGTCGTGGTCGTCCAGGGCATCGGCCAGAACGCCCACGAATGCTGCGAAGGTATCGGTCGCCACGCTCATGCGCCCATGGTCACCGACCCGGGCGGTGACGTGCTTGATCGCATTTGCTCAACTGATGGTCTTCCGCCCGGCCGGGCGGAAGACGGTCAGCCCAGGGACTCCCGTCGCCGTGCCTCGGCCGCGATCCGGTCGACATAGGTCAGGAACGGTGTCTGCGGGCCGAGGAACGCCTCGAAGGCGGATCTGGCCTTGGCGATCAGGCGCTCCCCTTCCTCGGTGCGGCCGTGGGCGAGGTGGAACGCGCCGAGGGCAAGGTCGAACGACGCGCGATCGGTCTTGAACGGCAGCCAGGCGAACACGGTGGCCGCCGACTCGAAGATCGCCGCCGCATCGGCCTCATGGCCGAGCGCGTCCTGGACGAGGGCGAGGTCCAGTTGGGCGTTGGCCGCGATCGACGCTTCGTCGCCGGTCGCGAGCTCGGTCGCGCGACGCGCGTGGGGCTCCGCAGCTGCGGGGTCGCCAAGCGCGAGGTGCGACTGGGCCACCCAGTGCTCGGCAGCGGCCACCATCCACTCCTGGTCGAGGGCGGTGACGAGCTCGAGCTCGGCCTCGGACCAGAGAAGGGCGGCCGCGCCGTCGTCGGTGACGACCGCGCTCTCGGCCAGCGCAGAGAGCGACCCGACCCGCAGGTCGAAGTCGCCGCACTCCTCCCCGACCTCGTAGGCCTGGACGAGGAGGTCGCGGCCGCGGTCGAGATCCACCCCGTACCTGGTCAGGAACTGGCCCTGGGACTTCCAGACCTGGGCCTGGGTAACGCGGCTCAGGTCGGCGGCCAGGGCCGCGGTCCGCTCGAGGAGCTGCTCGGCCTCCTCCCGGCGGCCGACCTCGAACAGGGCGTGGGTCACGCGTTGGAGAGCGCGGATCTCGCGGCTCGGGTCGCCGGCGGCGCGGGCGAGCTCGGCCGCGCCCTGCCACGCCCCGAGCGCCGCGTCGAGGTCGCCATCGAGGAGGCCACCGAAGCCGAGGTAGTAGAGGACGTCGGACTCGTGGAGCGGGTCGCCGGCGGCCTGGAGCTCCTCGCGGGCCTCGAGCAGGAGCGCCACGCCCCGAGGCCGATCCCGCTCACCGCCGGTCCCGACTGCGGCGTCCAGCCCGACCCGCAGCAGGGCGCGCCCGCGCAGGTCGCGTCGGCCGGCCGCGCCGGCGGTATCGGCCACCTGCTGGGCCAGGCTGCGTCCAGCGCTGAAGTCACCGCTTTCGAACAGCGCCTCGAACAGGACGGTCTCGAGCTCGAGCCGCCGTTCCGCATCGGCTGGTTCCAGGGCCAGGGCCCGCTTCGCAAATGCAATGACGGCCGGCAGATCGTCGCGCGCCGCCGCCTTTGCGGCACCGCGCTGAAGGGCGGTTACCGCCTGGCGGACCAGGTCGGGATCGGCTCGCCCCTCGAGCTCGCGCTCGAGCACGGCTGCCGCCTCGAGGTGGTGGGCCTCGATCTCGACGAACTCGTCACGCCGGTCCCCGGCCCAATCACGGAGCCAGGCCACCGTGCGCTGGTGGAGCTCCGCGCGACGGGCCTTGGGCAGGGAGCCGTAGGCGACGTCGCGGATCGCGATGTGCTTGAAGCGGTAGGACGGGTCGGTCGCCGGCTCTTCGCTGACCAGGTCGCGGAGGATGGCCTCCTCGAGCGAGGCCTCGACAGGCTCCTCCATGACGGTCGCCAGCGCTGAGCGCTGGAACACCCGGCCGATGACCGATGCGCCTTGGATGACCGACCGCTCCGCCCGCGGCAGGGCGTCGAGCCGGGCGCGGATCAGCGCCTCGATCGTCTCGGGCACCTCGAGCTCGCCGATCGACTCGGCCGCCACCCAGCGGCCCTCGCGCTCGACGACGGCGCCCCGCTCCAGGAGCAGCCGGATCGTCTCCTCGACGAAGAGTGGATTCCCCTCCGCCCGGTCGAGGATCTGGTCGCGGAGCCGGTCGGGCAGACCGTCGACGGCGAGCAGCGCGCCGACCAGTGCGGTCGTTTCGGCGCGGGTGAGCGGCTCGAGCTGGAGGCGCGACGCCTCCATCCGACCGGCTCCCCACGCCGGGCGGTGGTCGAGCAGGTCGGGCCGGGCGAGGGCGAGGATCAGGACCGGGCGGTCGCGGGTCCAGGTGGCGAGGTACTCGAGCAGATCGAGGAGCGGCGGCTCGGCCCAGTGGATGTCCTCGGCCACGATGAGGAGCGGTCGCTCGGCGGACGCGGCCTCGACCAGGCGTCGAATCGCGACCGCGATCTCGCGGTCGAGCGCCTCGCCCTCGGCCGGCGGGCCGGGCGTCAGGCCGATCGCGAAGGCCAGCCAGTCGGCGGTGGCGTCGTCGGGGGTGACCGCCCGGAGGTGGGCGATCGCCTCGGCGCTCGACTGGTCGGCGCCGATCCCGGCGACGTCGCGGACGATCTCGCCGAGCGGCCAGTAGGTGATCCCCTCTCCGTAGGGCAGGCAGCGCCCCCGGACGACCCGCCAGCCATCCGCGACCAGCTCCGAGCCGAGCTCCTCGACGAGCCGGCTCTTCCCCACGCCCGGGACCCCGAGCAGGGTGAACAGGATCGGCTTCCGCTCGTGGCGGACGCGGCGGCCCGCCTCGCGGAGGAGGGCCAGCTCCTCGTCGCGCCCGGTCAACGGCGCGCGGTGACCTTCGATGCCCCGCGCCTGGCCCGGCTCGGCGGTCGGGGCCAACGCCCGCCAGGCCGGGATCGCCTCGGCCTTGCCGGCCAGCTCCCAGGTCCCGGCCGGCTCGTAGGCGATGGCGCGCCGGGTCGCCTCGTGGACGGCGACCCCGACGATGATCTCGCCCGGCTGGGCCTGGGTCTCGAGCCGGGCGGCGACGTTCAGGGCATCCCCGGTGGCCATCGTCGAGCCACCGAACGGGTCGCCGACCACGACCTCGCCGGCCTCGACCCCGATCCGGACCTGGAGGGCGATCCCGTGGCGCTCGGCCGCCGCCGGCGCCAGCTCGGCGAGCGCGTCGCGCACCGCGAACGCCGCCCGGACGGCACGCTCGGGGTCGTCCTCGTGGGCCTGGTGGAGGCCGAACACGGCCATCACCGCGTCGCCGCGGAACTGCTCGGCGGTGCCGCCGTAGCGATGGATCTCGGTCGTCGCCCGCTCGAAGAACTCCGAGACCACGGCCCGCACGACCTCGGGGTCGTGCCGGTCGGACAGGGCCGTCGAGGAGACGAGATCGGCGAACAGGGCGGTCACCCGGCGGCGCTCCTCGGCGCCGACCCGCATCACGAGGGCGTGCCCGCAGTTCAGGCAGAACCGGGCGTCCTCGGGGTTGGATCGGCCGCAATTCGGGCAGGAGATCATCCGGCGCCGAGTGTAGAGCCGGGAGCCAACGGCTCCCAGACCTGATGGGTTGCTAGATGCGCTGCATCCGGAGCCGGCCGCCGGCGAAGGCGAAGATGCCCATCGTCACCGCAAAGTGGCCGACCATGGCCGGGATGACCGACTCGGTGTTGATCGTGACCAGGCCGCAGGCGTAGCCGAGGATCACCGAGCCGATCACGAAGTACCAGTCCCGCTCGCGCCAGACCCGCCGATGCGCGGCCCCGAACAGGATCGCCTGCAGCGCGACCGCCAGTGCCGGGTTCAGGCCGCCGACGATCATCAGGCCCAGGATCACCGACCGGAACTGGAGCTCCTCGGCAACCGCGTTCAGCGCCGCCCCGAGCGTCCGGTTGGGGAGCATGTCGAGCGGCAGCGGGACGAGCGACCGGAAGCGGAGGAGGGCGAGGGCCGCCCCGTTCAGGGCGCCGACCACCCCGAAGATGATCATCGGGGTCAGCAGCTCGGAGGGGTCGCCGCCGACGAGGAACAGCTGGGCCCGGCCGTTGGGCAGGATCAGGATGATGCCGGCGGTGAAGATCAGGACCAGGCCGTAGTAGCTGAGCGGCCCCATCCAGCGGGATCGGCTTCGGAAGTAGTCCGAGCGCATGATCCGTTCCTGGTCGAAGCGGAGGACGACCATGAAGACGGTCATCCCGATCGCGATGGCGAGTCGCAGGGAGTCGCCGAAGTCGCCCAGGGCGGACATCAGCTCGCGGTCTCGTTGACGCGGAGCACGGCAAGGAACGCTTCCTGCGGGATCTCGACCGAGCCGACCCGCTTCATGCGCTGCTTGCCCTCCTTCTGCTTCTCGAGCAGCTTTCGCTTCCGGGTGATGTCACCGCCGTAGCACTTGGCGATGACGTCCTTGCGATAGGCCCGGATCGTCTCCCGACCGATGATATGGGACCCGATGGCCGCCTGGACCGGCACTTCGAACGACTGGCGCGGAATCAGCTGCTTCAGCTTCTCGATCAGGGTCCGGCCGATGCGCGGCGCGTTCTCCCGATGGACGATCAGGCTGAGCGCGTCGACCGGCTCGCCGTTGACGAGGATGTCGAGCTTCACGAGGTCGCCGGGCCGATAGCCGCTGAACGCGTAGTCGAGGCTCGCGTAGCCGCTCGATCGGCCCTTGAGCTGGTCATAGAAGTCGACGATCAGCTCGGCCAGCGGCATCTCGAAGTGGAGGTTGACCCGGCGCGGATCGAGGTACTCCATCGGGCCCAGCGTGCCGCGGCGCGAGGTCGCCAGCTCCATGACCGCCCCGAGGTAGTCGGTCGGGGTGATGACCTGGACCTCGACCCACGGCTCGGCGATGTCCTCGATCTCGCCCGGGTCCGGCATCCGGGCGGGGTTGTCGACGATCACCTCCGCGCCGCCGTGGCGATGGACGCGGTACTCCACCGACGGCGCCGAGGCGATCAGGTCGAGGTCGAACTCACGCTCGAGCCGCTCTTGGACGATCTCCATGTGGAGCAGCCCCAGGAAGCCGCAGCGGAAGCCGTGGCCGAGGGCCACGCTCGACTCGGGCTCGTAGACGAACGAGGCGTCGTTCAGGTGGAGCTTGTCGAGCGCGTCGCGGAGCAGTGGGTAGTCGTCGCCTCGCAGCGGGTAGATGCCGGCGAACACGAGGGGCAGGGCGGGGCGATAGCCGGGGAGCGGATCCGGGGCGCCGTGGCGGAGGGTGGTCAGCGTGTCGCCGACCCGGGCCTCGGCGATCGACTTCAGCCCGGTCGCGACGTACCCCACCTCCCCGGCGGTGAGCGTCGCGGCGGCCACCGGCTGGGGGCGGAACCAGCCGAGCTCGAGGATCTCGGAGCTCACCCCGGTCGCCATGAACCGGATCCGGTCGTGATCGTGGAGCGTCCCGTTCGCGAGCCGGACGTAGGCGACGACGCCCTTGTACGGGTCGTAGTGGGAGTCGAAGACCAGGGCCTGGAGGGGAGCCGCGGGATCGCCGGGCGGAGCCGGAATTCGAGCGACGATCGCCTCGAGGATCTCGGCAACCCCGGTGCCGTCCTTGGCGCTGGCGAGGATCGCCTCCTCGCGGGGAATGGCGAGCGTCTCCTCGAGCTCGGTCATCACCATCTCGGGGTCGGCGCTCGCCAGGTCGACCTTGTTGATCACCGGGATCAGGACGAGCCCCTGCTCGGTGGCGAGCTGGGCGTTGGCCAGGGTCTGGGCCTCGATCCCCTGGCTGGCGTCGATGACCAGCAGCGCCCCCTCGCAGGCCTGGAGCGATCGGCTGACCTCGTACGAGAAGTCGACGTGACCCGGCGTGTCGATGAGATTCAGGACGTACTCGTTGCCATCCGCCGCCGTGTGGAGCAGGCGCACCGCCCGGGCCTTGATCGTGATCCCCTTCTCCCGTTCGAGGTCCATCGAGTCGAGGACCTGGGAGGTCATCTGCCGCGGGTCGATCGTGTGGGTCGCTTCCAGCAGCCGATCGGCGAGCGTGCTCTTGCCGTGGTCGATATGGGCGACGATCGAGAAGTTGCGGAAGCGTTCGCGGGCGGTCACGGCGGGCAAGTCTAGACCGGCGCCCGCATCGGCCTAGCGACCGACGAGGACGACCCCGTTCACGGTCTGGTAGTGGCTGACGTACTCATCGGTGTGGATGACCGCGCCGGTCGCGTTGTCGGTGACTTTGCGGGTGACGCTCACGCTGAACCCGTTGTGGATGTACTCGGTTCGCTGGCTGACGCCGGTGGGCAGCGACGAGGTGTACTCGACCGTGTCGTGGCCGTAGGTGTGGTTCCAGGTCACCGGGTTCGTGAAGGAGACCGTCCGGTTGAGCGGCATGCCCCACAGGTCGAAGCGGACGACGCCCGGCGAGGCGTACGAGCGAATCATCAGCGGCGACTCGGTGTCGTTGGTGAAGGTCATCGACTGGGCGTAGTAGTCGGTCGCGAAGACGGTCGCGTCGAGGCCCATCGGGTAGCGGTCGATGTAGTAGTAGTGGTTGGCCCGGGACCCCATCTGGAGGCCGGCCCGCAGCGCGGTGTTGAAGAGCGTCGTCGAGGTCGAGCAGATCCCACCCCCGATCGCCTGGTCACCGGTGCTTCGGCCGCCGATGATCGCGCCGCCGTACGAGTAGCCGCGCTCGAAGGTCACCGGGCCGATGTCGCGCCAGAAGTCAAAATCCTCGCCGGGCAGGATCAGCATCCCGTCGAGGTCGCGCGCCGGAATCGAGATGTTGTTGCCCCAGCCATTGCCCGCCGCCACGACGTAGTAGGTCGTCCAGGTCGAGATGCGGACGAGCTTGGGCAGGATCTCCTGGGCGGCGGCGGTCGTCAGTCCCGGCTCCACGACCGAGGTGGCGAGGGCCACCGAAGGCAGCTCGATCCCGACGCCCCGGCGTTCGAGGGCGTCCACGATCGCGCTGACCGTGGCCGGCACGCTCAGCGTGCGCCCGTCCACCGCGGGCGTCACGCCGGTCGGGCCGTTCGGTCCGAAGGCGAAGGTCGCGTTCTGCGGCGCCCGCTCGATGCTCGGGGCAAGTCCGGTGACCGCCTCGCTGAGGGCGGCCCGGTCGATGACGACTCCGTACCCGTGTGGCGTGGACCCGAAGCCGATCGCCGGGCTCAGGTCGGCGGCGGCGATCGTGAACGTGTCGTCATCGTCGATGAGGGCCAGCGGGGCGGCAAGCATGGCCCGCGCCGCGCCGGCGGCGATGGCCGCCGTCTCGCGGGTGACGGTGAAGGGCACCGGCTCCGAGCTGAGTGCGACCTCGGCGTGCGCGCCGGGTTCCCGGACCGCGGCTGCCAGCGCCGTGCGAATGGCCTCGGGCTCGACTCGCCGGCCCGGAGCCGGGTTCGCGATCGCATAGGTCCCGTCGGGGTTGATCACGACCGATGCGTCGGTGGGCCGGACGAAGGCCGCGGTCGCGGTGTCGAGCACGAGCTGGTTGAGGCGGGTGGGGTCCGCGGCGAGGGCATCCGGGACCTGGCTGCCGACGACCAGGGTCGCCAGCCGGGCCTGGCCGTCGACCCAGAGGTCACCACTGCGACCGATCGCCAGGGCGCTGGCCACCATGCGCGCGTAATCGTGGTCGCGGCCGATGGTCGAGAACGGAATCGTCGTCGAGGTCCCGTCGATCGTGAGCACCAGCTCGCCCCCGGTCGCGTCCGGGAGGACGGCGCGAAGACGTGCCTCGGCCTCCGCCGCGGTCAGCATGCCGACGTCGATCCCGGCGACCGCGACGCGGGGCATGACCCGCCCATCGAAGACGAGGCCCATGGCGCCGGAGACGACGACCGGGATCGCGAGCATGGCCAGGAAGAGGCCGGCGGCCGCGAGCGCGACGACGCCCGCGCGAGGGAGCGTCCGAGCCCCGGGCACGAGGTCCGCGCCGGGGTTGAGATCGGCGCCGGGAGTGACGACCGCGGGGGTTCGCATCGAATCTGGCGCGGATTGTCGCCGAAGCCGGCATCGCGTGTCGACGAGACCTCGGTGCTATACTCCGCCGCCGATCGGCCCTTGTGCCGACGCGACCCCAGTTCGACCCCCGTTCGCTATCGAGGACTGCCCTTCGTGGCTCGCAAGGCCCGCACCTGGAAAGGTGCACGAACCCCCTCCGCCACCAAGCGCGCGCGCCAGGCGCTCCGCCGCCGCGCGGTGAACCGGCGGACGCGCAGCGAGACGAAGACGCTCGTCCAGCAGGCCGGCACGATGGCCACCGGACACGCCGAAGGGGATGCCGACGCCGCGGTGACGGCCGCGATCAGCGCCCTCGACAAGGCCGCCGAGAAGGGGATCATCCACCCGAACAACGCCGCCCGGCGCAAGAGCCGGCTGATGGCCAAGGTCAACGCGGCGCACGCCACCGACAGCCACACCACCGCCGGAGCGCGGAAGCGCACCACCGCCGGCAAGACCGAGCAGCGCAAGAAGGTCGCCGCCGCCAAGGCGTCCAAGGCGGCCGCCGCACGATCGGCCGATCGGCCCCGGACCGCGGCCGGCAAGGCCCGCGTGGCGGTCACCCGTGCCACCCGCGAGACGAGCGCCGCCAAGCGCCGTTCGAAGACCGACGCGCCGGAAGCGCCGACCGGGGACGCCGAGTCCTAACCGGATCGGCCGTAGGGGGAGCGGCCGGCATACACGGCCCGTTCCCCAAGCTCCTCCTCGATCCGCAGCAGGCGGTTGTACTTCGCCGTTCGCTCGGAGCGGCTCATCGAGCCGGTCTTGATCTGGCCCGTCCCGAGGGCGACAGCGAGATCGGCAATCGTCGTGTCCTCGGTCTCGCCCGATCGGTGGCTCATGACCGTCCCCCAGCCGGCGGCCTGCGCCGCCCGGACCGCGCCGATGGTCTCGGTCAGGGTCCCGACCTGGTTGACCTTGACCAGGATCGCGTTCGCCGCCCGTTCCTCGATCGCGCGCTCGAGGCGCGCCTGGTTGGTGACCAGCAGGTCGTCCCCGACGAGCTGGAGCCGCTCCCCGAGGCGTGACGTCAGATCGGTCCAGCCCGACCAGTCGTCCTCGGCCAGTCCGTCCTCGAGGCTGACGATCGGGTAGCGATCGGCCCAGTCGGCCCACAGGTCGATCAAGGCGCCGGCGTCGAGCGCGCGGCCCTCGCTGCCGAGCGTGTACCGGTCGTCGAGATAGAGCTCGGACGCCGCCGGGTCGAGGGCGATGGCGACCTGCTCGCCGGGGCGGTAGCCCGCGCGCTCGATGGCGCTCGCCACCAGCTCGATAGCCGCCTCGTTGCTCGGCAGCGCGGGCCCATAGCCACCCTCGTCCCCGACCCCGGTCGGCAGGCCGTGCTCGCGGAGCAGGGCGCCGAGCGCGTGGAACACCTCGGCCGCCCACCGAATGCCCTGGCTGAAGGTCGCGGCCCCGAGCGGGACGATCATGAACTCCTGGAAGTCGGTGCCACCCGCGGCGTGCTTTCCGCCGTTGAGGATGTTCACCATCGGCACCGGCAGGGTCGTCGCGCGGTCGCCGCCGAGGGACCGATACAACGGCTCGCCCGAGGCGGCGGCCGCGGCGCGGGCCACCGCCAGCGAGACGCCGAGCAGGGCGTTGGCCCCCAGCCGGCCCTTGTTCGGGGTCCCGTCCAGGCCGATCAGCGCCTCGTCGAGCCCGTCCTGGTCATCGGCCTCCCGTCCGGTCACCGCCTGGGCGATCTCGCCCTTGACGTTGGCCACCGCGCGGAGGACGCCCTTCCCGCCGTAGCGCGACATGTCGCCGTCGCGGAGCTCGACCGCTTCGTGGGCACCGGTGCTCGCCCCGCTCGGGACGGCAGCCGTTCCGACGGCCCCGCCCTCGAGCCGGACCTCGACCTCGACCGTCGGGTTGCCCCGCGAGTCGAGGATCTCGCGGGCATGGACACGCCGGATGGCGCGATCGCTCACCGGTGCGCGCTCACGTCCGGTCGAGCAGCGCCGCCACGCCGGGCAGCGTCCGCCCTTCGACGAACTCAAGCGATGCGCCGCCGCCGGTCGAGACGTGGCTCATCATGTCGCTCAGCCGGAGCTGCTGGACGGCGGCCACCGAGTCCCCGCCACCGACGACCGTGACGACTCCCTTCTTCGTCCGCTCCGCGATCGCCTGGGCGATCGCGTTCGTGCCCTCGGCGAACGGGACGACCTCGAAGATGCCCATCGGTCCGTTCCAGAAGATCGTGCGTGCCGCCTGCAGCGCCTCGCGATACTTGCCGACCGTCTGGGGACCGATATCCACGACCATCCAGTCCTTGGGCACCGCGTTCACCGAGACGACCTCGCGCGGGGCGCGATGGTGGACCTGGGCGGCGACCAGGACGTCGGTCGGCAGGATGAGCCGCATCCGCCGCCGACGGGCCTCGGCGATGATCTTCGCCGCGTTCTCGAGCTGCTCGGTCTCGACCAGGCTCTTCCCCATCTCGAGGCCCTTGGCGGCAAGGAACGTGTTAGCCATCCCGCCCCCGACCAGGATCGCCTGGCAGCGCCCGACGAGCACCTTGAGGACGTTGAGCTTATCCGAGATCTTCGCTCCGCCGATCACGGTGTGGAACGGGCGCGGCGGCTTGTCCAGCAGCCGCGACAGGGCGTTCACCTCCCGCTCCATGAGGATCCCGGCCACGGCCGGCAGGAAGTGGGTGATCCCCTCGGTCGAGGCGTGCGCCCGATGCGCCGACCCGAAGGCGTCGTTGACGTAGACGTCGGCGAACCCGGCGAGGGCCTCGGCGAAGGCCGGGTCGTTGGCCTCCTCCCCCGCATGGAACCGCAGGTTCTCGAGGAGCAGCAGGTCCCCGGGCCGGAGCTTGTTGACCGCGTCCTGCACCCCGGGGCCCAGGGCGTCTCCGGTCATGCGCACCGGGCGCCGGAGGAGCTGGCTGAGCCGGTCGGCGACCGGCTTGAGCCGATACGCATCGTTGACCTTGCCGTGCGGTCGCCCGAGGTGGCTGGCCATGATCACGATCGCCCCCTGCTCGAGGAGGTAGACCAGGGTCGGCAGGCTGGCCCGGATCCGGGTGTCGTCGGTGATCCGCCCGTCGTCGAGCGGGACGTTCAGGTCGGCACGGAGGAAGACGCGCTTGCCGCGGACATCGACGTCGCGGACCGTCTGCTTGTGAAGCGGCCGGAACTTCGCAACCGTCACAGGCGAGCGCCCATGAACGCCGCCAGGTCGGCGACCCGGCAGCTGTACCCCCACTCGTTGTCGTACCAGGCGATGACCTTCAGCAGGTGGTCGCCGGTGACCATCGTCGAGGCCGCGTCGACGATCGACGAGTGGTCGTCGCCCTTGAAGTCCATGCTCACCAGCGGCTCCTCGGTGTACCCCAGCAGCCCCTCCATCGGTCCCTCGGCAGCCGCGCGGAAGGCGGCGTTCGCCGTCTCGACGCTGACCGGGCGCTCGGTCTGGGCCACGAGGTCGATCACGCTGACGGTGGCCGTCGGGACGCGGAGCGAGAAGCCGTCGAAGCGGCCCTGGAGCTCCGGGATCACCAGGGCCAGCGCCTTGGCGGCTCCCGTGGTGGTCGGAATGATGTTCTGGCCGGCCGACCGGGCGCGGCGCAGGTCCTTGTGGAACACGTCGAGAACCGGCTGGTCGTTCGTATACGAGTGGACCGTGGTCATCAGCCCGCGCTCGATGCCGAACGTATCGAACACGACCTTGGCGGGCAGGGCGAGCCCATTCGTCGTGCACGAGGCGTTCGACACGATGTGGTGGCGTTCCGAGTCGTATCGGCCCTCGTTCACGCCGAGCACGACGGTCAGGTCCTCGTTCTTGGCCGGGGCGCTGATGATCACCTTCTTCGCGCCCGCGTCGAGGTGGGCCCGGGCCTTCTCGGCATCGGTGAACACGCCGGTCGACTCGACGACGAGCTGGACTCCCAGCTCGCCCCAGGGGAGTGCTGCCGGATCCTTCTCGCTGAAGGCCCTGATCGGGTGGCCGTCGACGACGATCTCGCTCTCGGTCGCGTCCACCTCCCCCGGGTAGCGACCGTAGGTCGAGTCGTAGCGGAACAGGTGGGCATTCGTCGCGGTCGGCGCCAGGTCGTTCAGGGCGACCACCTCGAGCTCGTCGGGATGGCGCTCCAGGACGGCCCGGAGGGTCTGGCGGCCGATGCGCCCGAAGCCATTGATCGCGATCCGAGTCGTCATCGGAAGACCTCCTGTTCGTGGATGAGCGGCCAACAGCCGACCAGCGAAACGTCGCCCCCGAACCGTGGTTGCGCCAGCCGCACCCGGGCGGCCGGAACCGGAAACGCGCGGCGACCGATCTCGGCCCGGACCGCGGCATGGAGGTCCGGCCGGTGGTCGGCGATCGCGCCGCCGAGGACGATGACCTCGGGGTTCAGGAGATTGACGAGGCCGGCGCAGGTTGCGCCGATCGCGGTCCAGGCCCGATCGATCAGGGAGCGACACGCCGCGTCACCTGCGTCCGCCGCCGCGCACACCATCTCGGCGTCGACCGGCTTCCCGCCGGCCGCCAGCTCGGTCAGCCTCGGGGAGGTGCCCGCTTCCAGCAGCGCGGCGCCGTCGCGGGCGAGGGCGGCACCCGCCGCGATGCCCTCGAGATGGCCGGGTGCACCTTCGCCGTCGGCCGGGCCATCGACGTCGACCGTCAGGTGGCCGATCTCGCCGGCGGTCCCGTCCGGGCCCTCGAGCAGCCGGCCGTTCACGACGGCCGCGCCGCCGACGCCGGTCGAGACGGTGATGTAAATCGCGTTCTGGGTGCCGCGGGCCTCCCCGTGCCGCCACTCGGCCAGCAGGGCGACGTTCGTGTCACGGCCGAGTGTGACTGGGAGATCGAGGGCGTCGCTCAGCCGGTCGGCGATCGGGAGGTTTTCCCAGCCCGGCAGGTTCGGCAGCCCGTGGATCACGCCCCGCCAGGGATCGAGCGGGCCGGGCGAGGACACGCCGACCGCCGTCGGCGGTGGGTCACCGGCCGCGGCCGCCGCGGCGCGTACCGAGCGGGCCGTGGCGGTGATCCGGTCGAGGATGCCCTCGACGGGGAGCGCAGGCATGGTCGGGATCACCTCGCGGTAGGCGACCCGGAGGTCGGCGGTCAGCTGGGCGGCGCGGATGCGGGTGCCGCCGAGATCGATGGCCAGGATCGGCCCGGCGTCACCGGCATGCACGAGGCAATTCTACCGGCCGGAAATGGAACGGCCGCCGAGCAGGGCTCGACGGCCGCGAGGCTCGCGGAGGCTCAGCCTCCGATCTTGAACATCTTCGTGCCGCACACGGGGCACGTGCCCTGCGTCGCGGGCTTGCCGTTCTTCATCGTGATCTTGCGGTCATCTTTCATGGTCCGCTTGGTCTTGCACTTGACGCAGTAGCCGTCGGTCGCCATCGGTCAGTCTGCCTCCATCAGCGTTGATTCCCAGTTATGACCCGCCGCCCTGGTCTTTCCCCCAGAGCCGGTGGATGCCAGCCAGGCCGGCATCGATACAGCGAGCCTCCGCGGCCTCCTTGTCCGCGCCGTCAATGAAGCTCCCGTCGGTCCGCTGCGCGTAGGCCGCGCAGATCGTGCCTGCGCGCGAACCGGCCAGGCCCGCCAGCACGAAGAGTGCCGACGACTCCATTTCGAGGTTCATGACGCCTTGACGTCTGAGCTCCTCGGTGAGATCAGGATAGCGAACCGGGAGCGTGCGCATCGCCCTTCCCTGCGGAGCGAAAAACCCGGGTGCCGTGCCGGTGATGCCGATGTGGTGGGCGAACCCCAGCTCGCGGCAGGCCGCCTCCAGTGCCCAGACGACGTCGCGGTGGGCGATCGCGGGGAATCCGGGGTGGACGTAGAAGTTGGTCGTGTTCTCCAGGCGGACCGCTCCGGTCGAGATGATGAGGTCGCCGAGACCGATCGCTGGCTGCAGCGCGCCGCTCGAGCCGATGCGGACGAACGTCGGCTGGTCGGTGATCTCGAGGACCTCCGCGACGAGGATCTCGACGTTGTCCGGCCCCATCCCGGTCGACATCGCCGAGATCGGCATGCCGCGGTACGTGCCGGTGGCGGTGGTGATCTCCCGGTTCGAGCGATCGAGGTCGACCCGATCGAAACGGCTCGCGACCTTGGCCACCCGGCCGGGGTCGCCGACCAGGACGATGTACTCCGCCACCTCGCCGCGCTCGAGGGCGATGTGGTACTGGCGGGCCCCGGTCCGCGGGGCGTCGGCGGCCGTTGGCTCGCTCACGGGGCGGGAGTATACGACTCGTCCTCCTCGCCTCCGGCAACGCGGCGTCCGATCTCGGCATGGAGCCGTGTCCATGTCCCGTGGCGCCAGGCGAGGACCAGCAGCCCAGCCAGCGCCCCGAGTCCGGCCGCCGTCGGGACCGGGAGCGGCGGCACATGGCCGCGGAGCGCGGGGGCCAGCGGCCGGCCGGCGACCAGCGGCGGCGCCTCGGCAACGCTCCCACCCAGGCCCGGCCGAATGGCCTTGACCGATGGCGCCGGCGTCGCCGCACCGGGCCGACCGGTCGTTCCGCCGAGCCCGGAACCCGTGCCCGAACCGCCACTCCCACCGGGCGCGGAGGTCGCGATGACGTGGATGTCGCCCCGGTCGCGCGGCCACAGCCGGTAGCCCGCGGTCGGCTCGGCACCGGTCGTCTGCTGGCCGACGACGCCGCTGAGCTCGACCCACGCCCCGCCGGGAAGATTCGCGACCGTGATCCCGCTCGCTGCGGCAACGAAGACGCGGAGGGCACCGCTGCCGTCGTTCACGGTCAGCGACAGTCCCCCGCCGGTCGTCCGCCGCGGCCCGTCCTTGACCAGGCCTCGGACCACGACCAGGAGCGCCTCGTCCGCCTCGCCGACCCGGCCAGTCGCGCGGCGTACGGCGCCCGAATCGGCCTGGGCACCGAGCACGAGGGCCTGGGTGATGCGCAGGCTGAGCATCCCCGACTTCGTCGAGCGGGTTCCGAGCAGCTCGACCAGCTGGCCGCGCACCAGGCGCGGGATGTCGGAACCGGCCCGGACCAGGATCGCCCCGCTCCCATCGGCCACGACCGCGCTCCCCTCCTCGACGAGGTTGGTCGGCAGGGTCACGACCCCACGGATCCGGAGCTTCGCATTGGCCTCCGCGCCGCGCGCCTGCGCGATCGTGACCAGCGGCGCGGCGGCGGTGGATGGTGCCGCGGTGGGCGATGGGCTTGGTTCGGGAGGCCCCGTCGGCACCGAGGACGGCGTCGAACTCGGAAGCGGGAAGATCGGCGGCAGGACGATCTCGACGTCGGACGGGTCACGCGGCTGGACGCGGTAGCCCTCGCTGCCGGTTCCCGAGGAGTCTCGCTGGCCGACGACACCGGTCACCGCCAGGCTCGTCCCATCGGTCCACGAGTCCGTGTCGATCCCGGTCGCGGCGCTCACCAGGACTCGAACCGGGCCGGATCCGTCGTCGACCTCGTAGGCAAGCCCGGCACTCAGCGATGTGGCGGAGCCCTGGATCTCCCCAGTGATCGTCACGAGCTGGCCCTCGACCGGCTCCCCAACCGCGCCGGTGCCGACCGCCGCCGCATCGGGCTCGGTCCCGATCGGCCCGACGGTGAGGTCGGCGCCCGTCGCCCGGAGGGTGCGCTGGGCGAACCGGTCATCCACCGCGCCGCGCACGATCAGCTCGACCCCGCGTGGAAAGCTGCCGTCGCCGAGAAGGACCGCGACTCCGCCGGTCGCGTCGGCGAGATAGCCGCCGCCCTCGGTGAAGTCCGACGCGCTGAGCGTGATCCCGGTGACGACCACCTCCGTGTCGTCCGGAAGGGCGCGGGCCTCGGCGATCGTGATCGGGGCAAGGCCCGGGGTCGGCGAAGGTGGTGGCGTTGGCGACGGCGACGCCGTGGGGCTGCCTGTCGAGGTGGGCGATGTGGTCGGCACGAGCGTGGGTGACGGGGTCGAAGTCGCGGGCGTGGACATGGGCGTGGGACCTGGCGTCGGGCTTTCGGTCGCAATCGGCTCCACGCTGGGGGTCGGGGTGGCCGGGTCATCCGGCACTGGCGGCGACGCGCTGTTCTGCGGATCGGGCAGCGCGCGGACGACGAAGTCGACCAGGTTGTGGTCGGTGTCCTGGCCCGAACCGAGGGCTCCTCCGGGGAGCCGCTCCAGGCTCGAGCCGGCGGCCGACGCTGGCGCCGGCGCGGTCTCGAGCCAGGCATTCGCCGCCGTGCCCCA
>DATBLJ010000101.1:0-3608 GCA_036555375.1 Candidatus Limnocylindria bacterium
AAGCTCGTCGAGCGGGCCGAGGAGGAGCGCGAGGCCGAGCTGGCGCGCCTGCGCGGGGTGCACGTCGAGGCCGGCTGGGGCAACCAGATCCGGAGCTACGTCCTCCAGCCGTACACGATGGTCAAGGACCTCCGGACCGGGGTCGAGACCGCGAACCCGACCGCCGTCCTCGACGGTGACCTCGACGCCTTCATCGAGGGCTACCTACGGTCCCAGATCGGCACGAACGGGGACGGGGCGGCATGAGGCCCGACGCATGAGCGCGATCGCGACCCCCGACGAACCCCTCATCCGGATGGTCGACGTGGCGGTCACCTACCCGAACGGGAAGGTCGCCCTGACGAACGTCGACATCGAGATCGGCCGCGGCGACTTCGTGTTCCTGGTCGGGCCATCGGGGGCCGGCAAGTCGACCTTCATCCGGCTCCTCGTCCGCGAACAGGTGGCGACCAAGGGACGGGTCTACCTCGCCGGCCGCGACCTGGCCCGCATCAGCCGGGCCCAGGTCCACCGCATCCGGCGCCGGATCGGGGTCGTCTTCCAGGACTTCCGGCTGCTGCCCAACAAGACGGTGCGCGAGAACGTCGCGTTCGCGCTGGAGGTGACCGGCGCGCCACTGACCGAGATCCGTCACCGCGTCCCACGGTTGCTGTCGCTGGTCGGCCTCGAGGACCACGCTGAGCACCTCCCAACCCAGCTGTCGGGCGGGGAGCAGCAGCGGGCCGCTATCGCCCGGGCCCTGGTGCACGACCCGGCGATCCTCATCGCCGACGAGCCGACCGGCAACCTCGACCCGGTCACCGGCTGGGAGATCGTCCAGCTCCTGCTGGAGATCAACGCGCTCGGCACGACGCTCGTCATGGCGACCCACAACCAGGAGATCGTCACCGCCCTGCGCCGCCGGGTCGTGGCGCTGGAGGGCGGCCGGATCGTGCGTGACGAGGTGGGAGCCGCGTACCGGCGGGGCTGACCTCGGCTAGGATGCGCCCGTCTTGGGCTTTCTGAGGTTCCTCGGGTTCACCCTGGTCCGCGCCGGCCAGGGCTTCTGGCGCAACCGGATGATGAGCCTGGCAGCGACGGCCACCGTCATCCTCATGCTCGTCCTGCTGAGCGGCCTGATCATCGTGCTCGGTGGCCTGAGCTCGGGCCTGTCCTACATCGAGAGCAAGGTCGGGGTCACCGCCCGCCTCGTCGACGACCTGAACGAGGACGAGATCGCCGCCCTGGTTGCCGATGTCAGCCAGATTCCGGGCGTCGCCTCGGTCGAGTACATCTCCCCGGAGGAGGCCATGCGCCGGCTCGAGGAAACCTACGCCGAACGCGGCCAGCAGCTCGACACCGGGGGCGCCGCCATCAGCCTGTACTCGAGCATCGAGGTCGACCTGACCGATCCGACGCTCGGCGCGTCGGTCGCCGAGGAGCTGAGCCAGCGCGAGGAGGTCGAGCGGATCACGACCCGCGAGGAGCAGTACGAGAAACTGCTGGGGGTCACCAACGTCGTCCGCCTGGCCGGGCTGTCGGCCATGGTCCTGGTCGGGCTGACCGTGGTGTTCATGATCGTGAACACGATCCGGATCGCGGTCTTCTCGCGGAGCCGCGAGATCGAGATCATGCGCCTGGTGGGGGCCAGCGACGCCTTCATCCGGTGGCCGTTCATCGTCGAGGGCATGCTCTGCGGCCTCCTGGGAGCGATCGTCACCGTGTTCCTGGTGACCCTCATCTGGCGACCGATCCAGCCGCTCCTGATCGAGATCTTCCAGATGCCCACCGCCGTCGGGGCCCAGTTCCTGACCTTCGTCGCCATCCTCATCCTGTCGGTCGGACTGGTCGTTGGGATGGTCGGCAGCTGGATCAGCGTCCGCGCCCACCTCGCCTCGGGAGCCTGATCCGCCGCCTCCGCGACACGTTGCGAGAACCGCATGTGGCCGCAACCGGGCCTTGATCCGACCGGTGCTACACTCCCGCACCCCAGATGGACGAACCGACACCTTCGGGCCTGCCCGAACCTGATTCCCAGCCCGTCCCGACCGAGGCTCCCGAGAGCCCCGCGGCCCGATCGACGGCCGCCCGCTCCGTTCGCTACGCGGCCGTCTTTGCGCTGGCCGCCTTGCTCGGCACCACCCTGTTCATCGGCGGCTACCTGGCGGCCGGTGGCACGAGCAGCAGCTGCGCCGCGCCGAGCGAGGCCTTTGCCGCGTTCTGCGAGGCCTACGACGAGCTCAAGGCCCAGTACGTCGACGACCTCCCGGACGACCAGCTGGTCGAGGGCGCCCTGGAGGGCATGTTCCAGTACGGCGTCCCGGACCCGCACAGCGGCTACATGAGCGCCGAGGAGTTCCAGAACTCGCTGGGCGACCTGTCCGGCACGTTCAGCGGTGTCGGCGCCGAGCTGGCGATCGAGAACACCGAGAACCCCGACGACCTGGCTGCTTGCACCGCGATCTCGGAGACCTGCGTGCTCACCGTCATCGCCCCGCTCAACGGGTCGCCGGCCGAGGCGGCGGGCATCCAGTCCGGCGACGTCGTCACCGCGGTCGACGGGGAGAGCGTGATCGGGCTCACCGTCCAGGACGCCGTCACCAAGGTCCGCGGGCCGAAGGGCACCGACGTGACCCTCACCATCGACCGGGACGGCGAGGTCTTCGACCTGACCATCACCCGCGACGACATCGTGATCGTCGAGGTCGAGAGCGAGATGCTCGACGGCCACGTCGGCTACATCGCGCTCCACGGCTTCAGCGCGAATGCCTCGGAGCAGTTCGACGAGCAGCTTGCCGACCTCCTCGACCAGGGGGCCGACCAGATCGTGTTCGACCTCCGCGACAACCCCGGCGGCTACATCACCGCCGCCCAGGAGATCGCGTCGGAGTTCGTCGACGAGGGCCTCCTCTTCAGCCAGGAGTCGGCCGGTGACGAGGTCGTCGAGTGGGAGGCGACCGGAGACGGGCGGGCCACCGATCCGGCCATCGACGTCGCGGTCCTCATCAACGGCGGGTCCGCATCGGCCTCGGAGATCGTCGCCGCGGCGCTCGAGGAGACCGATCGGGCGACCCTCGTCGGCGAGCCGACCTATGGCAAGAACACGGTCCAGATCTGGGACGAGCTGTCGAACGGCGGCGGGGTCCGGATCACGATCTCGCGCTGGTTCACCCCCGAGCACAACAGCGTCGCGCCGGATGGCGTCCAGCCCGACATCACCGCCACCGTCCCGGAGGGCACGCCTGCCGACCAGGACCCGGTCCTCGACCAGGCGCTGGCCTACCTCGCCTCGGTGGCCGATGCGGCCGCCAGCTCGACGGACGGCGCCGACGCCGGTGCCGTGGCCCGGGTCGGAACCGACGTCATCGGCTGGGTGCCGACCACCGGCTTGTGGGCCGCGCGATTCGCGTGCTAGCATCCGCGGCCACGAAAGGAGGTGGTGTGCAGATGGATAGTTCCAAGCGCGCCACCACCGAGGCGGTGCACTGACACAGCCATCGCGTGGTAGCGAACAAGAGCCGGCCGCAAGGCCGGCTCTTTTGATCCGTGGCTGAGGAGAGCCGAGCTGTGGGTGAGCACACGGTCGCGGTCAACCGCCGCGCCCGGCACGAATACGCGGTCGAGGAGAC
>DATBLJ010000008.1:0-10957 GCA_036555375.1 Candidatus Limnocylindria bacterium
AGGACCGATCCTCGAGCCGGATTGCGCACCTGGACCCACTCGACGGCCATGACTCGGGTCAGGCCTCGCCGGTCGGGATCGGCTCGGCGGGCAGCCGAACCCGGACGACGGTGCCCTCGTCCTCGCCGGCCTCGAGGTGGATCGAGCCGCCCATCGCCTCCATGAGCCCGCGCGCTGCGTACAGGCCGATTCCGCTGCCGTCGGGCGCGGCACGCCGCGCCTCATCGGACCGGAAGAACTGGTCGAAGGCGTGTTCCCGCTCGGTCGGGCTGAGGCCGCGGCCATGGTCGACCACCGCAACCTCGATCCAGTCACCCGGGCCGGGCGGCGAGGCGCCTGCCGGTCCGCCGACGCGGGTCTCGATCGGCGACCCGGCCGGCGAGTATTTCACCGCGTTGTCGAGAACCGCCCAGAGCACCTGCTCGAGGCGGTCGGGGTCGCCGACCGCGAGGAGCATCGGTTCGTCGGTCGACTGGGTGAACGGCCGTTCGGCGCGGAGCGCCTCCCAGGTGCGCTCGAGGATGGGTTCAACCCGGAAGACCTCCTGCCGCGGCTCGAGCGCGCCGGCGTCGAGGCGGGAGACGGCGAGCAGCTGGCCGACCATTCGGCGCAGGCGATCGGCCTGGTGGGCGATGGCCTCGAGGTCGGCCCGGCCCTGGTCGCTGAGGTCGGCGTCCTCCCCGATGCCCGCCGCGAGGGCGCGGATGCTGGTGAGCGGGGTCTGGAGGTCGTGGGTGATGCCCCGCAGGAAGTCGCTCTGGACCGCGGCCAGCCGGTTCAGCTCATCGGTCTGGATCCGGAGGCGGGCGTAGAGGACCGAATGCTCGAGGGCGGAGGCCGCCGCCTGGCCGATCAGGCTCAGCAGGTCGCGCTCGGCGGGCGTCGGCTCGGGGCGGCCCTCCCACGGGGCCAGGAGGAAGCCGGCCAGGTCGTCGCCGGTCGAGATGTCGACCACCACCACGGCTCCCCACGGACCGATGAGGTGGCGCGGCGTCAGGCGCTCCGGCTCGCCGGTGACGGCCGCCCATTGGGCGAGCTCGTCGACGGCCCGGACCGGGGTGGCGGGATCGTCGTCATAGACCCCGGGCGGGAGCGCGGCGTCGGTGGCCGGCAGCGCGACGAGCTGCCAGGTCGGGTCGCCGGTCACCTGGCGGGCCACGCCCACGACCCGCGCCGCGACCTCGACCGGCCCGCCGGTGATCGGGGCGCCGACGACGTCCGAGGCGAGGGTGGCGATCTGCCGGTTCCGCTCGTCGAGCGCCGTCCGCAGCTTCCGTTGGGCCGCCCTGAGGTCGTCCTCCGCTCCTTCGGCCGACGGGCTCAACGCGTCCCCGCGCGTCGCCATCGCGACGACGTCCTGGAGGTCGCGCGAGAGAGCTCGCGAGGTCAGGGCGGCGATGAGGGCTCCCCAGGCAAGCGTCGCGAGCCCGATCAGCAGGACAACCGTCCCGACTCCGACGCTGGCGACCCAGGACTCGGCGAAGGCCAGGACGAGGGCCAGGGCGGCGAGGCCGGGCAGGGCGACGACCGCGATGATGGCGAAGAGACGGAGCGCCGGTTGGCCGAGGTCCACCCGCGTCGGGATCAGCCGGGCCTGCGGGCCGTGGAAACGGCGAGGCCCCCGATGCCGCTCATGACTCGCATGATACGGACTCTCGAGAGCCTCTCCGTGGACCGATGCGCCCCCCGTGGACGCACCGGGGTTACGGGACGACGAGGTGGACGGGGTTGCCGCGCAATGTCACCTGCCAGGTGGTGAGGTCGAAGGCGTTCTCCGAGGCGGAGCCACCCATCGTGTACTCGATCTTCCACCAGTTCTGGTCGAGGCACGGCGGGACACCCGGGCAGGCGTCGCCGTCGTAGGTGTCCGGGATGACGATCACGATGGTCAGCCAGCACCCGTTGTACTGCGAGCTGCCTCCGGTGTTCGTCGTGATGACCGGGTCGAGTGGTCCAGCCGGACCCACCGTATCGTCGGTTCGCCCATTACAGTTCGCCGCGCCGGACGCCACCGCGTTGGCGACGAAGTCCATGTCGGCGTTCTGGTAGGCACCGCCGGACGGGTACTTGATGCGCAGGTCGGCCGACAGGTTGCCCGTGTCACCCGGATCCCAGAGCCGGATCTCGATGCTCTTGCCGGCGTGCACCGGCTCGATCTCGGCCAGGTAGAACTGGGCCGCCCCACCACCGGGTAGCGGTGTGAAGGCCTCCATCGCACCCAGTCCGTACACGCGTGGCGCACTGGCGCAGACGCTCCCGCCGCACCACGCCCGCGTCCAGATCGAGAACGAGTTGTGCCCGTTCGCGTTGTCCATGGCGGTCGCGTTGGCCGGGTTGGTCGAGCGGGTGTGGAGCCGATAGGTGTTGCCGCCGGTCATCGGCAGGGTCGGCGCCGAGGTCGGCCCACCGGCGAGCAACGGCCAGGGCTGCTCGGCGGAGGCCGGCGTTTCCTGGGCCAGGCTGCCCGGGGCGGTGTATGGCTGCATCGGGTACCAGCGGTTGTGCCAGAACCGGCCGTCGTTCAGGGCCGCCGTCGCGCCCTGGTCACAGTCGGTGACCCCGCCGGGTCCGTTCAAGGATTTGTCGGACGCCTGCTGGTTGGTGAAGATGTTGTGCGCCTGCGAGACGACGCCAGCCAGGTCGTCACCAAGGTCGAACGGCGTGTTGAAGGTGTTGTACAGGGTGTAATACGCACTGGTCGCGGCCGTCGAGCCGCTGAACCAGCGGTCGCCAGTGCCGTACTGGCCATTGCCGTCAGTGGCGCAGAAGGCCGGATCGAACACCCAGACCTCACCGGCCGTGGCGCCTGCCGGCATTTCGATCGCGTAGTTGTAGTACTGGTTCGGGTTGTACTCCGCGTTGGCGCCCGAGGTCCGCGGGTCCCACTTCGGCAGGTACGCGTCGCCGTTCACCTTTTCGGCACCCTGGTTGATGAACGTTCCCCACAGGCCGCGAGCGTTCAGGGCCTGGTTGTACGGACTCCGCACCTGCGGGTCGGGAATCCAGGTGTAAGTGTGGTAGTGGACGATGACCTGGACGGTGTCGACGTAGACCTCACCGGCGACTGGCGAGCTCGGCGCGGTGCCGCCCGACGGGCGCATTCCGTTGGCCGGCCAGCCGGCGGACAGCTGGTCGCAAGTCGCCGGGTCGAGGTTCCACAGGCGCACGCGGAACGTGTTGGCCGTGAGGTCCGACAGGGCCCACGTGCGGTTCCACTGGTCGGTCGAGCCGCCGAGCACCTGCCACGGCGAAGCAGCCGGCTCGATGCTGTTCACGACCATCGTCTTGTCACCGGAGCCGCTCGTGTTCTGCGTGCCTCCGGATCCCGCCGCTCCCCACATGAGGTCGGCCCGGATCTGGCACGACGCGGTCGTCGGGTTGTTGTCGCTGTCGAAGGCCTCGATACGGACCTCGATCCCGTCGACCACGTGGCCCGGGTAGGCCGGAGCTGAACCGCCCGGGCTCGGCGGGTTGGCCGGGAAGGCAATCCCGAAGTCGCTCAGGCAGACGCGGTCGTTGAGTCGCGAGGACCGAATCCACTGGTTGTTGGACGAGTTGACTCGGTCATCCTGCTGGGGCGCGGTGCCGGTCGTGGGGAAGTTGCTCCACGAGACCCCGGCGGCCGTGCTGCAGCTGTCGGCATTGTTGTTCTGGTTCGTGCCCGTGGCCGAGGAGCTCGAGGACACGACGTTGCGCGGCGTGAGCGCGGCCAGGGCCACGGTTGCGTTCGGCTGCCAGACGCCGCCATCGGGCGTTCGGATGGCGCCGAACACGCCGTAGTAGTTCTCCGGGCTGCCCATCGGCACCGGGAGGACGAACTCCGCCTTCGCGTCACGGGTGATCCTGAGCGTGTCGACCCCGAAGATCTGCATGAAAAAGGTCTCGATGTTCGTCGAGACACGGACCAGCATCCGCCGAGGGTCGGCGGCGTCGGGTCGTGCCCAGACGTCCACCGCCTGCGCGGCCTGGTTGCCGGCGTTGTTGGTCGAGTCCTGGTAGCCGTTCCGATCGGTCTCGTCGAGGGCCGAGCTGTTCGCCAGGGCGACGGCACCCGGGAGGTGGACGACGCCGGCCAGGGCGCCGGCATCGGCGGCCCGCTGGACCTTGAGCTCGTTCACCCAGATCCACGCCAGGTCGACGACGAAGGCCGCCGTGCCCAGCAGGAAGGTCAGGAGCAGGGCGAAGAGGACGAGGACCTGCCCGCGGCTGCGACCGGTGCCCTCGGACGCGCGGCGGCGGGCGGCACTGCTGGTGTGAATGGTGGTCTCGGTGGTGGGCACGGGTCGATTCCTCAGCTGCCGGTCGGGTTCAGTTCGAAGGTGGTGTAGTCGGCCATCTGGATATTCAGCAGGTTGATGAGCGCCGCGAGCGGCGTCTGCGACTGGTACGTGTAGCGGACGCTGACGCCGATCACGTCCGGGGTGGCACCCGTGTTGATCCGCGAACAGGCGTTCCAGCCGACGCTGCCGAAGACGGAGAAGTCGAGGGGCACGCCGTCGACGCTCGGTCCGAGGCCGGGGGTGTAGTGCCACACGTTGACCGGGTCGCCGCCGATGTCCTCACGGCCGTCCGGGCCAGGGCCCAGGTCCGACCGGAAGATCCGGATGTCCGTGATGTTGGTCAGCACGAGGTTCGAGTCGCTGCTCTCGAGGATGCGCTGCGCAGCAGCGATGATCTCGTTGTCGACCGTGTTGCACCCCGGCGATCCGCCGCCGGTGGCCAGTGCCGCCCCGACGCGGGCCGCCTCGCGGCTGGCGTACTGG
Organism: Candidatus Limnocylindria bacterium; assembly: GCA_036555375.1. Taxonomy (GTDB): domain Bacteria; phylum Chloroflexota; class Limnocylindria; order QHBO01; family QHBO01; genus DASTEQ01. The sequence continues at coordinate 4,764 of DATBLJ010000008.1, forward strand.
AGGGTCAGCTTGTGGTCCATCACGAAGCCGAACTCCAGCGTGCCGAGCACGATCAGGAGCAGGACGGGGAGGATGAGGGCCATCTCGAGCGTGGCCTGCCCGCGGCGGGAGCCGCGACGGACCGATGCCAGGCGCGAGCGGAGGGCGCTCACAGCACCGGCTCCATGCGCATGACGTTGGCGTGGGTCAGCGTGAACCCGGTGCCGCCGAGGGTGATGATCTGGGCGAGCGGGGTGATCCAGGAGTACGAGTAGGTGATCGAGACGCCGATGTTGTCCAGCTCGGTGTGGCCGGGATCCTCCGGGCATCCGGCGAGCACGGAGCATCGTTCGTTCTCCGGGTAGTTGCTGCCGCTCTGCAGGGTGTACGGCACGGTCACCACCGCGTTGTTGGGCATCGTGCAGTTGAACGACCCGGTCCGGGCATAGACGTTGGCCGCCAGCTCGTTGCCCTGGCTGTCGGCCCAGTAGATCCGGACGGTCGCGATGCGCACCCGGGAAGCGGGCGGCTGGACGTCGGCATCGATGCTGGCGAGGATCACGCAGTCGGATCCGCTGTCCTCGCCGGCCTCGGCCGCGAGCAGGGCCGCGTCGCGCGAGGCGAAGTTCACGCTCAGGAGGGCGTTGAACGCGAGCGAGAACTCGATCAGGCCGACGATGAGCAGGATGAAGATGGGGAAGACGAGGGCGAACTCGACCAGCGCCTGGCCGTCCTCGGAATCATGGCGTCGCACCCGGAAAGGATGGGCGACCGCGCGCGCAAACGCGCTCACCGGAAGGTACCGGCGAGCGGCGGTACGGCTGGGGATCTGGCCTTTCCAGGGAAACATGGGTGCGAACCGTATCAGCCAGACCTTGCGACTCACCTTGCAGGCGATGGACCGCAAACCGGTACCCGCGGGGTACCTTCGGCGCCGGATTTCGGCGGATGTCAGCCCGAAGACAGCCGGTAGCCGATTCCGCGCTCGGTGACCAGGAAGCGAGGCCGATCCGGGTCGAGCTCGAGCTTGCGGCGCAGGCGGCGAACGGTCACCCAGACGTAGGACGCATCGGCTCCATCCGCCTCCGACCACACCCGGTCGAGGAGCACCTCGGTGGGCACCGTGCGGTCGAGCGAGCCGAGCAGGACCTGGACGAACCGGACCTCGGTCGGGGTCAGCGGGTGGGTCCCGGCGGGCGTCGAGACCCGGCGTCCGGCGAGATCGATCTCGAGGTCGCCCTCGCCGATGCTGACCTGGGTCCGGCCGGGGGCCGCCCGCCGCAGCACGCGCTGGATGCGCGCCACCAGCTCGTCCGGGCTGAACGGCTTGACGACGTAGTCCTCGGCGAAGTGCTGGAGGGCGTCGACCTTGGTCTGGTCGGCGTCCACCGCGCTCAGGACGATGATCGGCAGGTCGGCCGTCCGCTTGACCCGTTGGCTGAGCTCGAAGCCGTCCATGCCGGGCATCATCAGGTCCACGACGATGAGGGCCGGCCACGACTGGGCCAGTGCGGCGAGCGCGGCCTGACCGCTCGAGGCGGTGCGGACCGCGAACCCTTCGCGGGTCAGATGGCGGGAGAGTGCCGAGAGCAGGGTCGCGTCGTCGTCGACCAGCAGGATCGCCGGCCGAAGCGCCGGCTGCACGTCAGATGCCGACGCCCCGCACGACCGTGACGATGGCCGGGCCCAGGATCACGATGAAGATCGTCGGGAAGATGCACCCGACCATCGGGAACAGCATCTTGACCGGGGCCTTGGCCGCGGCCTCCTCCGCCCGCTGGCGGCGCTCGATGCGCAGCTGCTGGGACTGGATCTGGAGGACCTTGGCAATCGGCACGCCGAGCTGCTCGGCCTGGACGATGGCACCGATGAAGTTCGTGACCGGCTGGGCATCGGCCCGGGTGGCGACGTCCCGCAGGGCGTCTCGCCGCAGGCGGCCCATCCGGATCTCGGCCAGGGCCTGGCGGAACTCGTTCACGAGCGGGCCCTCCATCCGCTCGACGACCTTGGCCAGCGCCGCGTCGAAGCCGAGTCCGGCTTCGACCGAGACCGTGAGCAGGTCGAGGGCGTCGGGGAGCTGGAGGATCATGTCCATCTGGCGCTGGCGGATCTTCCGGCCAAGCCAGAACTCGGGTGCCAGGAAGCCGACCGCGATCCCGCCGAGGCCGAAGAAGATGCCCGTCGGGAACCCGGTCAGCGCCAGGAAGATGATCGTGAACAGGATCGCGAAGATGATCGAGGCGAGCACCTTCACGCCCATCCAGTCCGCGCCGCGGAGACCACCCGGATAGCCGGCCTGGTGGAGCCGCTGTTCGGCGCGCTCGATCATGTTCACCCCGCCGCCCCGACGGCCCATCCGCGACAGGCGCTGGACGATGGGACGGACGGCCCGCTCGAAGAACGGCTGCTCGAGCTCGGCCTCCTCGAGGGTCTTGGGCTTGACCACGAGCTGCTCGAGGCGCTGCTGGACAGCGTCCTTGGGCTGCTGGGTGGCCGCCCCGAAGATGATGAACAGGACGGCGCCGGCCGCGAGGGCGGCGATCAGGATGAGGAGCGGGTTCTCGAACATCGGATCAGACCTTGATATCGACGATGCGGCGGATGAACAGCCAGCCGATGCCCATGCTCAGGCCGCCGAGCAGGAACAGGACCACGCCCATCGGCAGGCCCAGCAGCTCGGGAGGACGCTCGAGCATCGGCGTCATGTAGGTGGGGCTGATGACGAACAGGAGGGCGGCGAGGCCCACCGGGAGCAGGACGATGACGTAGCCGCTGTACCGCTGCATGGCGGTCAAGGTCCGGATCTCGCCCTGGATCCGGACGCGCTCGCGGATCGTGAACGCGATGGCGTCGAGCACGGTGGCCAGGTTGCCACCGACCTGCGCCTGGATGTTGATGGCGGTGACCATCAGCTCGAGGTCCTCGGACGCCACCCGGCGGACGAGGTTGCCGAGGGCCGGCTGGAGGGCCATGCCCAGGCTCATCTCCCGCACGACGCGGCCGAACTCCTCGGCGATCGGGGGCCGCGCCTCGCGCGTGACGAGCTCCATGCCCTGGAGGAACGAAGAGCCGGCCCGCAGGGAGTTCGCGAGCAGGGTGATCGTGTCCGGCAGCTGGTCGTTGAAGGCCTTGAGCCGGCCGCCCTGCCGACGCTTCAGGTAGAAGCGCGGGAACCAGGCGCCGATTGCCACGAGGGCGATCAAGGCCAGCGGGCTGCGGAGCGCCGGGAAGAACGTGCCGAGCACGAATCCGCCGAAGACGAACGCAAACGGGCTCGCGATCCAGAGGAGCACGAACTCCGCCGGCTTGAGCTTCAGGTCGGCGCGGGCGATGTCCGTGCTGAGCCGCGCGTTCATGTCCTGGCGCTCGATCACGCGCGACAGGCCGGCGATGACCGCCGACTCACGCTCGGGATCGCCCTCCTTCTCGGTGCGGGCTCGCCCGGAGGCGTACCGCTCGAGGCGGTCCGTGACGGTGCCGCCACCACTTCCGCTCATCGCGATGCCCACGGTGACCACCACGATGGCGGCCGCGCCGAGTCCGGCGATGAGCAGCGGCAACAGGTTCATGGTGCGTTCAGCTCCTGTCGGCTAGAACGGCGAACCGAAGGTGTCCGGAGGCAGGTGGATGCCCGCCGCCTCGAACTTCTCGGCGAATTTCGGGCGAATGCCGGTGGGCTTCAGCCGCCCCTCGATCTTGCCCTCGGAAACGCCGGTCTGCTCGAAGGTGAAGACGTCCTGCATGACGATGACGTCGCCCTCCATCCCCTGGACCTCGGTGATGCTCACGATCTTGCGCGAGCCGTCCTTGAGGCGGTTCTGGTGGACGATCAGGTCGACCGCGGAGGCCGTCTGCTCGCGGATGGCGCGCAGGGGCAGGTCCATGCCGGCCATGAGGACCATCGTCTCGAGACGGGCGAGCATGTCGCGTGGAGAGTTCGCGTGGCCCGTGGACATCGAGCCGTCGTGGCCCGTGTTCATGGCCTGGAGCATGTCCAGCGCCTCTCCGGAACGCACCTCTCCGACGACGATCCTGTCGGGCCGCATCCGCAGGGCGTTGCGGACGAGCTCGCGGATCGGGATGGCGCCCTTGCCCTCGATGTTCGAGGGGCGCGCCTCGAGGGTGACCACGTGCTCCTGGCGGAGCTGGAGCTCGGCCGCGTCCTCGATCGTCACGATCCGCTCGTCATCGGGGATGAACGAGCTCAGGACGTTGAGGGTCGTCGTCTTGCCCGAGCCGGTGCCGCCGGACACGAAGATGTTGAGCCGGGCCTTCACGCAGGCCTCGAGGAACTCGAACATCTCGGCGGTGGCGGTCCCGAACCGGATGAGGTCCTCGACCGTGAACGGGCTGGCCGCGAACTTTCGAATGGTCACCACCGGCCCGACCAGCGACAGCGGCGGGATGATGGCGTTCACGCGGGAGCCGTCGACGAGACGGGCGTCGACCATCGGGCTCGACTCGTCGATGCGACGGCCGATGGGCGCGATGATCCGCTGGATGATCTTCATCACGTGCTCGTCGTTCTGGAACGTGACGCCGGTCAGCTCCAGCTTGCCCTCGCGCTCGATGTAGACCTGCTGCGGACCGTTGACCATGACCTCGGTGATGGTCGCGTCGCGCAGGAGTGGCTCCAGGGGACCGAGGCCCAGGATCTCGTCGGTGATCTGCTCAAGCATGCGGACCCGCTCGGCGCGGGTCAGGGCCAGGCCCTCCTCGTCGGCGATCCGGCCGAACAGGTCCTCGATCTGGCGCTTGACCTCGACCTGGTTGGTGAGGTCCATCTTCGGGTCGAGCTCGTTGATGAGCCGGTTCTGAACCCGGTACTTCGCCTCGCGGAACGACTCGCGCGTCGGAGCCCCGCCCGCGAACGGACGGGCCGGGCCCTCGCCCGCCGGCGCCCCGGGGCCGCCGGTCGTGGTCGGCGTGGGAGTTCCAGCCGGAACGGGAGCCAGGTCGGAGTCAGTCCCCGGCTGGGCTCGCTCGATGCGCTTCAGGAGAGACATGTCGGCATCCTTCTACGTCAGCGGCGGGCGAAGATTCCACGCCGGTTTGGCTTCTCTTCGGCGTCCTTGGTCGAGCCGCCGATGAGGGTCTGGGCGAGCTTGCTCACGTCCCGCGACAGCGGGCTTTCAGGGTTGGACAGGATGAATGGTACGCCGCGGTTGACGGCGAGCACCGCGAGCCGTCCGTCGGACACGATGGTGGCGTCGATCGGCCGACGGATCGACCCCTCGACGTCTCCCATCCGGATCCCCTGGGTCGCGTCGGATCGGTTCATCACGATCCGCAGCTTGGACCGCTCGTAGCCCAGCTGGTCGGCGACCTCGAGGAACAGGCGGAGGTTCTTGATGGCGGTGATCTCGAGGGCGGCCATGATCACGATCTGGTCGGCGGCATCCATGATCGCCAGCGAGTGGTCGTTGATGCCCGAGGGCAGGTCGACCACGGTGTAGGCGTGCATGGTCTTCAGGTGGCCGACCACCGTGCGCAGGTAGGCGGGGGTGATGAGGTCGGCGCCTTCCGGCGTGGGTGGCGCGAGCAGCGCCCGGACCCCGCTGGAGTGCTCGATCATCACCGATTCGACGAGGTCGACGTCCGGGTCACCCCCGTCGGCGAGGTCGACGATCGACCGCGTCTTGGGGTTGAGGTTCAGAAGCACGCCCACGTCGCCGAACTGGAGGTTCGCGTCGAGGAGCGCCACCCGGGCGCCGGTCTGCTGCTTGACCGCGATGGCGAGGTTGGTCGCGATAGTCGTCCGCCCCGATCCACCCTTCGGCGAGAAGACGCCGATGACCTGGTGCTCGAAGTCCGGGTCGGCCTCGGCCGCCGCCGGCGCGTTCGGCATCGAGGCCTGGATCTGGTGGCGGCGGGCCTCCTCGCGGTCGTAGACCCGCTTGATCGTCTCGCTGAACTCGTCGGACGAGAACGGCTTGACGAGGAACTCACGGGCACCCGCCTGCAGCGAGCGGCGCATCTGCTCCGCCTCGCCGTGGACGCTCATCATGATGATGGCGACCGTCGGCAGGCGCTGCGAGATCAGCTCGGCGGCGGCGATGCCGTCCATGCCGGGCATGTTGATGTCCATGACGACGACGTCGGGTCGGAGGTCCATCGCCAGCTGGATGGCCTCCTCCCCGGAGCCGGCGGCGCCCGCCACCTCGACCGTCTGCTCGTAGGCGAGCAGCTTGGTGAGGTGGTCGCGCGTCTCCGCG
>DATBLJ010000021.1:0-4557 GCA_036555375.1 Candidatus Limnocylindria bacterium
ATCGACCGCGGCCAGGATGTCATCCGCATCACCGTCGAGTGCTGCCTCCGGGTCGAACTCGAGGCTCGCCGCCCGGCGGGCCCGCGCCCGGCGTTCGGTCTCCTCGTCTTCCTCCGGCTCCGGCTCGAACACGAGCGCCTCACCCGAGGCGAGGGCCGCGCTGTAGTCGGCGTCCGGACCGAGCGCGGACTCGTCGACCGGGGGCAGGGCCTCGACGGTCTCCATCTCCTCGTCGATCCGGGCCTGGCGCTCGGCGGCGCCGGCCAGGCAGGCGTCGGCGACCAGGGTGCACAGGAGGCGCACCGATCGGATCGCGTCGTCGTTGGCGGGGATGATCCAGTCGATCAGGTCCGGGTCGCAGTTCGTATCGGTGACCGCAATGACCGGGATCTCGAGCCGTCGCGCCTCGCGGACGGCAATCGCCTCGCGATGCGGGTCCACGATGAACACCGCGCCCGGCAGGCGGCGCATCCGCCGGATGCCGCCCATCGCCGCGTTCAGCTTCTCGATCTCCTCGCTCAGCTTGCCGGCTTCCTTCTTGGTCAGCCGCTCGAACTCACCGGCCTCGCGGCGCGCCTCGAGCGCCTCGAGCCGCTGGATCCGGCGCTTGATCGTCATGAAGTTCGTGAGCAGGCCACCCAGCCACCGGGTGTCGACGTAATGCTGGCCGGCGCGGAGGGCCTCCTCGCGGACGGCCTCCTGGGCCTGCTTCTTCGTGCCGACGAAGAGGATCGACTCGCTGCGGCGGGTCGTCTCGCTCACGAACGCCAGCGCCGCGTCGAGGCGGCTGACGGTCTGGGCGAGGTCAATGATGTGGATCCCGTTGCGCTCGGCGAAGATGTACTCGCGCATCTTGGGATTCCAGCGGCGGGTCTGGTGTCCAAAGTGGACGCCCGCCTCGAGCAGCTGCTTCATGCTGGCGGCAGCCATGGTTCCTCCGGTTCAGGTCCTCGGGCTCCGTCATGTCCGCCGCGGTCCACCTGGCGGACCAGGCACCAGGACCAGCGGATCGGGAACCCTGTGAGATGGATCGGCCGGCTCGGAGCTTCCGGGCCGGACCGCGGGCGAGTATAGCACCGCCTCCCGGAAGGCCCGATTTCGGCCGATCGGCGCCGTCCGCAACGGTACCGAAGTACTCCAGACCACACCAGATCGGCCAATTGTTCCCCGCGGCGCGCGGGTCGAGCATCGGCTCCTCGCTTTGCTGGAGGCCGAATTGCTGCGCCGACTTCCGACCCGACGAACGATTTCCGGTGTCATCGCCGCGACCGTGCTGCTGGGTGTGATCGCCTCCCCGGTCGCCGCCGCGGACGAGGTCATCGTCCGCCCCGGCGACACGCTGTGGGATATCGCCATCGCGAACGGGACCACCGTGGCGGCCCTCGTCGAGCTGAACCAGATCGCGAACCCGAACGTCATTCGCGTGGGACAGCGGATCGTCCTGCACGGGACGGCCCCGGCTGCCCCGGCGGCCCCGGCACCGGCCACGACTGCGACCCAGGGGACCTACGTCGTGGTCGCCGGCGACACGCTGTGGGCGATCGCGATCCGCCATGGCACCACGGTTGCCGCCCTGGCGCAGGCCAACCAGATTGCGAATGCGTCCTTCATCCGGATCGGCCAGGTGCTGGTCATCCCTGGCGTCGCGCCCGCCGCGGCCGCCCCAGCCGCCGTTCCCCCGCCCCCGGCGCCGGCCGCGTCCAGCACCTACACCGTCCAGGCCGGTGACACCCTGTGGGCGATCGCCGGACGGTATGGCGTGTCGGTCCAGGCCATCGCGGCCGCCAACCAGCTGGCCAACCCGTCCTTCATCCGGATCGGCCAGGCGCTCGTCATTCCGGGCGTGACGCCCGCCGCGGCGCCGGCCCTCACCACCTCGAGCATGCCGGCCGACATGGCCGCCGCGGTGGCGGCCCGGGCACCGATGCGCGACCACCTGCTGGCCGCGGCCCAGGAGTTCGGCGTGTCCCCGGCCTTCGTCCTTGCGGTGGCCTGGCAGGAGTCCGGCTGGCAGCCCGGCGCCGTGTCATTTGCCGGCGCGGTCGGTCTCATGCAGCTCATGCCGGATACGGCGCAATGGGTCGGTGACGCGATGCTCCACGAGGCGCCCGCCATCAGTGACGCGCGTTGGAACGCTCGCGCCGGGACCCGGCTGCTCGCCTTCTACCTCGCGCGCTACGGTGGCGACAAGGCGCGAAGCCTGGCGGCCTACTTCCAGGGAATGGGCTCGGTCGACCAGACCGGCATCCACCCGTCGTCGTTGGCGTACATCAACAGCATCCTCCGCCTGGAGACGATCTTCAGCCGCTGATCCACCCGCAGCGGGCCTACCAGGCGTCGACGCCGGGCAATCGGTTGAGGCGCCAGGTCCGCGGCTCGGGTCCCGGGGTCACCGTGACGAGGTCGACCCGCAGGCCATCGTGGGCGACCTCCGCGCGGCGGGCATAGGCCAGCAGCGCGGCCCGCACCCGGCGGAGGTGCCCGGCCCGGACCGATTCGACCGCCCCGCCGGCGCGAGTCGAGCGCCGGAAGCGCACCTCGACCGCGACCAGCCGCCGCTCGGCGTCGAGGGCGACCAGGTCGATCTCCCCCTCCGCTGCCCGATGGCGCTCGGCGAGGATCCGCCACCCGCTCGCCGTGAGCCACCCGGCCACGGCTCGCTCGGCCTCGCGCCCGAGGACGTGGCGCGGATCGGGCATCGGTCAGTTCGCGTTCGGCTCGAAGTCGTCCTCGTCGACGAGGGGCAGGTCGGCGAACTCGAGGTCGAGCGGCAGCTGGGTGCCGGCGAGGAGCATGCGGATCGGGGCGAAGGTGCGGCGGTGCCAGTCGCATGGCCCCTCGCGGACGAGGGCGGCGTAGTGGGCGCGGGTTCCGTACCCCTTGTGGCGGGCGAAGCCGTAGCCCGGGAAGCGGGCGTCCATCTCGTCGCAGATCCGGTCGCGGGTGACCTTGGCCACGATCGAGGCCGCGGCGATGGACGACGAGATCGCGTCGCCGTCGATGATGGCGCGCTGCGGATACGCCGCTTCCCGGATCGTGAGGGCGTCGATCAGGAGGTGGTCGGGCGGCTCGGGGAGGTGCTCCAGCGCCTCGCGCATCGCGAGCTTGGTCGCCTGGAGGATGTTGATCCGGTCGATGATCTCGACCTCGACGCAGCCGACCCCAATGGCGTCGGCGCGGGCAACGATCTGCTCGTAGAGCGCCTCGCGGCGGGAGCGCGGCAGGACCTTGCTGTCGCGCAGGCCCTTGATCCTGGGCCGGGCGGGCAGGATGACGGCGGCCGCGACGACCGGACCGGCGAGCGACCCGCGCCCGACCTCGTCGAGGCCGGCGATCCGGCGAAATCCGGCGCGTCGCAGCTCGTACTCATGCGCGAGGTGCGCGTCGTGGGGACGGTGAGGTGAGCGACGCCGAGCGGGACGGGCCGGAGCCCTCGCGCTCATCGGATCAACGAGTCGGGCGACGCTCGCGCAGGGTGGCCGCCTTGCCAACCCGGTTTCGCAGGAAGTAGAGCTGGGCGCGGCGGGCGACACCGTGACGGACGACCTCGATCTTGTCGACGCGCGGGGCATGGACCGGGAAGGTGCGCTCGACCCCGACGCCGCTGCTGATGCGGCGCACGGTGATCGTCTGGTTCAGGCCGCCACCGCGCATCCGCATGACCGTGCCCTCGAAGACCTGAACACGCTCGCGGCTGCCCTCGACGACCTTCACCGAGACACGCACGGTGTCACCGGGGGCGATCTGGGGGAGATCGGTCCGGAGCTGCTCGCGTTCCAGCTCCTGGATGGGGTCCATGCTCGAGATCCTCGCTTACCGCCGGCTCAACGCCGGGCTACCTGCGCTGCGATGACGCAACGACGCGACCGCCGAGGCGGCCGCGAACGTGGGCGAGTATAGCAGTGGCCTCGCCGGGAGCAACCCGACGGCTCATCGCCCGCCGTCCTCGCCGGTCGCCGGATCGGTCGTTTGGGCGTCCAGGCTGTCGAGGAAGCTGCGGTCGGCATCGGTCAGTGGCGCCGTCTCGAGGAGGTCGGGACGGCGAGCCCGGGTCCGCTCCAGCGCCTGGCGACGTCGCCAGGCATCGACCTCGGCGTGGTTGCCCGAGAGGAGGACCGGTGGCACGCGCTGACCCTCGAACTCCTCGGGTCGGGTGTACTGCGGATGCTCGAGGAGCCCGGTCGCGAAGGAATCCCCGGCGCTCGATGCCGCATCGATCACGCCCGGCACCAGCCGGCTGACGGCATCGATGACAACCAGGGCCGGCAGCTCGCCACCGGTCAGGACGTAGTCGCCGATGCTCATCTCGCGGTCGACCCAGGTCCGAATTCGCTCGTCGAAGCCCTCGTAGCGACCGCAGACCAGGGCAAACCGCGGGAGCGAGGCCAGGTCCCGGGCGATCGGGTCGGTCAGCCGATCGCCCGCCGGGTCGAGCAGGATGATGGGGACGCCATCGGCCCGCAGGGGCGTCAGCGCGGCCGCCATCGGTTCCGGGCGGAGGACCATCCCCGCTCCCCCGCCATAGGGTGTGTCGTCGACCTGGCGATGCCGTCCCAG
>DATBLJ010000040.1:0-2276 GCA_036555375.1 Candidatus Limnocylindria bacterium
GCCTTCGCCTCGCGGATGACGCCGTAGAAGGTCTGCTGGACGAGCGGGTCCAGGCCCGAGGTCGGCTCGTCGAGCATGAGCAGATCGGGCCGATGCTGGAGGGCCACCACCAGGCCGATCTTCTGCTTGTTGCCCTTCGAGTACTCCTTGAACTTCCGCGTCGGGTCGACGTCGAGCCGCTCGATCAGGCTCTGCTGGTAGGCGGTGTCGACGCCGCCCCGGAGGTTGGCGAAGTACTGGATCGTCTGGGCGCCGGTCAGCTTGTCGTACAGGGTGAACTCGCCGGGCAGGTAACCCACTCGCCGGTGGATGGCGACCGGATCGGCGGTCGTCTCGATGCCGAAGATCCGGGCCACGCCGCTGGTCGGGCGGAGGTGGTCGAGCAGGGTCCGGATGGTCGTCGTCTTGCCGGCGCCGTTCGGCCCCAGGAAGCCGAAGGCCTCGCCTTCGGCGACCTCGAGGTCCACGTCCACGATCCCGCGATGGCGGCCGTAGGACTTGGTGAGCTTCTCGGTCTGAATGATGGCGGTCATGAGGCTCCTTTCAGCCAAACCAGCGATGCAGGACGTCGGGGCGCACGAGGTGGAGCGATCCGGGCTGGACACCCAGGACCCGCTCCATGGCCCGGGTGTAGCCGGTGAACGCGGCCTCCACCTCCGGGTAGGAGGCGGTGCCCGCGCGGCAGTCGAGATAGAGGTCCATCGCTCGCTCCTGGGCGCCCTGCATCAGCCAGATGGCGGACTGGGCGGTGTCCTCCGGGGAGCTGACGGCGAAGGTGCCCTCCGCAATCCCCTGGCGGATGATGTCGGCCAGGATGGGACCGATGATGGTGGCCAGCTCGCGGCGGAGCTTCTCGCGGACGATCGCGTTGTCGTCTGAGCGCCAGACCTCGAGGATGGCGACGATGAGGTCGGCCTGCTCGGCCTTGTAGTCGGCAATCGTCGAGAAGATCCGCTCCACCTTGTCGGGCGCCGAGAGGGTGGGGTCCGCCGCGACCGGTCGAATCGTGTCGGCGCCGGCTTCCGCCAGGCGCGCGATCACGGCTTCCAGGAGGTCCGACTTGGACTCGAAGTAGTGGTAGAACGCGCCCCGCGAGGTCTGCAGCTCGTCGAGGACGTCCTGGATCGTCATCCGCTCGTAGCCGCGGGTCTGGATCAGCCGCTGGCCGACGTCGATGAACGCATCCCGCTTCACCGCGTGGGTCGCCGGGTCCAGGGTTCGCGGGGCCACCGGGAGTGCCGCTCCAGTCCTCTGTGCGCCGGTCCTCTAGTTGACAGACCGACTGTCGGTCTTACTTTACACCTGCGGGGAGAAGGGGCGCGCGCTCTCAGGCGGGTGGGGCAGGCTGGAGGGTGATCCGGATGATGGTGCCCTCGGCATCGGTCTTCTCGACGGCGATTCCTCCTCCAGAGGCGGCCAGCAGCTCGCGGGCGATGGTCAGGCCGATGCCGGCGCCCGAGCCGGTCGTCCGCGCCGGGTCGGATCGGTAGAAGCGCTCGAAGATGTGGGGGACGTCCTCGGCCGGGATCCCGGGGCCCTGGTCGATGACCCGGATCGCGACGTGGGCCGGAGCCTCGGGCAGGGTGGCCGGAACGAGGGACGCGGCCACCAGCACCGACTTCCCCCGCGGCGTGTGCTGGGCCGCGTTGGTCAGCACGTTCCGCAGGGCGCGGCCGAGGTGCGCCGGGTCGGCCCAGGCCGCCAGGTCGGGGTCGGCTCGCTCGACGTCGAGGGTGACGCCCTTGTCGCGGTACAACCCATCGAGGGCGGAGGCGGCCTCGCTCAGCACGGCGGCGACCGCGACGCGTTCCGGGCGAGCCTGGAGCGGGGCGGCCTCGGCGCTGGCCAGCTCCCCCATCTGGACGATCACGCTCCCGAGAGCGGCCGCGGACGCCGATGCGGCCTCGAGGTTGGCCTTCGACTTCGGCACGACCCCGTCGATCATGGCCTGCAGCTGCCCCTGGAGGACCGTAGCCGGCGTGGCGAGGTCGTGGGCCATGTCGCTGGCCGCCCGGCGGCGGAGCATCTCCGACCCCTCGAGCCGTCCGGCCATGGTGTTGAACGCCCCCGCCAGCTCCTGCGACTCGCGGTCCCCGCCACCAGTCGCCCGGGCCGTGAGGTCGCCCGCTCCCAGTCGCGCGGCCGCGTCCGCGACATCGTGGAGCGGCCTCGTCTGGCGGCGCGCCAGCCAGACCGATACGCCCGCGATGACCGCCACGGACACGAGCCCGGCCACCAGCAGCGCCAGGTTGAACAGGCGCAGGAACGGCCGATCC
>DATBLJ010000043.1:0-32007 GCA_036555375.1 Candidatus Limnocylindria bacterium
TGGAGGTCGTCCCGCGCCGGCAGGTCGAGTACAAGGGCGTCTCGCTCGAGGAGATGGACACCGAAGCGGTCATCCGCCGCCATCCGGACATCGTCCTGGTGGATGAGATCGCCCACACCAACGCACCGGGTTCCAAGCACGCGAAGCGCTGGCAGGACGTCGAGGAGCTCCTCGACCATGGCATCACCGTGATCAGCACGATGAACGTCCAGCACCTCGAGGGTCTGGCGGACATCGTCGAGCACATCACCGGGGTCAAGGTCACCGAACGCGTGCCGGATGACCTCCTGGATCGGGCCGACGAAGTCCAGCTGGTGGACATGACCCCCCATGCCCTGCGCCAGCGGATCCGGCACGGGAACGTCTACCCCCCGGAACGCGCCTCGCAGGCCCTGGAGAACTATTTCCGCGAGGGGAACCTGACCGCCCTGCGGGAGCTCGTCCTGCGTCGCCTGTCGTCGACGGTCGAGGAGGACCTCGAGGCGTACATGCGCGGTGAGGGGATCGACGAGCCGTGGCCCGCCTCGCAGGCGGTCATCGTCGTCCTCGATCCGTCTGATCGGACGCAGGACCTCGTCCGTCGGGCGTGGCGCAGCGCTGACGCGCTCCGCTCCCCGCTCCTCGGGGTATGGGTCGAAACCCCTTCGTGGAGCGCCGCCTCGCCCGAGGACCGTGCCGCGCTCGAGGCCAACATCCGGCTCGCCGAGGACGTCGGCGCCGAGGTTGTGCGGACGAAGAGCAACGACCCCGCGGCCGCGATCCTCCAGCTGGTCAAGGACCGCAACGCGGAGTCGGTCTACGTGCGGCGGCCCCGCCCTGGGCGCCTCGCCGGGCTGAGCGGCCGCCGCTCCCTGGCGGACGAGCTCGTCCAGCGGGCGGACTCGACCGGTATCCACGTCTGCCCCGATCCCGAGGATTAGCCCAGGACCTCTGCCAGACGCAGCGTCCGTCCGTGGCGCGTGGCTGACCCTTCGACCGGCTAGGGCTGTCCGGCCGCCAGTCCCGACAGCTCGTCCTTCTGGCTTCTGGCCATGAGCGTTGCGAGGGCCTCGAGCGGTGGCCGGCCACCGTGGATGACGGCGTCCACCTGCTCGGCGATGGGCATCTCGACCCCGTGCCGGGCGGCCAGCGCGAGCGCCCCGGTCACGGTCGTCTCGCCCTCCGCCACGCCCCCCAACTGGGCGGCGACCTCGTCCCAGCTCCGGTTCGACGCCAGCAGCTCCCCCGCGCGTCGGTTGCGGGACAACGCGCTCATGCAGGTCGCGATCAGATCGCCCACCCCGGCCAGTCCGGCGAACGTTCGCGGGTCCGCGCCGGCCGCCACGCCCAGGCGGGTGATCTCGGCCAGGCCCCGGGTGATGATCGCCGCCTTGCCGCTGTCGCCGAGCCGCAGCCCGTCGACCATGCCCGCCGCCAGGGCGACGACGTTCTTCAGTGCGCCGGCGAGCTCCACCCCGACCAGGTCGAGGTTCGTGTACACCCGGAACCGATCCGACCCGAGGAGCTCCGCCAGCTCCCCCGCGAGGGCGGCGTCCGCCGAGGCGACGACCGATCCGGCCGGGCGATCGGCGGCGATCTCCGCCGCCAGGTTCGGCCCGGAGAGGGCGGCCACCGCGCGATCCGGCGCCTCGGCGGCCACGATCTCCGAGATCCGGGCGTGGGTTGCCGCCTCGATCCCCTTCACCACCGACAGCACCGGAGCTCCGGGCGCCAGGTGCGGCGCCACGCGTCGCAGGCTCTCGCGGGCATGCGCCGACGGCACGGCGAGCACGACCAGGCGTTCCGCATCGGCCAGGCCGGCCTCGTCTCCGGTCACCGCCAACCCGTCCGGGAAGGGATGGCCGGGCAGGTAGCGGCGGTTCTCCCGGTCGCGGGCCAGCTCCCCGGCCGCACCGGGGCGGTGGGCCCACAGCGTGACCGGGTGGCCGCGGGTGGCGAGCATCCGGGCCAGGGTCGTCCCCCACGCTCCGGCGCCGAGGACCGCGATCCGGTCGGTCACGCGGCCAAGGGTACGCGGCGCGGCTAGCGGGCCGAGGCCCGGGCGCGCCGGGCGCGCGGCCGCTCCCCGGGGTTCCGCGCCCGGAACCGGAGGCGGATCGGCGTCCCCGAGAAGCCGAACGCGTCCCGCAGCTGGTTCTCGAGGAATCGGCGGTACGAGAAGTGGAACAGCTCCGGGTCGTTGACGAAAATTACGAACGTCGGCGGGGCCACCGCCGCCTGGGTCGCGTACAGGATCTTCGCGCGTCGGCCACGGGCAACCGGCGGCGGATGGGCCGCGGCGGCGTCCCCCACGACCTTGTTGACGTCCGCCGTCGGAACCCGACGGTAGCGCTCCTCGGCGACCCGCCGCGCCTCGCGCAGGATCCGCTCGACCCGCTGCCCGACCTTCGCCGAGGCGAACACGATGTCGGCCCACTCGAGATACGGCGCATCGCGACGGAGCTTGCGGAGCCAGTCATCAGCGGTCTTCTCGTCCTTCTGGACGACGTCCCACTTGTTGATGACCAGGACGAGGCCCTTCCCCGCCTCGAGGACGTAGCCCACGACGTGGGCGTCCTGGGCGGTGAAGCCCTCGCCGGCATCGGTCATCACCACCGCGACGTCGGCCCGGTCGATCGCCTTGAGGCTGCGCAGCACGCTGTAGCGCTCGGTGCCGCCCTGGATCGACCCTCGCCGACGGATGCCGGCCGTGTCGATCAGGATCAGCGGCTCCCCGTCGACGACGACCTCGGCGTCGATCGCGTCACGGGTCGTTCCCGGCACGTCGCTGACGATCATCCGCTCGTGGCCGAGGATCCGGTTCACGAGCGTCGACTTCCCGGTGTTCGGCCGCCCCACGATCGCCACCCGCGGGGGCCCGACATCGGTCTCGGCCAGTTCGGTCAACTCGGAATCGGTGGGCAGCTCGTCCGATCCGTCGAAGGAGTCCGATGCAGCCGGCTCCTCCGGCGGCGCCGGTGGCAGGGCGTCGACGATGAGGTCGGCCAGGTCACCGGTGTTCCGGCCGTGCGCGGCGCTGATCGTGATCGCCGGGTCGAAGCCGAGCGCGTAGAACTCCGCCCCCTCTGCCTCGCGGCGCGGGTTGTCGGCCTTGTTGATGACGAGGATCGTCGGTCGCTGTGCCCGGCGCAGGCGGTCTGCCACCTCGTGGTCCAGCGGGGCGAGGCCCGCCGCGGCATCGACGACGAACAGGACGACGTCAGCCTCCTCGATCGCCACCCGGGCCTGGTCCTGGACGCGCTCCTCGATGCTGCTCCCCGGCTCGAGCTCGAGCCCGCCGGTATCGACCATCAGGAAGCGTCGACCGTTCCAGTCCGCCTCCCCGTACACGCGGTCACGCGTCGTGCCGGCGGTGTCCTCGACGATCGCCGCCCGTTCGCCGACCATCCGGTTGAACAGCGTCGACTTGCCCACGTTGGGCCGGCCGACGATGGCGACGACGGGGAGCGTGGCGGCAAAGGGGACTGATCGAGCCCGAGTCATGAGCTGCCAGTGTATCGGCCGGTCCGCAGGAGGCCGGGCTCGGCTAGGATCGAAGCCTGGTGCGGATCGGGATCGTGGCCACCCGGCTGGCCGGTGTCGACGGCGTGACGTTCGAGACCGCCAAGTGGGAGGCGGTGCTCGAGCGGATGGGCCACGAGGTCCGGCTGTGCGCCGGCGAGGTGGATGCCCTCCGCTACAGCGCCCGCCTGGTGCCGGCCATGCACTTCACCCACCCGCCCGCGGCCCGGGTGACCGCCGCCGCGTTCGACCCGGAGAGCGATCCGGATGCGGTGCGCGCCGAGATCGACCGGCTGGCCGGCCAACTGCTGCCCGTCCTGGCGGCCTGGGTCGAAACCGAACGGCTGGACGCCCTCATCGTCGAGAACGCGTGGGCCATCCCGATGCAGCTCCCGCTGGCGGTTGCCCTCCGGACGCTGGTCGACATGACCGGGATGCCGACCATCGGTCATCACCACGACTACTGGTGGGAGCGGGAGCGGTTCACCGGATGCGTCGTCCCCGAGGTCCTCGAGGACGCGTTCCCGCCGTCGCTGCCGATGGTCCAGCACGTCAGCATCAACTCGCTGGCCGCGGCGTCGCTCCGCGAGCGTCGGGGCCTTGGGTCGACGGTGGTTCCGAACGTCTTCGACTTCGGCGCGCCGCGCCCCCGGCCGCGCTCCGACATCCGCCGCGAGCTGCGCGCCGAGCTCGGGATGGGCCGCTTCGGCGCTCTTGTCGTCCAGCCCACCCGGGTTGTCCCGCGCAAGGGCATCGAGCTCGCGATCGAGCTCGTCGGGCGCCTGAACGATCCGCATGCCGTCCTGCTGGTGACCTCCCCGGCGGGCGACGAGGGGCTCGACTACCTGGTCGCCCTGGAGCGGATGGCCGAGCGGGCGAAGGTGAACCTTCGGTACGCCGCCGATCGGTTTGCCCCGGACCACGAAGGCCGGCCACTTGGCCCGGCCCACTCCCTGACCGAGGCGTACCTCGCCGCCGACGTGATCAGCTACCCGAGCCTGTACGAGGGCTTCGGCAACGCGTTGCTCGAGGCGGTGTTCTATGGCAAGCCGGTCGTCGTGAACCGCTACCCGGTCTACGAGGCCGATATCGGGCCGCTGGGCTTCCTGTTCGTCGAGCTCAACGGCGAGGTCACCGACACGGCGGTGGCCGAGCTCAGGGCCCTCCTGGCCGATCCGGTCCGCCGCAAGGCGGAGGCCGATCACAACTTCGCGGTCGGCCGTGAGCACTTCGGCTACGACCGCCTGGAGCGGGCACTGACCGACCTGTTGGCCTCGACCTAGCTTCCCTTGGCGGACAGCGCCTCCGCTGCCGCTCGCTCGGAGCTGGCGCCCAGCTCGGCGAAGGTCGCGAGCGCGGCCTGCGCCGCCTCGGCCGCGGCCGCCCGGTCGCCGCGGGCGAGCTGGGCCGACGACAGGGCCAGCTCGGTCCGTGCCCGCTCCCAGGACGCCTCGAGCTCGACGAACGTCGCGCGAGCCCGTTCGAGTGAGGTGATCCCGCGATCGGGAAGCCCGGTCCCGACGGCCGCCAGGCCCTCGAGACGGTCGGCGATTGCGGGCAGGAACTTCAGTCCAGTCTTGTCCGCCCAGGCCCGAGCTTCGTCCACGATCCTCGGAGCCTCGTGCCAGGCGCCCTCGGCAGCGATCAGGTCCGCCCACGCCTCGTAGGTCAGGTCGCGGTTCTGAATGTCGCGGACCGGGTCATGGACGGCGAGCCGCTTGCGGGCCGCGGCGAACTCCCCGCGTCGGGCGAGCACCGCCACGATCCAGGATCGGGCACCAGAAACCCCGACGGCCCCGAGCTCGACCTGCGCCCCGTCGAGCCGATCGATGTATCGGTCCGCGGTTTCCGGGTCGCCGGTGACCTCGGCGACATATGCCGCGATGGCGTACACGCGATGGGCGTGGTAGCGGGGCGGCCGTGTAAGGTCGAGTGTGCCCTCGACCCGCCTGAAGTACTCCTGGAACGCATCCCAGTTGCCCAACCGGAATTCGGCCATGGCGGCGAACGCGCCGGGCATGTAGTTGCCGACGCCCATCTCCTCGGTCATCCTCAGGCCCCGGTCCCCGAAATCGACGGCCTGGCGGAAGTCGCCGATATGGGCCATGCCCCAGGCGGTGACGCCATAGATGTCCGTGATCTCCGAGACGTCGTCCAGCTGCGGCACGAGCTCGAGCCGCTCCCACTGCGGGGCGAGAACCCCCCGGTAGCCCTCGAGGATCGAGCCCGTCGCCCCGAGCGTGTCGAGGGCGGCCGAGAGCAGCCGCGGGTTGCCGAGTCGTCGGGCCATGGCCACCGCCTCCTCCGACGCCCGGCGATCCTTGGCGATCGCCTGTGGGTCAAGCACCGCTTCCCCGAATCCCCAGCTCCACGCGCCCTGCGCCAGGAGCAAACCGGCGCGCTCCTCGCTGTCCCCTTCGGGCAGGAGGCTCAGACCGAGGGCAAGGTACGCAGCAGCGTCCTCGCGGTTCGGGAGATGACGCATGAGCCCCGGCCATCGGGTCGGAATCGACAGGGCACGGCCGCAGCCGGCGGCGATCGCCCGGCGGTCCTCGTCCGTCGTCGGCCCGGCCGCGACGCGCAGGTCGACCGCCTCCTTCGCTTCGCGCCACGCGGCATCCCCCTCATCGGACCAGAGGTCCAGCGATACGAGGATCTCGAGGCCGCGGGCGCGCTCGAGCGGACCGATCGCCAGCTCGAGACCGATGGTGGCCCGCTCGCGCGCGCGATCGGTCGCCAGATGGCGTGCTGCCTCCCAGGCCGCCTCGTAGAGGAGCTCGACCGCGCGTGACCGAATCTCGGCCTGGCGATCAGCTGGAACGGTGGCCCAGGCCGTGGCCCGTTGCGCCTCGGTGTAGTGATGGGCGAGGAGCTCCACGACCTCATGGCGTCGGTCGCCGATCGCGTCCTCGATCCAGCTTGCCACCCTCAGGTGAGCTTCGGCGCGCTCACGCCGAGGGATGCTCTCGTAGGCCACATCGCGGACGAGCGCATGCTTGAAGATGAACTCCGGTTGGCCGGCCATCGAGGACGAGAGCCGGGCGATGATCAGGTCGCGGCTCTCGAGCGACCGGAGCGATTCGTCGAGCCGGCCGGCAGAGCCGTTCAGGAACTGGGCGACCGGGGCGGGCCAGAACACGCGGCCGACGACGGCCGCGGCCTGGAGAGCCCGACGCTCGACTGGCTCGAGGAGGTCGATCCGGGCCGCGAGCACCGCCTGCACGGTATCCGGGATCTCGACCTCGGCCACGCCCGGCATCGCCTGCCAGCCTGAGCCGGTCTCGAGAATGAGCCGCTCGTCGATCAGGTGCCGAAGGATCTCTTCGACGAAGAAGGGGTTTCCGCCGGCCCGTTCGACGATCCGGGCGTGGAGGTGGGGCGGCAGGTCCTCGATGGTCAGGAGATTCGCAACCAGCTCGCTCGTCGATTCTGGTGCGAGCGGGTCCAGGACCACGCTCGAGAAGCTGCGACGACCGCCGCCCCAGCTCGGTCGCCGGTCGGCGAGCTCAGGTCGCGCCGGACAGAGGAACAGCACGCCCCCCTGGACGCGCTCGCCCAGGTCCTCGAGAAGGTCGAGGAGCGCGGCATCCGCCCAATGGATGTCCTCGACCAGCACCACGAGCGGTCCAGTGGTCGCCAGGGCGGAGACGAACGCGCGCCAGGCCCCGTGGATCTCGGTCCGGAGCTGTTCCGGTTCGAGGCGGCCGAAGTCGAATCCCGGCGCGACGATGCCGACCGTGTACCCGAGGAGCGCCGTGGTGCGTGCTGGGTCCGGCGAGACATCCGTGGACAGCCTTTGGGTCCCGAGCGACTGGAGCTTGGCCACCGCATCGTCGGGCGCGTCGCTCTGGAGGATGCCGGCCTGGGCGCGAAGGATCTCCGCCAGCGGCCAGAATGTCACGCCCGAGCCGTACGACAGGCAGCGGCCGCGCACAACGGTCGGTGCCGGGGACCGGCCCGCCACCGCACTGAGGAACTCGACCGTCAGGCGGCTCTTCCCGACTCCTGGCTCACCGTACAGGGTGACGAGGTGTGGCCGCTCTTCGCTGGCCACCCGCTCGTAGAGCGAGAGGAGGACTTCGAGCTCTCGCTCCCGGCCGACCAGCGGCGATCGCAGGCCCGGCACGCCGCGGTCTGGGGCCCCAGCCACCTCGCCGACCAGCTCGAGGACCTCGACCTCCGCCTGTTTGCCCTTGAGCTCGTGGCCGCCGAGGGCCCGGAAGGTGAATGTCGGCGCGGCCGCCGCGGTCCGTTCGCCCACGACGATCTGGCCCGGCTCGGCCAGCTGCTGGAGTCGAGCGGCCACGTTCACCGCATCCCCCGTGACCAGCCCCTCACCCGGCCGCGGGGAACCTGATGCCACCACGTCGCCCGTGTTGATGCCGATGCGAACCCGGAGCGCCGGCGTCTCCGCGGCCTGGCGGCGCTCGTTGAGGATAGCGAGGCGATCCCGGACGGCGAGCGCGGACCGAAGCGCGCGGGCTGGATCGTCCTCGTGAGCCACCGGGACGCCGAAGACGGCGACCACCGCGTCACCGATGAACTTCTCGACCGTTCCGCCCCGAGCCTCGATCTCTTCCCGCGCGACGGCGAAGTACGCACCCATCAGTTCGCGGACCACCTCGGCGTCCAGCGCCTCGGCCATCGCGGTCGATCCCGCCACGTCGGCGAACAGCATCGTGACGAGCTTGCGGACGTCCCCGGCTACCGCGGGTGTGGCCAGCTCGGCGCCGCAGTACGGGCAGAACGCGAACTCCTCGGCGACTTCGCGCGAGCAGGCGGGGCAGACGACCACGCCGGGGAGTCTACGCGGCGTCGGCGAGGGCGAAGACGCGGTCGCGAACCTCTTCCAGGTCGGCTTCCGGGGTCGAGGTGCCGCCGGTGATCCCAATCCGGGCCTTGCCGGTCAGCCAGCCCGCATGCTCGGTCTCGAGCTCGTCGGCATCGGCGACGTGGATCGTGTCGGGCAGGACCTGGGCGCATTTCACCGCCAGCTCGCGCGTGTTGCTGCTGTTCTTGCCACCGACCACGATCATCGCGTCGACCTCGCGGGCGAGCTTCACCGAGTTGTCCTGGCGGGTGAGGGTCACCGGGCACACGGTGTTGACCACCCGCAGGTCATGGCAGCGCTTCAGGCAGAACGCGGCGAACTCCTCGAGCTTGGAAGGCAGGATCGTCGACTGGCTCAGGACGCCGATCTTCTTCGTGTGCGGCACGCGCTCCCAGGTCGAGTGGTCCATGTCGTCGACGACGACGTGGTTCTCCCCGGCATACGAGCGCACCCCGCGGACCTCGGGATGGTTCTCGTGGCCGATGATGCAGACCGTGTAGCCCGCCTCGGCGAGCTCGCGAGCGGCCTTCTGGCTCTGGAGCACCCAGGTGCAGGTCGCGTCCACGAGCTGGAGGTCGTCCTTCGATCGGAGCGTCTCCATCTCCTCCTTCGGGACGCCGTGGGCCCGCACCACGAGCGTCCCACCCTCGACCTTGTCGGCGAGCTCGGCGGTGTGGATCCCGCGCGCCTCGAGGTCGGCCTTGATGCCGGGGTTGTGGACGAGCTGGCCGAGGGTGGTGACCGATTCGCCCGCCTCCGACGCCTGGCGCGCCTTGTCGATCGCGAGCCGGACGCCGTAGCAGAAGCCGGCCCGCTCGGCGATGCGGACCTCGGGCCGTTGGGTGGGCGCAGCGGCGCCGGATGCGGTCATGTCGGTCTCATTCTAGGAGCGGCCGGGCTGATCAGCCGTAGGCGCCCCGGCGCGCTGGGGGCAGCAGCACGGCGATTTCCTTCATGAGACGGGTGCTCGCTTCGGTCAGCTCGGCCCGCGCGATCGGTCCGTCCGGCCGGTGGCCGAGGGTGAACGGCTGGCCGATGACGACCTGCGCCCGGGGCCGCCGTCCGAAGATCGCACGCCACGAGAGCATGCCTTCGGTGCCGGTGATCCCGACCGGGACGAGCGGGGCGCCACTTCGCAGGGCGAGCAGGGCTGCCCCGTTGCGGGCCGGGATGAGCGCCCCGCTGGGGCTCCGGGTGCCCTCCGGGAAGATGACCAGCGGCCGGCCGGCGGCGAGCACCGCCTGGAGGGCCCGCTGGGCATCGAGGTCGCTCGTCCCGCGCCGGACGTAGATCACGCCACACTGGCTGCCCAGCCAGCCGAGCACCGGCCAGGCCTTGATCTGGATCTTCGCCACCATGTGGACGACACGGCCGATCCGACGCCACGTTCCGAGGCCGGCCACCAGCGGGTCCATCAGCGTGTAGTGGTTCGCGACCAGGATGGCCGGACCGGTCCGCGGCAGGTTCTCGAGGCCCTCGGTCCTGATCCCGCCCAGGACGGTGACGAGGACGCTCACCACCAGCGCGGCGGGCGGGTAGGCCCAGGTGCGCGGCAGGTGCCGCGCGAGGTCCCTGGTCACGAACGGCCCTCCGCCAGCGTGGCGACGATGGCTTCCACGCAGCCGGCCACGTCGAGCTCCCCGGTGTCGAGGACGAGGGCGCCGGGCGCGCGCTTCAGCGGCGCCACGGCGCGTGTCGAGTCGGTCCGATCGCGGGCGGTGATCTCCCGCCGGTAAGTCTCCAGCCGTTCGGGCCGGCCCATCTGCGCCGCCCGGCGTCGGGCGCGGGTCGCGACCGACGCCGTCAGGAAGACCTTGAGGTCGGCGTTCGGCAGCACGACGGTGCCGATGTCGCGGCCGACCATGACGGTGTCCCGCGCCCGGGCCGCGTCGCGCTGGACCTTCAGCATCGCGGCGCGAACCTGGGGGTGCTGGCTGACGGTCGGCACGGCTCGCTCGATCCGCGGGTCGCGCAGGAGGGAGGTCACATCCCGGCCGCCGACGGTGACCCGCTCCCCCGCCTCGCCGGTCGCCGGGTCGGCCGCCTGGACCCGGATCCGGATCGTGCGCGCCAGCTGGGCGACGGCCGCTTCGTCGGCCGGGTCGATCCCCGACTCGAGCGCCGCCAGGGTGACGGCGCGATACAGGAGCCCGGTGTCCACGAAGTGGGCGCCGATTCGAGCAGCCAGGGCGCGTCCGATCGTGCTCTTCCCGGAGCCGGACGTGCCATCCACCGCGACCTGGAGGTGCCGGCGTCCGCCGGTGCGCGGGACGGTGGTGGCGGTCGCGGTCCGAGGTTCCGCGGTTCCACCCAGGCCGGCGACCTCGGCCGCGGTCAGCGGCCGCCAGGCCCCCGGGGCGAGGGCGCCGAGGCCAACCGGGCCGAAGCCGGTCCGCACCAGGCGGTGGACCCGAAACCCCGCCGCCTGGAAGATGCGGCGGACCTCCCGCTTGCGGCCCTCGCCGACCGTCACCGCCAGCCACGGCCCACCGCGGCCGGACTCCGCCTCGACGGCCGGTGGGCGACGTCCCGGCGCTGCCGCCAGCAGACGGGCCGGACCGTCGTCGAGCTCCACGCCACGCTTGAGCCGATCCAGGTCGACGGCGGACGGTGTTCGGTCGAGCTGGACGGCGTACGCGCGCTCGACCCCGTAGCGAGGATGGAGGAGCCGTTGAGCCCAGGCCCCGTCATTGGTCAACAGCATCAGCCCCTCCGACTCGACGTCGAGCCGGCCCGCCGGCCACAGCCGACCCGCGGGTCGCGGGTGGACGAGCTCGACGACGGCGTGGCGACCGTAGGCCGGGCGGGCCGAGGACAGGACCCCACGGGGCTTGTGCACCGCGAGATGGACCGATGCGGGGGCGGCGAGCGCGACCGGTCGGCCGTCGAGGGTCACCCGATCGGTGGCGGGGTCGATCCGCGTCCCCGGCGAGGCGAGCGTGCCGTTGACCGCGACCCGACCCTCGGCGATCCAGCGGTCCGCCGTCCGCCGCGAGCCAAGCCCGGCCCGGGCGAGCACGGTCTGGAGCCGCTCACCCGCCATGCGGGTCGGCCACCACCTCGGCTTCGTCGACGGGCTCCGGTGGCGACTCAACTGCACCGTTGCCGCTGCCACTGCCGTCGAGGCTGCTGACCACATCCATCGCCAGCGGCGGCAGCCGTTCGAGCGACTCGAGGCCGAACCGCTCCAGGAAGGTGAAGGTCGTGCGGTAGAGGATCGGCCGGCCCGGACTGTCGCGGCGTCCGGCCTCGACGATCAACCGCCGATGGAGGAGCGAGCGCATCACCGAGTCCGAGTCGACGCCCCGCACCCGCTCGACGTCGCCACGGGTCACCGGCTGCTGGTAGGCCACGACGGCCAGCGCCTCGACCGCGGCCGGGCTGAGCCGTCCCTCGGATCGCTCGGCGTAGCGGCGGACCCGATCGGCGACCGCCGGCGCGGTGGTGAGCTGCCAGGACCCCTCGAGCTCCTGGAGGGCGAGCCCGCGGCCCTCGAGCGCCCGGGTCAGGTCGGCCAGGCCGGCCGCCACCCCACCGGGCGTGGCCTCGGCCAGCTCGGCCAGCTCCCCGGTCGTCAGCGGCCGCTCGGCCACGAACAGGATCGCCTCGAGGCCGGCGACGAGGTCGTCCCGGTTGCGGTCGATGTCGTTCACGACCCGGCCTCCGCGTTGCGCTCGAGCACGATCGGCCCGAACAGCGTCGTCTGGGTGGCCCGCAGCTCGCGCCGCCGGACGAGCTCGAGGGCCGCCAGCAGGGTCACCACCCGCTCCGTCCGCGACGTGGCGCTGGCGATGATCGTCTGGAGGACGAGCCGCCCGCCGTCGCCGAGGGCGGCACGCAGGACGGCGATCTGCTGGCCGACCGTCACCTCGCGCGGGACGATCTCCGGCGGGGCCGGCTCGGGCTCGGCGATGGCGGCCAGGCGGGCGAGCGCATCGGGCAGGACCACCGGGTCCAGGGGAGCGAGCGGCGCCTCGGGCAGGTCGGCGAGCCGCGGCTCGCGGCGCCACATCGGGGACTCCCCGTCACGGGTCGCGAGCTCACGTGCCGCCTCGCGGATCGCCTTGTACGCGAGGAGCCGGCGCCGGAGCTCCTCCTCGTCGACGTCCTCGCCCACGACCCCGAGCTCATCGCTCGGCTCGCTGGGGAGCACGCTGCGGGACTTCAGGAGGATCAGCTGGGCGGCCGTGGCCACGAACTGCGCGAGGTTTGCCGGGTCGACCGGGTGGGTGGCGAGGTACGCGACGTAGGCATCCGCCACCCGAGCCAGCGGCACGGTCAGGATGTCGAGCTCGGCCGCCTCGATGAGGTGCAGGAGCAGGGACAGCGGGCCCTCGAAGACCTCGAGCTCGACCTGGAACTCCGGGGGCGGTCCGACCGGCACCGCGTCGGGCGCATCGGCCACGACCGGGATCGGCATGCTCATCGGGTCGGCTCCATGTGCTCAGGATGCCGCGTCGGCGGCCTCCAATGCAGCCGCCAACTGCGCATCCGGCCCGTCCGAGGTGCCGGCGATCAACGCGGCGACACGCCGGCCGCAGCCCGCCGCCAGCGCGGCGTCGGCCGAGAGGCGCTCGTGGTGACGCTGGACGTGGAACCCGTAGCGCCACGAGCCGGGGTCCGGGGAGCCCAGGGTGTCCAGCCGGGATGGGACGAGCGCGCCGACCAGCACGACAACCACCCGATGCCAGAGCCGGACCCGATCCCCCTTGCCCGCATCGTGGAGCAGCGCTGCGGCGACGAGGTCCGGATCGGTCTGGCCGGCCAGCCGGAGGCGAGCCACGACGTCCAGGGCATGGCGCTGGTCGGCGACCGGCATGGCGTCGAACACGGCGGCCGCCCCGCCCGGCAGCGCGGCGTGGGCGGCGGCCCGCTCCTCGTCCGCGACCCGGGCGAAGAGATGGGAGCGGAACTGGCGGACGCGGTAGGCAGGGCGCATGGGAGCGGGCTCGGGCCGGCTACAGCGGCGGCCGGCCGCAGAGGAGGTCGGCCCACGGCTCGGCGAGGCCGAGGTACGCGTTCAGCGGGCCCCCGGGCATGATCAGCAGGACGAGCAGGATGACGATCCCGAACCCCTGGTAGCGGCGAATCGTGTACTCCCAGGCCGGCGGGACGACGGCCAGCAGGAGCCCCGACCCGTCGAGCGGCGGGATCGGCAGCAGGTTGAGGAGCGCCAGCAGGAGGTTGATGACCGTCGCCCAATACAGGGCGTCGAGAAACAGCGGGACGCCACCCGTGATGATGTCGACGACCCGGTAGGTCACCGCGAACACGAGCGCCACCAGCACGTTGGCCACCGGACCGGCCAGGCTGACGATCGCGAACCCGCCCCGGCCGTTGCGAAGCGCCTCGATCCGGACCGGGACCGGCTTGCCCCATCCGATCCCGACCAGGACCAGCAGGGCCGTCCCGAGCGGGTCGAGATGGCGGAGCGGGTTCAGCGAGACGCGGCCCAGCGCGCGCGGCTGGCGGTCGCCGAGCTGGTCGGCGACGAACGCGTGACTGAACTCGTGGACGGTGATGCCGGCCAGCATCCCGACCAGGATGCCGACGAGGGTGCCGATGCTGAGCTGACTCGCGAGGAAGATCACGCCTCAGGCGATCTCCGGAAGAAGCGAGCCGAGCAAGGTGGCGAGGTGGGCGCCGCCGATGCGCCCCATCTCGATCACCTCCTCGTGGGTCGCCGCCGGGTGGTCATCGTCGGGGGTCGCCTTGTTCGTGATCAGCGAGATGGCGAGGACCCGGATCCCGGCATGCCGGGCGACGATGACCTCGAGGACGGTGGACATCCCGACGGCATCACCGCCGAGCCGGCGCAGGAGCCGAAGCTCCGCCCGGGTCTCGTAGCTCGGGCCGGCGAGCATCACGTACACGCCTTCGTGGAGGCGGACACCCGTGCGCTCGGCGGCTGCCCGGGCGCGATCGGCGAGCTCGACGTCGTAGGCGTCGGTCAGCGCCGGGAAGCGCGGACCCAGCGCGTCGACGTTCGGGCCGAACAACGGGTTATCTCCGGACAGGTTGATGTGGTCCGTGACGAGCATGAGCTCGCCGGGCTCGAAGTCGGGGTCCATGCCCCCCGCGGCGTTGGTCAGGACGATCGTGCGAATGCCGGCCAGGAAGGTCGCCCGGATGAGGACCGTGACCTCGCGGTGGGTGTAGCCCTCGTAGGCGTGGACTCGACCGGCGAGCACGAGGACCGGCTTCCCGCCCACCAGCCCGGCCACCAGCTCCCCGGCGTGACCGGGCACGGTCGACACCGGGACGCCGGGGATCTCCCCGTACGGGATGTGGAGCCGTGGCTCGGGGTCGAGGAGGTCGACCACCGCCCCCAGCCCGGATCCCAGGACGAGGCCGAGCCGGGGCTCGGCCAGCGCCGGCTCGGCGGCCAGCCGGGTCCGGATGGCAGCGGCGGCGGTCTCGATGCGCGGTCCGAGGTTCGGGACGGCCGGCCCGTCGGCCACCCTAGATCCGCTCCAGGAGCTCGCGCTTCTTCGCGTCGTATTCCTCGGACGTGATCAGGCCCCGGTCGCGGAGGGCGGCCAGGCGCTCGAGGCTGGCGGTCGGGTCGTCGGCGGCGGCAGCGGCCGCCCCGCCAGCCGCGGAGGCGGCTTCGGGGGCGCCAGCGGGACTCTCGGCGGGTTCGACTGGGGCGGCAGGCGGTGCGTCGTCGACGACGGTCACCTGGTCGCTGCCGGCGCGGGGCGCCATCGGCTCGGCCGGCCGAAGCGCAGGCTCGGCGGGGCGCTGGTAGGCCTGGGCCGCCATCTCGGGGTGCTCGTACACTTCCTTCTGGTTCAGCAGGCCGAGCTTGAACTCGATCGGATCGGCCAGGGTCGGGAAGTCGTTGACCCCGCTGAGCTCGTCGGCGGCGGTGAGGATGTCGAGGTCGCCGAAGCCAAGGATCCGGCCGAACAGGCTCTGGTCGAGCAGCACGTCGTTGACCTTCTCGAGGCTCGTGCTGGCGACCCGCTTGTTCAGGATGCCCTCGGCCCGGAGGATCCGCTTGTCGGTGATCACGTACTCGGTGTTGTGCCAGTCCCAGATCGCGGTCCCCATCCGCACCAGGCCGACGACCAGGCCGATCAGGCCGGCGATCTCGACGATCGTCTGGATGATCGAGGGGTCCCAGGTCAGCGCCCACATGAGGACCGCAAGGGCGAAGATCGTCAGGACGATGGCCCACCACACCCGGACGACGACCGCCCACCAGTGCTGGGCACCCTGGTAGACGATCTCCTCGCCGCGGGCCAGCTGCTTCTCGACGTAACTCATCGGGCTCGGGCTCCTCAGGCTCGCGGGTGCGACCGGGCGTACACCTCCCGCACGCGCTCGCCGGTCAGGTGGGTATAGAGCTGGGTGGTGCTGATGCTAGCATGGCCCAACAGCGACTGGACCACCCGCAGATCGGCTCCGCCCTCGAGCAGATGGGTCGCGAAACTGTGCCGAAACGTGTGCGGGGTGACGTCGGCGCCGATCCCGGCCGCCTGGCTCCAGCGCCGCACCAGCCGCCACACCGCCTCCCGTCCGAGCCGCGTCCCGCGCTGCGAGAGGAAGACCGCCGGCGTCGGTTTGCCGGCCGTCCAGGCCTGGCGGGGACCGGCCAGGTACCGATGGATCCGCTCACGAGCCGGCTCACCCATCGGGACGCGGCGCTCGCGGTTGCCCTTGCCGATGACCCGCACCTCGAGGCGTGCCAGGTTGAGCCGGTCCATGTCGAGCCCGGTGAGCTCGGATACGCGCAGGCCGCAGGCGTAGAGCAGCTCGAGAATCGCCGCGTCCCGAATTCCGGCCGGGTCGTCGCCCGGGGCGGCGAGGATCCGCTCGACCTCGTCGGGGGCCAGCACCTCGGGCAGGTAGCGCCCGGGACGCGGCGGATCGATGAGGTCGGCGAGGTCGCGTTCGATCAGACCCTCGCGCCGGGCGAATCCGTAGAAGCTCCGGATGGCAGCGACCTTGCGGGCCTGGGTCGTCGAGCGCCGGCCCTGGCGACGGAGTCGGGCGACGAAGTCGCCGACCGCGGTCGGGTCGTCGCGCCAACGGGTGCCGGCCTCGGCGGCGAACTGGTCGAGGTCGCGCCGGTACGCGGCAATCGTCAGCGGGGAGAGGCCGCGCTCGACGCGGAGCTCGAGCAGGAAGTCGTCGACGGCCGCGGCCATGGCGGGATCGACGCCGGTTGCCGCCACGTCAGTCGGGCAGCAGCGAGGCCTTGGTCCGGAGCAGGTCGTAGAACGGGGTGCTCCCCTCCGGCTCGATGAGGCGCAGCGGGACGGGCAGGGCCCGGACCTCGACCCACTCCCCGACCTCGATGGGCACGTCGCGCTGCCCGTCGAACGAGACCACCGCCCCGCCGTACGCCTCGCGGAGGTGGAGCCGGATCCGCTGGTCCTCTCCGGCCACCACGCTGTGGATCGCCGACAGGTAGGCGGCGACCGGTGTGATGACCAGGTTGCGGAGCCGCGGGTCGACGAGTGCGCCGCCGGCCGAGTACGAGTACGCGGTTGACCCGGTGGGCGTGGCCACCACGACCCCGTCGGCGAGGTAGGTGGCGAGATGGCTGCCGCTGACCTCGACTTCGACCTGGATGAGCCGCACCTGGGCGGCGCGCGCCATCGCGACCTCGTTCAGGCAGGCCGCCACGGTGGGTGGCCCGTCGGCGCGATGGATCGTGGCCTCCAGTCGCATCCGCTCGGCGACCTGGTGACGGCCGGCGGCGATCCCATCCAACGCCTGCTCGAGCTCGTCGGGCTCGACCTTGGCCAGGAAGCCGACCCGGCCGAGGTTCACGCCGAGGGCCGGCACCTCCGAGTCACCGATGACCCGGGCCACGCGGAGGAAGGTCCCGTCGCCGCCCAGGATCGCGACCAGGTCGGTCCCCTCCAGCTCGGCGGCCAGCCGGTCGTCGTCGTCGGCGACCGCATCCCAGGCCTCGATCCCGTGGGCCGCGCACCAGGCCCGACCACGGGCCAGGACGGCGGCGGCGTCGGGGTTGTAGCGGCTGACCGCGAAGCCGATGCGCCCGAGCTGCGCGTCGCTCACGAGGGGCGGTCGGCGGCCAGGCTGGTGGCGATGTCCTCGACCCGCTGCCGGAGGGCGGCCAGCTCGGCCGCGAGGTCGGCAGCGGCCTCGGTTTCGGTGAGTGCCGCGTAGGAGCGGTCGAGTCCCGCCGCGATCAGGGCCCGCATCAGCGACGACGGCGAGACGCCGCGCGACTTCGCGACGGTCTCCACCCGCTCGATCAGGGCATCCGGCATCCGGATCGAGACGATCTGGCGCATCGTGTCCGAGGGCGGCTCGGGGCCGAGGGGAATGGGCTCGATGTCGAAGCCGACGCTCAGCTGCTCGACCCGGGGCGCGCGGGGTGCGGTCCTCGCCACGGGGAAATCGTAATACGCGGTTGGCCGATTCGGGAAGGGCGTCCGCCTCAGCCGAGCACGGATTCGACGATTTCGTCCCACGCCATCGGCGCCGATCCCCGCTCATTCCCGGCCGCGACGCGGAGCAGGGCCAGGAATTCGCGGTTGCCCTCCCGGCCGAGACGGGGCGAGGCGACGAGGCCGATGGGCTCGAGACCGGCCGCGACGGCGTCGGACGCCAGGCCGACCAGGACCCGCCGATGGACGGACGGGTCGCGCACGACCCCGCCCCGGGGAACCTCCGAGCGGCCGGCCTCGAACTGGGGTTTGACGAGCGCCACGACCCGGCCCGAGGGGGCGAGCAGCCCGCGGACCGTCCCGAGCACGAGCCGCAGGGAGATGAACGACAGGTCGAGCGTGACCAGGTCGATCGGCTCGGGCAGCTCGGCCAGCGTCCGCAGGTTCGTCCGGTCCATGACCACGACCCGTTCGTCGTTCGCGAGGCGCGGCAGGAGCTGTCCGTGGCCAACGTCGATGGCGTACACCCGCTCGGCGCCGCGAGAGAGGAGGACGTCGGTGAAGCCGCCGGTCGACGCCCCCGCGTCGAGGCACGTCAACCCGGCGACGTCGAGCGCGAAGGCGTCCAGCGCGGCGACGAGCTTGTCGGCGCCCCGTGAGGCCCAGCTCGGTCCGTCATCCCGCGCCACGGCCGTGGCGACGTCCACCCGCTGCCCGGCCGACAGGTGCCGGCCCTCGGCCCCAACGAGGTGAATCGCGCCGGCCAGGATCAGGGCCTGGGCTTCGGCCCGCGAGCGCGCAAGCCCGCGGTCGACGACCAGCTGGTCGAGCCGGACGCGGGTCCCCGGCCCCGGGCCGGGCATCGGTCAGGCGGCGGTCGAGGTCGGCGCCGTCGGCTCGTCGGCGACGAGCTCGAGGCCCAGCGCCTCGCGGATCCGGCCGACGATCCCGGGCACGTCGATCCGCTGCTGGCGACGCAGATCGTTTACGGCGCCGTGGTCGACGAAACCCTCGGCCAGTGCCACCTTCAGGACCGGGGCACGGACGCCGGCCTGGTTCAGGGCGTCGAGAACGCCATCGCCGAAGCCGCCCATCGCGGCGGACTCCTCGGCGGTCACGACGAGGCGCTTGCCGGCCGCGTGCTGCGCCATGAGCGCGCCATCCATCGGCTTCGCCCAACGCGCGTTGATGATGGTCGAGGTCAGACCGGAACGCTGGAGGTCCTCGGCGGCCAGGCGCAGGCGCTGGACGATTGGACCGAAGCCGACCAGGAGCAGGTCGGTCCCCTCCTGGAGTACCTCGCCGACGCCGATGTCGAGGAGGACTCCCGGGCGATCGGGGAGGTCCTCGCCCGCGTCGCGGGGGTAGTGGATCGAGATCGGTCCGTCGTGGGACAGGGCGGTCGTGACCAGGTCGCGGAGCTCCTGCTCATCCTTGGGCGAGCCGATCACGAGGTTCGGCAGCGACCGCTGGGCCGGCAGGGTGAACATCCCCTGGTGCGAGGTGCCGTCCTCACCGACCAGCCCGGCCCGGTCGATCGCGACGAGGACCGGCGCGTCGTTCTGGCAGACGTCGTGCACGATCTGGTCGTACGCGCGCTGGCTGAACGTCGAGTAGATCGCGACGACCGGCCGCATCCCGGCCAGGGCCAGACCGGTGGCCATCGTGACCGCGTGCTGCTCGGCGATTCCGACGTCGAAGAAGCGATTCGGGAACCGCTGCTGGAATGGGGCCAGGCCGGTGCCGGTCGGCATTCCGGCGGTGATCGCGCAGATCCGGGGATCGGCCTCCGCGAGGCGGATCAGCTCGTCGCTGAAGACCTGGGTGTAGGTCTTCGGCTTTCGCCCGGCGGCGCCCGGTGCGGGCAGCGACTCCTCGGTCGGGTCGATCAGGCCAAGGTCGATGGGCGGCAGGCTGGCGCCGTGGAACGCCTGGCTGTCCTGCTCGGCCGGGGCATACCCGCGGCCCTTCACCGTCTTCACGTGGATGAGGACCGGCCGATCGATCTGGAACGCCGACTCGAACGCCTGCTCGAGGTCGGGCCGATCGTGCCCATCGAGCACGCCGATGTAGGTGATCCCCATGTCCTCGAAGAACGAGACCTTGGCCCACGATCGCTTGAACCCTTCCTTGGCCCAGGCCAGCAGGTCGTACGTCGGCTGCCCGACGAGCGGGATCTTCGGCAGGGTGCGCGCCGTGACCGATTTCGTGCCCTGGTAGGCCCGGGACAGGCGGAGCCGGTTGAGGCGGGTCGAGATCCCACCCACCGAGGGGCTGATGCTCATCTCGTTGTCGTTGAGGACGATCAGGAGCCGGCTGTGGCTCTGGCCGAGGTGGTTGAGCGCCTCGAAGGTCAGGCCGCTGGCCAGGGCAGCGTCGCCGACGCAGACCGCGATCCGCTGGCGGCGGCGCGGATCATTCGGCGGCAGCAGGTCGCGGGCGGCGGCCAGGCCGGCGGCGATGCTGACCCCGGTCCCGGCATGGCCCCCATCGAACACGTCGTGGTCGCTCTCCGAGCGCCTCGGGAAGCCTCCGACTCCGTCGACCTGGCGCAGCGTGTCGAACCGCTCGCCGCGGCCCGTCAGCAGCTTGTGGGCGTAGGCCTGGTGCCCGGTGTCCCACACGATGCGGTCGTAGGGCGAGTCCATCACCCGGTGCAGGGCAATCGCGATCTCGACCGCGCCGAGCGAGGAGGCCAGATGACCGCCGGTCTGCTGGACGGTCCGGATCATCTTTTCGCGGAGCTCGGCCGCGAGCTGGTCGAGCTCGGCGTCGCTGAGCGACCGCAGGTCCGCCGGCCCGTGGACGCGGGCGAGGACGCTCGTCGGGTTCTGGCTCAAGGCGGTGCCGAGTATACGGCCGATCTCCCCGGCGTCCGATTCAGCCGGCCGGCGGCAGCGGCTTCTCGAAGATGTGCGAGGTCTTGTCGAGCTCGTAGCCCTCGCGCCGATAGAACCGATGCGCGTCTTCGCGGGTCACCCGGGTAGCGACCATCAGCCGCTTGCAGCCCTGCTCGACGGCCCACGCCTCGGCGGCCGCCAGCAGGTCGCGGCCGACGCCTCGGTTGCGCGCGCCGTCGGCCACGACCAGGGCCATCAGCTGGGCGGCATGGGGAGCGACCAGCGTGTCCCGGATCTCGACGTGGGTCCAGCCCAGCGGCCGGTCGTCGTCGCCGACGGCCACCAGCAGCGCGTCCCGGGCGTCGAGGGTCGCGATCCGCTCGATGCGCTCGGCGATCGTCGCCGGCTCGGTCGGGTAGCCAAGCTGGCCGGCCTGCTCGGCGACCGCCTCGGCGTCCGCCGCCGTCATGCGCCGAATGGCGACGCTCACGAGGCGGGCGGATCCTCGGACGCCGCCGCGTCGGCGGCGGTCGGTTCCACCGCGGCGGGTTCCGCGCCGGCCAGGCCTCGGCGCCCGAGCTCGGTGATCGTCAGCTCGGCGGCCTTCAGCCGCTCTTCGCAGGCCGCGTGGAGGCGGAGCCCCTCGCGGTACAGGCCGATGCTCTCCTCGAGGCCGACCCGCCCGGTCTCGAGGGTCTGGACGATCCGCTGCAGCTCGGCGACGAGCTCGTCGAACGGTCGCTGGGACAGGTCGTCGGCCGGCGCGTCGGTCATGGCAGCAGCTCCTCCAGGTTGCCCGGGCGGCGAGCGGTCACCCGGGTGTCGACGGCGCCCTGGGCGACGATGACCTCGAGGTCGTCGCCGTCGGCCAGAGCGGCCGGGTCGCGGACGATCATGCCATCCGCGCGCCGTGCGACGGCGTAGCCGCGGTCGAGGGTGGCCAGCGGACCGAGGGCCCGGAGCGCGTCGCGGAGTGCGGCCACGCCCAGGCGGCGGCGCTCGAGGTCGGCGGTGGCGGCCCGGTGCGAACGGTCGAGCAGCTCGGCGGCCCGCTGGCGGGCGCCCGCGAGGTCCGGCTGGAGGGCAGCCAGGGCCCGGCCCTCGCCTCGCACCGTGCGTTGTCCGGCCTGCAGCCGGGCGCCCACCGCGCCGCCGGCCCGCTCCCCGAGGCGATTCAGGATCGCCGGCAGCTGCGTCCCGTCGGGAACGCTGATCTCGGCCGCGGCCGACGGCGTCGGCGCCCGCCGGTCGGCGGCGAAGTCGGCCAGGGTCACGTCGCTCTCGTGGCCGACGCCCACCACGACCGGGACCGGAGCCGCCAGCACGGTCCGGACCACGACCTCGTCGTTGAAGCCCCACAGGTCCTCGATCGAGCCGCCGCCCCGGGCCAGGATGACGAGGTCGAGCCCGGGCACCGCGTACAGGCGCTTGAGGGCGCGGATGATGGCCGGCGCCGAGACGCCACCCTGGACCGCGGACGGCGAGAGGACGACCTCGACCAGCGGGTAGCGGCGGCGGAGAACGGTGCAGATGTCGTCCCACACCGCCCCGACCGGAGAGGTCACGACCCCGATCCGGCGTGGCCAGCGTGGGAGCGGCCGCTTGCGGGCCTCATCGAACAGCCCCTCGGCGGCGAGCCGGGCGCGGAGCGCCTCGTACTGCGCGTGCAGGTCGCCGGCGCCGACCGGCGTGACCGACTCGACGTACAGCTGGTAGGCGCCCTGCGGCTCGTAGACCCGCACCCGGCCGTGGCACACGATCTGGGCGCCGTGCTCGGGCCGGACGGCGGACCGCGCCAGCTCCTCGCGGAACAGGACGGCGCGGATCTGGCTGTGCGCGTCCTTCAGGATGAAGAAGCAGTGGCCCGACGGCGGGTAGCTCGGCTGGCTGACCTCACCCTCGACCCAGACATCGGCCAGCGGCTGGTCGGCGTCGAGCAGGCCGCGAACGCGGCGGTTGATGTCGGACACCCGCCAGACCCGTGGCGCCGCCGATGGCTCAGTCGCAGCGTCCATCGGTCGGCGGCCTACTGGATCCGGGTCTGGTACTCGCCGGTCCGGGTGTCGATCCGGAGGAGGTCACCCTCGTTGACGAAGATCGGAACCTGGACGACGAGGCCGGTCTCGAGGGTTGCCGGCTTGCGGGCGCCGGTCGCGGTGTCTCCCGCGAAGCCGGGCTCGGTGGCGGTGACCCGCAGGTCGACGGTGACGGGCAGGTCGACGCCGAGGATCTCGCCCTCGTACGAGGAGACGAAGACGTCGGTGTTCTCCTTCAGGTATCTGGCGTCGTCGCCAAGCTGCGCCGCGGTGATCGCGAACTGGTCGTAGGTCTCGCTGTCCATGAAGTGGAACGCGTCGCCATCGCTGTACAGGTACTGGACCTTGCGCTGGTCCACCCGGCCGCGCGGCCAGCGAGTGCCGGCCTGGAACGTCCGCTCGGTGATCGACCCGGTCCGGACGTTCTGGATCTTCAGCCGGACCTGGGCCGAGCCGCGTGCCATCTTGATGTGGCTCCACTCGAGGACCCGAACCGGCTGGCCGTCGAGCTCGATGACGATCCCCTTGCGGATGTCCCCGGTGCTGATCACGCGGCGGCTCCCTGGCCGATGACGACCCCCTCCCGCGGAGCGCGGGTGAGGAGCCGGGGCCCGGACGCCTCGAGAGCGACGATGTCCTCGATCCTGATCCCGATATCGCCCGGCAGGTACAGGCCCGGCTCGATGCTGAACACCATCCCCGCTTCCAGCGTACCGGTCGCCCGCGTCCGCAATGCCGGCGCTTCGTGGGTGTCGAGCCCGATGCCATGGCCGACCCCGTGCCTGAACGCGCCGGGGAAGCCGGCATCGGCCAGGAACGCCTGCGCCGCCTCGTGCGGGGCCGACCGCGGGGCGCCGATGGCGACGACATCGAGCGCGGCCTGCTGGGCGGCTTCAACCGCCTCGTGGCGTCGGCGAGCCTCGTCGGTGGGCTCGCCGACGAAGACGGTGCGGGTCATGTCGGATCGGTAGCCGTCCACCTGGCAGCCGAAGTCGAGGAGGAGCGGCTGTCCGGCCTCGACTCGGGTGTCGTCCGGGGTGCCGTGGGGCATCGAGGCGCGCGCCCCGACCAGGACGATGCTGTCGAAGGCGAGGTCCTCGGCGCCGTGGTCCTCGAACCAGGTCGCGATCATCCGCGCCACGGCCTTCTCGGTCATCCCCGGCCGGATCGCGCCGCACAGGTAGCTGAACGCCTCGTCGCCGAGCGCGCAGGCGCGGCCGATGGCCTCGACCTCGGTGGCGTCCTTGATCAGGCGCAGCTCGGCAAGCTCGGCCTCGACCGCGACCAGCTCGACGTCCGGCGCGGCCGCCGCCAGGGACAGCCAGCTCGCGTGGGAGGTGCGATCCGACTCGAGGCCCAGCCGACGGACGCCGGCGCTCGTCAGCCGGCCGCCGACCTCGGCGGGCAACAGCTCGGTGGTGTGGACCAGCTCCCAGGCCGGCGCCTCGGCGGCGGCCTGCTCGACGTACCGATTGTCGGCCAGCAGCCACGCCCGGTCGGCGGTCACGAGCAGGGTCCCGGAGTACCCGGACGTCGACTCGTCCCCGCGGCGGATGGCGAAGCCGGACAGATAGCGGCTCGTCGTCTGGGTCTGGACCAGGATCCCGTCCAGCTGGAGCCGATCGATCAGGCCGCGGAGCCGCTCGAGGCGGGCCGGGCGGGCTGCCGCGAACGGATCCACGGTCACCGGGGTGTGCCTACGGACACTCGGAGGCGGCCTGGGCGATGTTCGCCTCGTGCTCGGCGAGCGTCACCGCGAAGCGATGCGACCCGTCGCGCACGCCGTTCGGGCAGGCGGCCACGAAGAAGAAGAAGCCCTGCGAGGTATCCGGGAAGGCCGCGGCCTGGATCGAGGACAGCCGCGGGGAGGCGATCGGCGTCGGGGGCAGGCCGGTCACCTGGTAGGTCTGGTACGCCTGGAGCTCCTCGGGGAGGACGACCTCGGCGCCGCCGACCGGCAGCGGATCCCACCAGCTGACGGTCCCCCACTCCGAAGGTGCGAGATCGCCATTCGCCACGGTGGCCAGCCCCCACTGGAGGGTCGGGTCCGCGTCGAGGCGCCAGCCCGAGGTGTTCAGGCGCTGGGTGTAGACGCCCGCGATCAACGGCCGCTCGGTCTCGAGCACCGCCTCGCGCTCGACGATCGAGCCGAGCCGCACCGCGTAGTCGATGGTCAGCCCGCGGGCGGCGAGCGCGTCGCGGATGTCCTGGGTGACCTTCTCGTCGAACGTCGCCAGGAGCCGATCCAGCACGTCGCGCGCCGTCGCGTTGGCGAACAGGCGGTAGGTGTCGGGGTACAGGTAGCCCTCCAGGGTCCGGCCGGCCGGCAGCTCGGTGAGGAAGGGGTAGGCGGCGAGGACGTCGGGCGGCGGCGCGAACACCAGCCCGCGGAACTCGTCGAGGTCCATCGTCAGGTCGGTCGTGCCCAGGAAGGCGACGAGCTCCTCGACCCGCATCCCCTCGAGGATGGTGACCGTCACCTCCGGGCCGGACTCCTGGCGGAGGGCGCCGACGATGAAGGACGGGGTGAAGGTCGGCGACAGGTCGTACTGACCCGCATGGAGATCGCCGGACCGCTCGGCCTGGTAGACCTGGTAGTGGAAGGCGAGCTCGCTGTGGACCAGGCCGCGCTCGACGAGGAGGTCGCCGATGAAGGTATCGGTGGCGCCCGGCGGGATCTCGATGCTGACCCGGTCGTAGGTCGTCGAGGCCGGTCGGTCCGCGATCGCGTCCGGGTTGTACCAGTTGACGAAGTCGACGACGAGCTCGTTCTGGATCAGGGTCGGGCGCTCTTCGATCCACGACATGATCGCCGGGGAGATGGCGAGGACCGCGAGGTAGAGGGCGACGACGGTCAGCGCGATGACCCCACCGATCCAGCCCAGCAGGACGAGCGGCTGGAAGCGGCGACCGAGGCGCTGTGGACCACCCTTCTCTCGCTGCGCCCGCAGGCGGCGGATGCGCGCGTTGCGCAGCTGCTCCTGCTCGGCGGGCGTGAGCGATGGGTCGTACATCAAGACTCCTCGGGGTGCCGCCGGCGATCGGCGAAGTACTGCTCCAGGATCAGGGCGGCGGCCGCAGAGTCTATCGAATTCGGCGCCGGACGGCGATCCGAGGCCCTGGCGCGCTCTTCGGCTTCCCAGGTCGTGAGCCGCTCATCGGTGTACCTCACGTCGAGCCCCAGCGCCGTCAGCTCGGTCCCGAAGGCGCGGGCCGCGGCCGCCTGGGAACCCTCGGTCCCGTCGGCGTTGAGTGGCAGGCCGACCACGATCCGGCGGGTGCCCTCGGCGTCGGCCAGGCTCCGGATCCGCTGCGCCGATCCCTTCCCGGCCAGGACCGGCCGGGGAAAGGCCATCCCGGTCTCGTCGTCCCCGACCGCCACGCCGACACGCCGCAGGCCGTGGTCGACGCCGATCACCCGCCCCACGGCGGTCATGTCCCCTCGAGGCCGGCGAGCTGCTCGAGCGCCAGGCGGGTGGCCTCGGCCAGGGCTCCGTCCAGCCCGGACGGATCGGATCCGCCGGCCTGGGCCATCTCCGGCCGGCCACCACCGCCGCCCCGGATCATGGGTGCGACCTGGCGGATGACCCCGGCCGCGTCGAATCCCTCGGCCGCGAGGTCGCGGCTGGCGGCGACGACCAGGGTCGCCTGCCCATCGGCAGCCCCGGCCAGGACGGCCACGAACCGTCCGGTCGCGCCGCGGACGTCGTCGACGAGCCCGCGCAGCGCCGCCGCATCGGCCTCCGGGTAGCGCTGGACGACGACCTTCGCCTCCCCGGCGTCCTTCGCCTCCGCCAGGGCAGCTGGTGCGTCGAGCCGGGGCCGATCGGCGCCCTTCGGGGCCCGTTCGCCGTCCCTGGCTCGGACGAGGAGCGCCTCGACGCGGGCCGGCACCTCGTCCTCGCGGGCGCCAAAGAGGTGGGCCGTGGCCCGCAGCGCCTCGAACCGCTCCGCGATCAGGGCCTCGGCCGCCGACCCGGTGACCGCCTCGATCCGCCGCATGCCGGCGCCGATGCTCGACTCGCCGGTGATCCGGAACGACCCGATCTGGCCGGTCGCGTCGAGGTGGGTGCCACCGCACAGCTCCCTCGAGAAGTCGCCGCAGGTCACGACCCGCACCGACTCCGGCATGTACTTCTCCCCGAAGAACATGTCCGCTCCCGACTGGCGGGCCTCGTCGAGGGTCATCCAGGTCGGGGTGACCGTCAGGTTGTTCCGCACCTGCTCGTTGACGAGGGCCTCGATCTCGGTCAACGTCTCGCGCGGGACGGGCCGGTCGGACGGGAAGTCGAAACGCAGGCCCTCGGGTCCGACCCAGCTTCCCGCCTGCTTGGCCTGCTCCCCGATCACGTTGCGCAGCGCCCGATGGAGCAGGTGGGTGGCCGTGTGGTTGCGGGCCGCCGCCATCCGTCGCTCGACGTCGACCTCGGCGCGGACCACGTCCCCGACGTGGAGGTCGCCTTCGATCGACCCGAGATGGACGATGGCCGTTCCGTCGTGCTGGGTGTCGGTCACGATCAGCCGTCCGTCGCCGCCGAGGAGCTGGCCCTGGTCACCGATCTGGCCGCCTCCCTCGCCGTAGAACGGGGTCCGATCCAGCACGACCGCGGCCGGCTCGTCCGCGGTGGCCGGTCGCAGCCCGAGGACAGTGAGCCCCTCGGCATCGGTCTGGTTCGGGTGGCCGATGAACTCGGACGCCAGCGCCGCGAGCTCGGGATCGGACCGATACCCGGCGTGCCGCGCGCCGCGCGAGCGCTCGCGCTGGGCGGTCATTGCCGCGTCGAACCCGGCGCGGTCGACGCCGACGCCGGACTCGGCCGCGATCTCCACGGTGAGGTCGATCGGGAAGCCGAACGTGTCATGCAGGCGGAACGCCTCCTCGCCGGGGATCGTGCCCTCCGCCCCGGCCTGCTCCACGAGGCGGACGAGGCGTTCGCTGCCCGCCTCGAGGGTCCGCGCGAAGCGCTCCTCCTCGGCCTGGACGGCGGCCAGCGTCCGGTCGCGCTCGGCCGCCAGGTGCGGGTAGCCGGCGGCCATCAGGTCGATCACCGTCGCACAGGTCTCGCCCAGGAACGGGCGGGTGATGCCCAGCAGCCGGCCGTGGCGCACGGCGCGGCGCATGATCCGGCGCAGGACGTATCCAGCTCCGTCGTTCGCCGGCTCGACGCCCTCGGCGATCAGGAAGGTCATCGCCCGCGAGTGGTCGGCGACGACCTGGTAGCTGAAGCGCTCGGCCTCGACCGTGTCCGGGTCGTGGCCGATCACCGCCGCCAGGCGATCGACGATGGGCACGAAGAGATCGGTCTTGTAGTTGCTGTCCACCCCCTGGAGGACCGATGCCGTCCGCTCGAGGCCCATCCCGGTGTCGACGCTCTTGAACGGAAGCGGCGTCAACGTCCCGTCGGCAGCCCGGTCGTACTGCATGAACACGAGGTTCCAGATCTCGAGCCAGCGCGGGCAGTGCTCCGAGTGGTCCGGGACGCAGTGTGGCCCCTCGCTGAGCTCCAGGCCCCGGTCGAAATGGATCTCGCTGCACGGTCCGCAGGGTCCGACGTCGGCCATCTGCCAGAAGTTGTGGTCGTCGCCCTCCGCGATGTTCCCCCACCGGACGAGCCGATCCGGCGGCAAGCCGATCTCGGTGGCCCAGACCTGGTGGGCCTCGTCGTCATCGGTGTAGACG
This sequence comes from Candidatus Limnocylindria bacterium, assembly GCA_036555375.1. Lineage (GTDB taxonomy): Bacteria > Chloroflexota > Limnocylindria > QHBO01 > QHBO01 > DASTEQ01. The sequence continues at coordinate 28,260 of DATBLJ010000043.1, forward strand.
GTGGCCGCCAGGCGATCGGGGCTGATCCCGAGGTCCTCGGTCAGGAACGCCCACGCCCAGTGGATGGCCTCGGTCTTGAAGTAGTCGCCGAAGCTCCAGTTGCCGAGCATCTCGAACAGGGTCTGGTGGCGCGGCGTGCGGCCGACCTCCTCGAAGTCGTTGTGCTTGCCGGCGACACGCAGGCAGGGCTGGCTGTCGACCGCGCGGCGATAGTCACGCTGCTCCTCGCCGGTCAGGACGCGCTTGAACTGGACCATCCCCGAGTTCGTGAACAGGAGGGTCGGGTCGTCCCTGGCCAACAGCGGCGCCGGCGGGACGCGGGTATGGCCACGCTCCTCGAAGAAGCGCTGGAACCGTTCGCGGATGTCAGCGGCGGTGAGTGGCGTCATCGGCGCACGGCGCAGCCAGAGCCGGGCCCGATCGCCCCGCCGCGCATGGGGCTCACCAACGGAGGCTAGTTCGCGCTCTCCTCGGCCGGAAGCCCGGTGGCGTCCTCGCGCTGGAGGGCGGACAGCATGGCCGTGCGTGCCTGGTCGGCCGCGGCCTTGCCTTCGCTGACCGCGTCGCCGAAGTCGCGCACGCGCTCGTCGACGAACTCACCCACCTGACCGCGCATCTCCTCGCCCGACTCGGGCGCCAGGAGCAGCCCGATGGCGGCGCCGATCAGGCCACCGATCACCAGGCCGGCCACGAAACTGCCGAATCCGGAATCACCACTCATGAGGTATGCGTCACTCCTTCACGGGGGACATCGCTGCTGGGGCGTCGATTCTAACGGCCCGACCCGGCCCCGTCGCGCCGGCCCGCCGAGCCGGTTGGCGCGAGCAGGGTGGCGGCCGCCGACGTGACGATCAGCGCGACCTGTGCGCCGATCGCGGCGCCGACAACGTGGTACTCCCCGAGGACTAGGATGTCCGCCTGGACGAGGCTGGCCACGAAGTTGCCCAGTGCCGTACCGATCAGAGCGGCGATGACCAGTGCCGGCGCCTCGCGCCCCCATCGCCCGCGCAGGGCGACGAACAGGGTCAGGTTGATGGCGGCGACGAGGACGGTCCAGATGGCCCACGGCACCATGGCTCAGCTCCGGACGATCCGTCCCCCGCCCAGGCACTCGTCGCCGCGGTACAGGACCGCCGACTGGCCGGGGGCGGGGCCCCACACCGGCTCGCGAGTCTCCATCACGAGCCGATCGGTCCCGACCAGGGTGACTTCGCAGGCGACGTCGGTCGACCGATGTCGGATCCGGACCTTGGCTTCGAACCGCTCGGCCGGCGCCTCGCCGGCGATGAAGTGCCGGGCATCGGCAACGAAGCCGGTCGTCGCAAGCTCCTCCCGGGTGCCGATCACGATCTCGTTGGTGGCCGGCCGGATCTCGCGGACGTAGGCCGCCTCGCCGGTGGCGAGCCCCAGGCCGCGGCGCTGGCCGACGGTGTAATGGGCGTACCCGGTATGGGTCCCGACCTGCTGGCCACTGGCGTCGACGATCGGCCCCGGCTCGCCGGCGTAGGTCCGTCGCTCGTCGAGCAGGGCGCGGTAGTCCCCAGCCGGCACGAAGCAGATCTCCTGGGACTCGGGGGTCGTCGCCGTCGGGAGCGCGAGCTCGGCGGCGAGGGCCCGGACCTCGGGCTTCGTCATCTCCCCGAGTGGGAAGCGGGTCGCGGCCAGCTGGCGCTGGTCGAGGTTCCACAGGAAGTAGGTCTGGTCCTTGGCCGCGTCGTGGGCTCGCAGCAGGCGCCACGCGCCGTCCCGATGCGCGATCCGAGCGTAGTGGCCGGTCGCCACCCCATCCGCCGCGTAGGCACCCACCGCCCGGCGTGCGAGGAGGTCGAACTTGATCTTCTGGTTGCAGGCCTGGCACGGGTTCGGGGTCGTGCCCTCGAGATAGGCATCCGCGAAGGCGTCGATCACCTCGGCCCCGAACTCGGCCTCGACGTTGAGGACAAAGAACGGGATCCCGATCAGCTGGGCCACCCGACGGGCGTCATCCCCCGCCTCGGACGAGCAGCAGCTCTTGCGCGGTTCCCAGCCCTCGCCGGCGTCAGGGTGGGTCCGCATCCAGACGCCGACCACCTCGTCGCCGCCGGCAGCCGCTTCGCGGGCGAGCAGCGCGGCAGCCACGCTCGAATCGACCCCGCCGCTCATGGCGGCCACGATCCGGGCCATGGCGGGTCAGGCCCCCGCCGGTGCGGTGGCGGATTCCGTGGGGCGTGTCGCCGCCGCGGCCCGGACCCGGGCGACGCAGGTCGCGACCAGGTCGGCGGCGCGGGCCGTCTCGTCGGCGGTCGTCGTCCGGCCCAGGGTGAGGCGCAGCGAGCCGCGGACCCGCTCGGGCGGAACGCCCATCGCCAGCAGGACGTGGCTCGGCTCGGCGCTCCCCGAGGTGCAGGCGCTGCCCGTCGATGCCTCGACACCCTCGAGGTCGAGCGCGGCGACCAGGTCCCCGCCCTCGACGCCCGCGAAGACCCAGCTCACGCTGTTCGGCAGCCGCGCCGTCGGATGGCCGGTCAGCTCTCCGTCCGGGAGCTCCGCGAGCCGGCCGATGAGCCCATCGCGCAGGCCACGCTGGCGGTCGGACTCGGCGGCCATCGCGGCCGCGTCGCCCCGGGCCAGCTCGAGCGCCATGGCCAGGCCGACCGCGCCGGCCACGTTCTCGGTTCCCGCTCGGCGCTGGCGCTCCTGCGAACCACCGGCCTGCTGCGGGATCAGGTTGGTCCCCTGCCGGATGAACAGCGCGCCGACGCCCTTCGGCCCCTCGATCTTGTGGGCGGACAGGCCGAGCACGTCGACCTGGAGGTCGTCGACGGCGAGCGGCAGCGCGGCCGCGGCCTGGGTGGCATCGACGTAGGTCCGGATCCCGCGCTCGCGGCACAGCGCGCCGATCTCGGCGATCGGCTGGATCGTCCCGACCTCGTTGTTCGCGTAGCCGATCGCGACCAGCGTCGTGTGCGGCCCGATCGCCTCGGCCACGGCCGCCGGGTCGACCTGGCCGTATCGGTCAACCGGGACCTGGGTCACCTCGAAGCCGTGGCGTTCGAGATTGCCACAGGCGCCGAGAACGGCCCGATGCTCGATCGTGGTGGTCACGACGTGGCGGCCACGGGCGCTGCCGGCCCAGGCCAGCCCGGCGATCGCGAGGTTCGTGTTCTCGGTCGCCCCGCTCGTGAAGATGACCTCGCGCGGCTTGGCGCCGAGGACCGCGGCCACCGATTCGCGCGACTCGTCGAGGCCCTGGCGCGCGCGCCGACCGCTGGCGTGGAGGCTGGAGGCGTTGCCGAAGTGCTCGGTGAGGTACGGCAGCATGGCCTCGAGGACCTCGGCCCGCAGCGGGGAGGTCGCGGCGTGATCGAGGTAGATGGCCACGGTCACTCGCAGTCACTCCCGGTGTCGTTCCAATATCCGCCGACGTAATACCCGCTCTCGATGTCTTCGGGGGACGGTGTACACGATGGGAGTGGCTGCGCCGGGCATCCAGCAGTAGCTCCACAGGCCACGCCAATTCCAAAGATCGGAGAGGCGAAGACCACTGCCACGATCAAGACCAAGCCCAAAGCGGCCGTCCAGGCAAGTCGAACCATGTGGGGAGTCTAGCGTCGAGAGCGTTCACAATCGGCGAGGCATCCACCGCCAACCGCCGACTGGAGGGCACCGATGATCATCCGATCCGCCGACGACGTGACCGGCACCCCGCACGACGTCTCGGGCGAACACTGGAACAGCCGCCGGATCCTGACCGCCGCCGACCGGATGG
>DATBLJ010000058.1:0-5665 GCA_036555375.1 Candidatus Limnocylindria bacterium
TGGAGGAGGAACGGGGTGACTGACCGGGTGGACGACCGATCCACCCTCCTGGAGTTCGCCCTTGCCCTCGCCGACGCCGCCGACGCGATCGCGCTGCCGGCCTTCCTGGACGGTCAGGCGGTTCGCCTGAAGCCCGACGGCACGCCGGTCACGGACGCCGACACGGCGGTCGAGACGATGATCCGCGGGCAGCTAGCGGAGACCTACCCGGAGCACGGGATCCTCGGGGAGGAGCTGGGGACGACGGGCGCTCCCGACAGCCCGCGCTGGATCATCGATCCGATCGACGGCACCGTGAACTTCACGCGCGGGATTCCCATCTGGGCCACGCTCATCGCCTTCGAGGAAGGCGGCGAGCTCCAGGTCGCGGTGATTTCGATGCCGGCCATCGGCCAGCGCTGGTACGCGTCCCGCGGCGGCGGGACGACCGCCGTCCAGCTCGGCCGCGAGCGCGCGGTGCGCGTGTCCTCGGTGTCGTCGCTGGCGGATGCCCATGTCGTGCACGCCGGGGTGGGCGCGATGCTCCGCGAGGGGCTGAGTCCCGGGTTCGTGGACATCCTGCGCGATGCGGCGCGCGACCGGGGGTTCGGCGATGCGCTCGGCTACACGCTCGTCGCCCAGGGCTCGGCGGACGTCATGGTCGAGACGGCGGTGAAGCCGTGGGACCTGGCGGCTCCGGCCCTGATCATCACCGAGGCCGGCGGACGCTTCACCCGGGTCGATGGCTCCGAGGGCCACGACGGCCCAACCGCCCTGGCGACGAACGGCCACCTCCACGACGAGGTGCTCGCCCGCCTGCGGGGCTAGGTTTCGGTCGGGGCGAGCCCCTTCAGCCGGAACCAGGCGTCCGGGGTTGGGTCGCGGCCCAGGAACTCGCGGACGAGCTCGGCCGCCGGCCGGCTGCCGTTCGGCTCGAGGATCAGCCGCCGGTACGCGGCGCCGACCTCGGGCGACATCACGCCCTCGGCTTCGAACCGGCCGAACAGGTCGTCGCCGATGACCTCGGCCCAGAGGTAGCCGTAGTAGCCCGCGTCGTAGCCGCCCATCGGATGGCCGAAGCCAGTCAGCAGGAACGTGCCCTCCGGGTAGGGCAGACCGGTGGCGGTGTAGGTGCGGCGCATCGTCTCGTCGAGGTCGGGCTCCGCATCCCCGCCGTGGATGGCCAGGTCCAGGTGCCCGTAGTAGACCTGGATCGACGACTTCAGGGCCGCGTTGAGGCGCCGGGCGGCCACCATCTGGGCCACCAGCTCGCGTGGCATCGGCTCACCGGTCCGGAAGTGCCGCGCGAACCGGGACAGGACCTCGGGATCCCAGGTCCAGTGCTCCATGATCTGGCTGGGCGCCTCGACGAAGTCGATCTCCGTCTCCGAGCCGCTGGTTCGCGCGTACTCGGCCCGGGTCAGCGACATGTGCAGGATGTGGCCGAACTCGTGGAACAGTGTCTCCAGCTCGTCGTGCTGGAGGAGGCTGGGCCGATCTCCGCTGGGCGGGGTGAAGTTCGCGAGGATCGCGCTCACCGGGCGCTCGTAGCCGCCGTCCGCGCGGCGATGGCCGACCACGAGCGGAAACGCGGCGGCGTGGCTGAACTTCCCCTCGCGCGGGAACCAGTCGGCATAGAAGGTGGCGAGCACCTCGCCGCTGGCCCGGTCGAGGATCTCGTAGGTCTCGACCGATGGATGCCACACCTGCGCGTCCTCGAGGCGGCGGTAGTCGAGCCCCAGCACGTCGCCGGTCAGGGCGAACATCCCCGCCAGGCAGGCGTCCATGGGCAGGTACTCGGCAACGAGGTTGGCGTCGACCCCGAAGTCGGCGCGACGGATCTGCTCGTCGTAGAAGCTCCAGTCCCACGCGTACAGCGGAGCGGTCTGACCGTCCGCGGTCATCCGCTCGGTGAGGGTCGCGATCTCGCGGTCGCGGACCGGCTCGAGGCGGGGGATGATCGTTTCGTAGAAGGTGGTCACCGCCTCGGGGGTCTCGGCCATCTTCACCTCGATCGCGTAGTGCGCCCAGGTCGGATGGCCGAGCAGCTCGGCCGCCTGCTGGCGCAGGCGCAGGGCCTCCTCGAGGAGCGGCCGGTTCTCGTCGACCGCGCGGCGCCAGTGCTTGCGATACAGCGCCTCGCGAGCCGGGCGGTTCTCGCCCTGGGAGAGGAACGGGTAGAGCTCGGGGTAGTCGAGCGAGACGCGGAACGTGCCCGGCGCGCTCCCCTTCGTCAGCCGTTCGACGTACTCGTCGGGCAGGCCCGCCAGCTCGTCCCGGGTGACCTCGATCCCGTCCTGGAACTCGGCGATGTTCCGGTTGAAGGCGACCTCCAGCTCGACCAGCCGACCCCGGATCCGTTCGAGCTCGGCCCGCGCCTTGGGCTCCAGCTCCTGGCCAGCCCGCCGGAAGTCGCGCATCCACAGCTCGAGGACGTGCTGCTCCTCGGGGGTCAGGCGCTCGACCTCGTCCGACTCGGCCACGGCCTGGACCGCGCGGTACACGTCCTCGCGGAAGGGGAGCTGGGTGCGCCACTTCGTCAGGAGCTCGTCGGCCGCGTTGCCCGCGTCCCGGACCTCGGCATCGGTCGCGGCGTGACCGAGGAACGCGCTCCGGCCGTAGGCACGCGTCAGGCGGGCGCCAGCACGCTCGAGGGGCGTCACCCGGGCGGCGAAGCTGACCTCGCTCGCGCCCACCGCCTCGGCGACGAGGGCCTCGGCCTCGGCCAGGCCGGCATCGGCCTCCTCGCGGACCGATTCGGGAGTGACCTGGGTGTAGTCGTACAGCACGCGGGGATGGTACCCGGCGCGCTCAGGCCTCCGCGGCGGCGGGCTCGGCCTCGAGCTGGCCGGTCGTGACCAGGCTCGTCGCCCGGATGGCGTCCATCGGCTTGGCGAACAGGTAGCCCTGCCCGTAGGTGCAGCCCAGCTCCCGCAGCCGCTCGAGCTGCTCGGGGCGCTCGATGCCCTCGCCGACGGTCTCCATCCCCATCGAGGTCGCCAGCTGGATGACCGAGCGGACGAGCGCGGTCTCCTCGTCCGGGCCGCCCAGCCGGGACGTGAACGACCGGTCGATCTTCAGGGTCTCGATCGGGAACCGGGACAGGTAGCTGAGCGAGGAGTAGCCGGTCCCGAAGTCGTCCAGGCCGAGGTGGATGCCGAGCCCGCGCAGCTCCTGGAGCCGCCCCTCGTCGTCCTGCATGATGCTCGACTCGGTCAGCTCGAGGGTCAGCGCGTCCGGGTCGAGCCCGGTCTCGGCAAGGACGCCGGACACCATCGTCACGATGTCGGGGTCCCGGAGCTGGCGGGCCGCCAGGTTCACGCTGACGCTGATGTCGTCGGCACCCGCCTGGCGCCATGCCTGCGCCTGACGGCAGCCCTGGACGAGCACCCAGCGGCCGATGGGCACGATCAGCCCGGTCTCCTCGGCGAGCGGGATGAACTCATTGGGACCGACCTCGCCGCGGTCGGGATGGCGCCAGCGGACCAGGGTCTCGAAGCCGTAGAGCGAGGAGCTGTCGTCGAGACGGAAGATCGGCTGGTACCGGGTGCGGAGCTCCCCGCGCTCGAGGGCGCGCTCGAGATCGGCCTTCAGCTCAAGTCGGGTGACCGCCGCGGCGTGCATCGAGGCCTCGTACATCTCGAGGCGGCCCTTGCCGCGCGACTTGGCGGTGTACATCGCGACGTCGGCGTTGCGGAGCAGGACCTCGCCGTCCCGGCTCTCGACGCCGCTCATCGCGGCACCGACAGAGGCGCCGATGTGGACCTGTTTGCCGGCGATATCGAACGGAGCCCGCAGCGCCTCGAGGAGACGGCTCCCGACCTGCTCGACCATCGCGACATCGGCGTCCTCGACGAGGACAGCGAACTCGTCGCCGCCCAGGCGGGCCACCGTGTCCTCGAGCCGGAGGTTGCCGCGCAGGCGATGCGCGACGGCCTGGAGCAGCTCGTCGCCGGCCGCATGGCCGAGCGAGTCGTTGATCGTCTTGAAGTCGTCGAGGTCCATGAACAGGACGCCGGTGGCGTTCGGGCTGTCCCGCCGCGACAGGGCGTGGCCGACGCGGTCGATGAACAGTGCCCGGTTGGCGAGGGTGGTCAGCGGGTCGTGGAGGGCGTCGTGCTTGAGCTGCTCCTCGAGCGCCCGCCGCTCGGTCACGTCCCGGCAGTTCATGACGATCCCGGCGACGGCCGGGTCGTCGAGCAGGTTCTTCGCGACGGCCTCGATGATCCGCCACGAGCCGTCGGCATGCCGGGTCCGCAGCTCGAGGCTCCGCTCTGTGCCGGGCTGCGATGCGAGCTCGGTGAGCGTCGTGCGGAAGTACTCCGCGTCGTGGGGGTGGGCCAGGGTGCCCACCGGGTGGCCGAGGCGGCTGTTCGGGGAGTGCCCGAGGACGCGCTCGACGGACGGGCTCTGGTACGCGATCCGGCCGTCGCGGCCGATGATCAGGATCACGTCCGTCGAGTTCGTGACCAGGGTCCGGAACCGGCGCTCGCTCGATTCAAGCTCGCCGTGGAGGACGCGCTCGCGGTTGGCCGCGGTCCGCGCCGCGCCGACGATTCGATCCCGCTCGCGGAGGAGGATCGTCTGGCGAAGGATGCAGAGGATCAAAACCGCCGCGACCGCACCCGCGACCGCCGCCGAGATCTGCGACTCCAGGCTGGGCCGAAGCAGCTCGTTGGCGACCCACAGGGCGGGCGAGGTGGCCGCGGCGAGGAGGGGGAGCGCCTCGCGGACCTGGAGGGCGCGGTAGCGATACGACTCGCTCGCGTCCGGCGTCCGGGTCCAGGTCGCGCCGCCGTAGCCGGTGATGATCGTGCCCATCGCGGCGACAGCCAATCCGAGGCTCCACTGGGCCGGGTCCGGGTCGCGGAGCCAGAGGGAGAGCCCGGTGCCGGCGACGATCAGGCCCGCCACCGCGCTCACCCAGCCGCCGAGGCTGCGGACCGGGGCCAGGGCGAGGTTCAGGACGGCGGTGGCCCCCACCATCCCGAAGAAGAGGGCCGCGAAGAGCAGGGCGTACACCTCGGTGGCGCTGCCCATGCCCCAGCCGCCGAGGATGAGCAGGGCGCCGGAGGCGACCGCGGCGAACACGATCGAGGAGTCGAGATAGACCGCGGAGGCGTAGATGCCGACCAGCCGGCCCCGCACCGCGGCGCGCCAGCACAGGGCGCAGGCGGCGCCGAAGACGAGGGTCAGCGGCTGGCCCATCAGGGTCCCGATGTGGCTGTCGGTGATCTGCTCGAACAAGGCCGTCGCCTGGATGACGAACCACATCCCGGCGGCCAGGGTCACGGCGCTCCGGAACGGCTGGTCGTCGATGGAGGCATTCCGGCGCCCCTCGAGGACGACGAGGATGACGAGGCCGGCCGAGATGGTGAGCGTGGCCTGGTTCCACCAGGGAACGGCCGCACCGAGGCCCAGGTGACCGGCGGCGGCCACGGCGGCGACGATGCCAGCCGCCATCAGGGCGCGACGATTCACGTGGGAGGCGCGCACAGGCTCGACGGCCTCCGTCGTGGGCGCGCTGGGCGGCACACGCCTGGATCGGACCGTCGCGGGCTCGCGGCGGAGCACCGAGGGACGCGCGGTCATGTTCGGACGAGTGTGCTGACGAGGGCGGGGGCGTTCCATCACCCATAGGGACCATCGGGTCACCCATGCCGCCGCGAGTGCCCGGCCGCACCGC
>DATBLJ010000073.1:0-9163 GCA_036555375.1 Candidatus Limnocylindria bacterium
TTCATCCGCGTCGCCGACCTCGTCCGCGGCTGGCTGGGCTAGGCCGCGTCCCGCTCGAGCTCGAAGGCGGCCCGCACCTCCCCGACCGGCTCGTCGCGAGGCAAATCGAGGACTGGGGGTCGCGCGTAGGACTCGAGCTGGCTGAGCTCCACCTCGCCGAGCACGCCAAGTTGATGGAGCGCATCGCAGGTCGCGGCCGGCCCCGCGCGACGAGCACGGTCACCGTCCTCGACCTTTACCGCCAGACCGAGCGACGGCGCGCCGACAGCGTCCATGTCAGCCAGGATGCCGACGCATTGGAGCCCTTCGGCGCCGTGCTTGGCCACGAGGCGTCCGGGTGCCGCCCGCATGAGATCGGTGTCGAACTGGCGCCGGTCGCCGGAGATGAGCTCGGGGTAGGCGAGCATCGCGTCGCGGATCCGGGTCAGCGCCTCGCGCAGGTCGGCATCGGCAAGGTTGGAGGGATCGGCCAGGACCGCGTACATCCGGGCAATCGCGCGCAGGGGGATGGCGAAGCTGACGACCCCGCAGCCATCGGTCGCGGTCCTGACCTGGCTCTTCTTCACGCCGGACACGGTGGCCACCGTCTCGAGCGCCGCCTGCTGGACCGGGTGGTCGGCCTGCCAGTAGGTCGCCACGTCCCAGCCGGCCGCCCGGGCGTATAGGGCCATCGCGGCGTGCTTGCCCGAGCAGTTGTGGCGGAGCTCGCTCGGCGGCTCGCCGTCACGCGCCAGGCGCTGGGCGGTTTCGTGGTCGAGCGGGGTGTGGGTTCCACACTGGAGGGCGTCGCGGGTCAGGCCGCCGGCGCGAAGCGCCGCCTGGACCAGCCGGACGTGGCGGTCCTCCCCGGCGTGGCTGGCGGCCATGACCGCCATGGTCTGGACCGCGTCCGGGAAGCCGTAGGCGTCGAAGTGCCCGGACGTGATGAACGGGGCCAGCTGGAACGCCTTGGCCGACGAGCGCAGGAACACAGGCTCATCGGCATCCCCGAGATGGGCGACCAGGGTGCCGTCGCCCTTGGCGACGGCGATGGCTCCGCGGTGCCGGGACTCAACCCGGTCGCCGCGCGTGACCTCGACGAGGAGGGGCGGGCTAGCGCTCGTCGCCGGGGCCGGTGGGCTGGCGGCTGCTGCCGGCGGCCGCGGGGGTGGCCTCCCCCATCACCTCGCTGGAAAAGATCGCCTCGGTTGCGGCGGAGGCTTTGGTGGAGGCGGCGGACGAGCCGCCGCTCCCCTTCGCCGAGCTCGAGGACGAGCTCGAGCTGGACGACGACTCGCTCGGGGCCGGCGCCGTGGTGCCGTCCCCTGGCTTGCGGGTCATCGCGACGGAGCCCTCGAAGAAGGCGCCTTCCTTGATGACGAGGACCTGGGTCTTGACCTCACCCTTGACCCGCCCGGTCGAACCGATCTCGAACCGCCCGCCGGAGTCCACGTTGCCTTCGTAGTCCCCGTTGATCACCACGTTGTGGGCCTTGATGCTGGCCCGAACGCGCGCCTGCGGGCTGAGCACGAGCGTGCCCTGGCACTCGATCTCGCCCTGGGCCTCGCCGTCGATCCGCAGGTCGCGGTCGCTGACGAACTTGCCGTTGAAGCGGGCGTGGGAGTCGAGGATTCCCTCGGTGGCCTCACGACGATGTTCGGGGGTACCGCTGTTCGTCGCAGGCGCCGGGGCCGCCACGGGCTCGCTCGCCGGATCGGAGTACAGGGTGCCGATGAGCTCCTCCTGGGGGGCGTCCCCCCGCTTCCCGAAAACCATAGGGCCACCTCTCGTGCGGCGGCGGGCACGCAAGACGCGCGCACGCGATGTCAACTTGGGACCGATAGCCTATCAGCCTGTAACAAAGTGCGGTAGTCGGCGGATAGAATCGCGGCCGATGCCTGAGTCGATGCCGGCCGCCGTCCACCCTTCGGCCCACCCGCTGGTGGCGCACAAGCTGTCGCTGCTCCGCGACCGGACGACCGAGCCCAAGAAGTTCCGCGAGCTCGTCCGCGAGCTGTCGTGGCTGCTCGGCTACGAGGCGATGGCCGACCTGTCGACCGAGGCGTACCGGATCGAGACACCGATCGAGCCGATGGACGGCACCCGCCTCGCGACCCGGGTCGGGCTGGTCCCGGTCCTGCGCGCCGGACTGGGGATGGTCGAGGCCATGCTCGAGCTGATGCCGATGGCCGAGGTCTGGCACATCGGGTTGTATCGCGACGAGCGGACCCTCAAACCGGTCGAGTACTACAACAAGCTGCCCGATGCCGCGACCGTCCAGGTCTGCCTGATCCTCGATCCGATGCTCGCCACCGGCGGCTCGAGCGCGGCCACCGTCGACATCCTCAAGGCCTGGGGCGCGGTGCGGATCAAGCAGGTCTCGCTGATCGCCGCTCCAGAGGGGATTGCCACCCTCCACGCCGCTCATCCCGACGTCGAGATCCACGTCGCCGCGGTGGACCGCCAGCTGAACGAGCGCGGTTACATCATGCCGGGCCTGGGGGACGCCGGTGACCGCCAGTTCGGGACATTCCCACCCGCCTCGGGGGCCGAGTCGACCGACGACTGAGCCCGCTCCGGCGGGGCGGTTCCGACCGAATTCCGGACAACGAAAGGTCCCGAAGTGACCGCCCCCCGGGCCGTTGATGTGACTCCGCGGCGTCGGGTGGCTGCCCCTTCGGGACGCGGTCCACGGTACGGGCCGGGGCATTCCAGCCGCAATGCGCTTATCCCCGACTTTGCAAACCCGTGGTGACAGTTGTCCACAGGCTGTCGACAGTTGACGCGGTGCCGCATGATGGCTGCCCCATGTGTCTCATCGTCGGCTGCCTGTTCCTTCTTGGTCCGCGGGCCGCGGTCATCATCTGGTGGCTCGCCGATCAACTCCGCTGGTCGGCGACGTTCGACAACGTCATCGTCCCGATCCTCGGCTTCGTGTTCCTGCCGTGGACGACGGTGATGTACGTCCTCGTCGCCCCACAGGGGCTGACCGGGCTCGACGTGTTCGGCCTCGTCCTCGCCGTGGTGGCCGATGTCGGCTCACTGTTCGGCGGCGGCTGGCGGAATCGCAACCAGATCCCCGGCTACGGCACCCCGCCCTGAGCCTCACCTAGGAGAACGCCCAATGCTGCTGGCCATGGTCGTGCTGCTGTTCGGCGGCCCGCGCCTGATCTCGATCATCTGGTACCTGCTGGACCAGGCCCGCTGGGCGGCGACCTTCCCCGACGGGTTCCTCCTCCCGCTCCTCGGCTTCCTGTTCCTGCCCTGGACGCTGGTGATGTACGTCCTCGTCGGTCCGGTCGTGGACGGCGGGGAATGGATCCTGATCGGGCTCGGGCTGCTGGCCGACGCACTCTCGTACGGCGGTGGAGCCGCACAGACGCGCCGCTACGGGTACAAGGCCACCGCCTGAACGGCGGTCCCCGGCGCGGACTACACTCGGGCCTCGGAAGGAGGTCCGATGCCCGATCAGCATGTGAGCGTGGCCGTCACCGGCGCGGCCGGCCAGATCGGCTATGCGCTCGTGTTCCGGATCGCGTCGGGCCAGGCCTTCGGACCCCAGACCACGGTCGAGCTGCGGCTCCTCGAGCTCGAGGCGGCGCTGCCCTCCCTGGAGGGCGTGGCCATGGAGCTCGACGACTGTGCCTTTCCACTGCTCCGAAACGTCGTGACCACGGCGAACGCGGACGAGGCCTTCCGCGGCGCGAACTGGTCGCTCCTCGTCGGGGCCGTCCCGCGCAAGGCGGGGATGGAGCGCAAGGACCTGCTCGGGATCAACGCCGGGATCTTCGGCGGCCAGGGCCGATCGATCGCCGCCAATGCGGCCGATGACGTCCGGATCCTGGTCGTCGGCAATCCCTGCAACACGAACTGCCTGATCGCCTCCCAGGCGGCGCCCAACATCCCGCGAGACCGCTGGTACGCGATGACGATGCTCGACGAGGCCCGCGGCCGGGCCCTGCTCGCGCGGCGTGCCGGCGTCACGGTGCCCGAAGTCCGCGACCTCGTCATCTGGGGCAACCACTCGTCCACCCAGTTCCCGGACGCATACCACGCCACGATCGGCGGCCGGGCGGCGGCCGAGGTGATCAACGACGACCCGTGGCTGCAGGGCGAGTTCATCACCACCGTTCAGCAGCGCGGCGCGGCGATCATCGCCGCCCGCGGCTCCTCGTCTGCCGCATCGGCCGCCAACGCCATCATCGAGACCGTCCGCAACGTGGCCGCGCCGACCGGCCAGATCTTCTCGGCGGCAGTCCCGTCGCCGGGCCCGGAGGGCGGCTACGGCGTCCCGGAGGGGATCGTCTTCGGCTATCCGCTGCGCGGCACCGAGCCGGGCCAGGTCGAGATCGTCCAGGGCATCAGCCACGACCCGTGGGCCCAGGCGCGGATCCAGGCCACGCTGGACGAGCTCGTCGAGGAGCGCGACGCGGTCGGCGGGGCGGTGGCCGCATGACCGGTGACAACGGGCGAGGCGACACGCTGACCAAGCCGGCGGCCGCATCGGTCACCCTGGGCGACCAGTCGGCCGACCTGCCGCTCGTCCGAGGGACCGATGGCGACGACGCCCTGGACATCGGTCAGCTGCGCTCGGACACCGGGCTGGTCACCCTGGACGCCGGCTACAAGAACACCGCGGCTTCGACCTCGGCCATCACCTTCCTCGACGGGGAAGCCGGGATCCTCCGCTACCGGGGCTACCCGATCGAGCAGATCGCGGCCCGCTCGAGCTTCCTCGAGACGTCCTATCTCCTGATCTACGGGGAGCTGCCGACCCAGGCGGAGTTCGACCAGTGGCTGGACGACATCATCCACCACACCCTCATCCACGAGGAGATGCGCCGCTTCTTCGACTCGTTCCCGTACGACGCCCACCCGATGGCGGTGCTGGCCAGCGGGACGGTGGGCCTGTCGACCTTCTACCAGGACAGCCACGACCCCTACGACAAGGCCGCGGTCGAGCTGACGATCCGGCGGCTCATCGCCAAGGTGCCGACCCTCGCGGCGTGGGCCTACAAGAAGAGCATCGGCCAGCCGTATGTCTATCCGCGCAACGACCAGGATTACGTCCAGAACTTCCTCCACATGATGTTCGCCGTCCCGGCCGAGCCCTACGAGGTCAGCTCGGTCGTGTCCCTGGCCCTCGAGCAGCTGCTCGTGATGCATGCCGACCACGAGCAGAACCTGTCGGCGGCCACCGTCCGCAACGTCGGCAGCGGCGGGGCGAACCTGTACGCCTGCATCAGTGCCGGGATGAGCGCCCTGTGGGGACCCCTCCACGGTGGCGCCAACGAGTCGGTCATCAAGACCCTGGAGCGGATCGCGGCCGACGGCGGCAACGTCGAGAAGTGGGTCGCCAAGGCGAAGGACCCCGAGGACCGATTCAAGCTGCCGGGCTTCGGCCACCCGGTGTACCGGAACTTCGACCCGCGGGCCAAGCTCATCAAGGCCACCGCCGACCGGGTCCTGACCGCGCTCGGCGCCGATGGCGAGCTCTTCGACATCGCGAAGCGGCTCGAGGAGACCGCCCTCAGCGACGACTACTTCGTCGAGCGCAAGCTCTACCCCAACGTCGACTTCTACTCCGGCCTGATCTACCGGGCCATCGGCTTCCCGAAGAACATGTTCACCGCGCTGTTCGCCATGGGCCGGCTCCCGGGCTGGATCGCGCAGTGGAAGGAGATGATCGAAGACCCCGAGACGAAGATCGCCCGCCCGCGCCAGGTCTACACCGGCGTGGCGGCCCGCGACTACGTCCCGATCGAGTCCCGCTAGCGCCGCGCCCGCCCAGCCGTGCGCTTCACCGTCCTCGGACGCTCGCCCGCCGTCCCGAACCCGGGTGAGGCCTGCGCCGGCTACCTCGTCGAAGGCGGTCGGAGCCGGGTCATGGTCGACATCGGGCCGGGGACCGTCGCCCAGCTGCTGCGGCTCTGCAATCCGTCCGAGCTCGACGCGGTGGTCATCAGCCACATGCACACCGATCACTTCCTCGACCTGGTGACGATGCGCTACTCGTTCCCATGGAAGGACGAGGCCAACCCCAGGCTCAAGGTCTACCTCCCACCGGGGGCGACCGCCCAGATGGAGCACGTCGCGTTGGGCGCCGGGCTGCCGGACTACTTCGCGCGCTCGTTCTCGTTCATCGAGCACGACGGGGTGAGCGCCCTCGAGCTCGGGGACCTCAGGCTGGAGCCCACCCCCACCGTCCACTTCGTCCCGACCTGGGGCTTCCGGGTCACGTCCCGCGCGTCCTCGGGAGACGGGGCCGGGACGATCGCCTACTCGGCCGACTCGTCGCCGACGCCGAACCTCGACGTCCTGGCCGAGCGCGCCGACCTGTTCATCTGCGAGTCGGCCCTGCGCAAGGTCAGCGACGACGCCCCGCCGCCCGAGCGGCGCGGGCACCTCGTCCCCGAGGAGGCGGGCGAGGTCGCCCAGCGCGGCCACGTCGGCCGGATGGTCCTGACCCACCTGCCGGTGAACTCCGACGGCGGGCAGTGGGCCGTCGACCAGGCCGCGACCACCTTCGAGGGCCCGGTCGAGGTCGCCGACACCCTGCGCGCCTGGGAGGTCTGACCCGGCTGCCGGCAGGCCGAACGGGATCGGCCGATCACGACCAACGGCACTGGCGGCGGACGCCTCCTCGCCCGACGATCGGGGCGGAAGGAGGCACTCCGATGCATCTGACCTGGAGAGATGCCGTCACGACGTTGCTGGTCGTGTTCATCGGCATCGTGTTCTACCTGTGGGCAACCGGAACCGACCTCGTCGTGATCAGCTCGATCGAGGGAGCACTGCTGGTGATCGGTCTGGCTGGCCTGCTCATGTGGGTGGTGGCCGGGACTACCGGTGACCTGGGTTTGAATGTCTTCACCGCGCTCATGGTCGTGCTGGCCATCGCAGCGGCGGTGGTCTTCGTGGTCGGGATGATCACGCTCGAGACCTGGACCGTCGCGCTGTTGGCCATCGACCTGGCACTGATGTGGGTCATCGACCTGGTGTACCGGGCGTTCCACGTGCCCACGCACCAGCCGTACATCGTCTAGACGTCCGGAGGGGGAGGTACCAGGCGGGCGGCGCGAGCCGCCCGCCTGGTCATGCCCAAGCGCCCTCCGAACTCGCGACCTTTGGCCCTAGGGACCAACCCACGGCGGCGTCAGGCTGGCGTCGAAGGAGGCAACAGCGATGCCACTCACGCGAAGGGATGCGGCGACCACCCTGCTGCTCACTGCCGTCGTCCTGGTCTTCTACGCGTACCTCAGCGGGACCGAGCTCGCGGTCATCGGCGACACGCGGGGCGCCATCCTCGTCATCGGGGCGCTGGGTCTCGGCATGTGCATCGTCGGCGGGCGTGAGGACTCGATGCGACAGGGCCGGTACACCGTCGTGCAGTCGGCCCTTGGTGTGGTCAGCCTGGCCATCGTCGTGGTGGGCCTCATCACGGCCAATGCCTGGTTGGTCACCCTGCTGACGTTCGTCATCACCGTGATGTGGGCTGCGGCACTGATCCGGCGGCTGTCCGTGGGGCCGGTCCATTCCCCCACGGGTGCCTGAGCGCCGAGGGTCAACCGAAGCGGGCGGAGTGCGCTCCGCCCGCTTCGCGCGTTCCTTAGATCCGCCCTACGAGACGGTCCGCGCCTGGGCGATCCAGCGGTCGGCGGCCCAGGTGCCCAGCCCCCACAGGACGCTGATTCCGAGGGTGACGACCAGGATCGTCGCGCCCAGCAGCAGCGCCCCGGCGTTGATGCCGCTCCCCAGGATGAGCATGACCATCGCGCCGAACAGGATGGTCAGGACCGACATGAACAGGCCGATCCGGATCGCGGTCCACACGAACCACCGGACGGTGTGGCCCTGGGCCCGGCCCGACAGCCACAGGACGGTGGGCCCGGTGGCCCCGTACAGGGCGACGTAGAACCCGAAGTCGCTGAGCAGCTCCCCGGCGCCCAGCCGCTGGCCGAGCGCGACCGCGGCCACGACCCACGCCCCGAGCAGGGCGGTGCCGGCCCCGATCATCACCAGCCAGATCAGGAGGAGCGTGGCGGTCCCGGCCGACAGCCGCTCGACCAGCTCCCCGTCATCGGTCTCGACCAGCTCGGTCGGGCCCTCGGGGTTGACCTCGGGATCGCTCATTCAGCCCGCGGCGAACGCCTGCTCGAGGTCGGCGACGAGGTCCTCGGCGGCCTCGATCCCTACCGACAGGCGAATCAGGTCGTCGGGCACCTCCAGCGGCGACCCGGCCACCGAGGCGTGGGTCATGACTGCCGGGACCTCGATCAGCGATTCGACCGCGCCCAGCGACTCGGCCAGCGTGAAGACCTTCGTCGCGCCCGCGATCCGGTTGGCCGCGGACGCCCCGCCGCGGACCTGGAACGAGAGCATGGCCCCGGGGAGCCGCATCTGGCGCCGGACGAGCTCGGCCTGGGGATGATCCTTCAGGCCGGGGTAGTGGACCGATGCGACCTCCCGGCGGCCGGCCAGCCACTCGGCGAGGACGGCGGCGTTGGCCGAGGCGCGGTCCATCCGGATCGCCAGGGTGCGGAGGCCACGGAGGACGAGCCAGCAGTCGAACGGGCTCGGCACCGCCCCGGCGGCGTTCTGGTGGTAGTGGAGGCGCTCCGCCACCGCGTCATGGCTGGTCACGACCACCCCGCTCACCACGTCCGAGTGCCCGCCCAGGTACTTCGTGGCGGAGTGGAGGACGACGTCGGCCCCGAGCTCCAGGGGCCGCTGGAGGTACGGCGTGGCGAAGGTGTTGTCGACCACGGTCAGGGCGCCGGAGGCGGCTGCCAGTCGGGCGATGGCCCCGATGTCGACGATCTTCAGGAGGGGGTTGGTCGGGCTCTCGAGCCACACCATCCGGGTCGTATCGGTCAGGGCCGACCCGACCGCGTCGAGGTCGCGCATGTCGGCGACGTCGACCTGGACCCCGTACCGGGCCCAGACCTTCTCGGCCAGCCGCCACGTCCCGCCGTACACGTCGTCGCCCAGGAGGATCCGCTGCCCCGGCTCGAGCAGGTACAGCAGGTTCTGGGTCGCCGCCAGCCCGCTCGCGAAGGCGACCCCGTGCGTCCCGCCCTCGAGCTCGGCCACCGCCCGCTCGAGGGTCTCGCGGGTCGGGTTGCCGGTCCGTGCGTACTCGTACCCGTTCCGTGGCTCGCCGACCGCGTCCTGGCGGAACGTC
>DATBLJ010000062.1:0-8031 GCA_036555375.1 Candidatus Limnocylindria bacterium
GCATCGCGCGACCGGTCTTCGTGCGCTCGACGAAGTAGACCAGGAACGCCATGAACAGGACCGCCGCCACGATGACGACGGCCTGGGTCTTCAGGATCGGGATGCCGATGATCTCGATCGTCCCCTGCAGGGCGTCGATCCGCGGCCAGGCGCGGACCTGCTCGCCGTAGAGCCCCCGCACGCTGTTGCTGATGAACAGCGACGCGCCGATGGCGGTGATCAGCGGGACGAGCCGGGGTGCGCGGCGGAGCGGCCGGTAGGCAATCCGCTCGAGGAGGACGGCCACCAGCACGGAGCTGCCCATGGCCACGGCCAGCACGACGACGTAGCCGATGATCGGGTTGGCATTCAGGAAGCCGGCCTGGGCCAGCGCGTCGGCGACGAAGAATGACGTCATCGCGCCGAACATGAAGACGTCGCCGTGGGCGAAGTTGATCATCAGCAGCACGCCGTAGACGAGCGTGTAGCCGAGCGCGATGAGGGCATAGACGCTGCCCTGGGCGACGCCGAAGATGATCAGCGACCGCCAGTCTTCCCAGGTCAGGTGGGTGGACTGGAGGGTCAGCCAGCTGCCGACGAGGGCAAAGAGCAGGATGCCGCCGCCGAGCAGCCAGAGCAGGACGTCGAGCAAGGAGAACCGCGAAAGGCGTCTCACCAGATGCTGTCTCCCGGCAATGGACGGGGCGATTGATTGACGGGCGTGAGTCCGAAGGGCACGTGCGAAGGGGACGAGGGCCTGGTTAGCGCGGAGTATGCAGAGGGCGGGTGAGCCGTTGTCGGCTCACCCGCCCGTCTTGTTCAGGCTGGTTGTCTACCGATTCCGACTACGGTCGGGTCGTGAAGACATCCACGAACACGCCGTCCTCCAGCTGCGAGATCGCGACATACGGCGAGCCGCAGTCGTTGAACTCGTCGCAGGTCAGCGTTCCGGTGAGCCCGTCGTAGTCGGTCAGGCCGGCCACGTAGGCGCGAATCGCTTCCTTGCTGAAGAAGGAGGTCCCGGCGTCGTCGTCACCCACATGGGCGAACTCGATGGCATCCATGAGGATGTTGTACGAGTCGTAGCCATGCGCGTGGTACGGCGCGATCGGGTTGTCCTCACCGGACACCTCACGGTAGGCCGGCAGGAACTCGTTCTCGTAGCGGTCCCCGAAGTTGAGGTCCGGACCCGAGAAGTACATGCCGACTGCCTCGGCGGTGTCGCCGGCGACATCGATGAAGCCCTGGTCCTTGACGCCGTCGGCGCCGACCAGGGTGGTGTTGGCCAGGCCCGGGATCTCCTGGGTCTGGTTGGCGATCGCCGGCCCCTCGGGGTCGAAGACCGGGAAGAACAGGACGTCGGGCGCGCTGCCCGCGTTGGCGGTCGAGATCGTGGTCAGCAACTGCCGGAAGTCGGTGTCACCAACGTTGATCGCGTCCTGCGAAACGGTCTCGCCATCGCAGGTGGCGGCGAACTCGTCCGCGAACACCTGCTGGAGCTGCTCGGCGTACGGGCTGCCATCGTGGATGGTGGCGGCCGTAGACGCGCCAAGCTCGTCACAGGCGAACTGCGCAACCGCTGCGCCCTGGACCTTGTCGTTGTACGCGATCCGGAAGAAGTTCGGGCCGCAGTACTGCTCGTGGTCGGGGTTGGTCAGACCAGGCGCCGTGTTGGACGGCGTCAGCATGATCAGGCCCGCCTCCTCGATCACCGGGCAAGCCGGGACCGCGGTCCGCGAGCAGGTCGTGCCGATCACGCCCATGACGGCGGGATTGGCGACGATGGCCTCGGCGGCCGTCTGTCCAGTGGCGGCGTCGCCACAGCCGGCGTCCTCATGGATGACGTCGACGTCGCGACCCAGCACCTGGCCACGCTCTTCCTGCGCGACCTGGATACCGTAATTGGAGTCGTTGCCCAGGAAGGAAACGTCGCCGGTGATCGCCAGTGCGCTGGCAATCGTCAGCGGCTCACCCGCCGGGACTTCGATACATCCGAGATCCATGGCCTCGCAGACCGCGGCGGGCTCTTCCGCACCGGTCTCGCTGGCAGCCGCGCTCCCGGACGGTTCGCCGCTTGGGCTCGACGAACACGCAGCCAGAATCATCGCCAGCACGACCAGGCCGGCGGCGTACTTCAGGAATTTCTCCATCCAATCCTCCTCAGGTGATTCCCGGGATAGCGCGCAGCGCGACCCACGAGAAATAGTGCGGGGCATCATACGGGTGCCCTTCAGGGGGCGCAAGGTGAAACCCCGGCATCTTTGGTAGGGCCGGCCGGCTGCGGCGGTTCACCGTGGTATGCTTCTGTCGTTCCGGCCTCCCGCGTGGAGATCATCCGATCCCAACGCCGCCGTTGAGCCCTCAAGCAGGTTCGCGAAGCGTTGGGTGCTGCCGAGACCGCGCCGCCGATCCAGATCGGATCAGCCGCAGGCGCCTAGGCAGCCGGAGCTCCCCGTGGTGCCACCTCACTCACACAAAGGAGATGCTCTCTTGAGCAAGAACGTGGCCGTCTTCGTTGACGTTGCCAACCTCTACTACGCCGCCCGCGGCCAGGACGTGGACGTGGACTACGTGGCGCTGCTGAAGCACGCCACCAAGGGGCGCGACCTGATTCGCGCCTATGCCTACTCCGGGCTCGACCCGGAGAACGAGAACCAGAAGAAGTTCCTGGACTTCCTCAACAAGAACGGCTACCGCGTGGTGGCCAAGGACATCCGCAAGTTCGGCGACGGACGGGTCAAGGCCAACCTCGACATCGAGCTGGTCGTCGACCTCTTCCGCCTCGCGGACCGGATGGATGTCGCGGTCATCGTCTCCGGCGACGGAGACTTTGCGCCGGCCATCCGGGCCCTCCAGGACGTGGGCGTCCGCTGCGAGGTGATCAGCTTCAAGCCGAACACCAGTTCGGACCTGTTCGCCGTCGCCGACGAGTTCGTCGACGTCATGAAGATCAGCGCCATCGGTCGCCAGAAGGACGCCAAGGGCGTCGGAGCACCCGAGATGCCGGCCAAGGAGGTCAACCCCGACGTCGGCTTCCGGGAGGCCTCACCGTCGGTCGCCGCCGCGGCGCTGGCCGCGATTCGCTCGGATGGCGACGAGCCTGCCCGCGGCCGTGGCCGCGGGCGCGGGACCACCCGCGGTCGGGACACGGCCCGGAGTGGCCGCAGCCGCTCGCGATCAACCGAGGAGACCCCGGCGGCCGCGGCCGCCCCGACGCCCGCGACTCCGGCTGCGCATGCCGATGACGACGCCGGTTCAACGGACGCTCGCCGCCGCCGACGGCGCGGCGGACGCGGACGCGGACGGCGCGGACGTCGTGGCGACGGGGTCGAAACCGACGTCGCAGCCACCACCTCCGAGCCGGCCGAGATCGGCTGGGAGGAGCTCGACTCGATCGAGGAGCTCGACGGCGGGATGACCGCCGGGTCGCCGGTGCAGGACGACATTGCCTTCGAAGAGGCGGATGCGGCCACCCTGGCCGAGCTCGGCCTGACCGCCCCGGCGAGCGCGCCGGCGTCGGATACCGCCGACGAGACCGAGGTCGCCGCCGCACCGAAGAGCCGCAGCCGGTCGACGGCCAAGGGGACGACGACCAGCAGCAGCCGGGCGAAGGCCACGACCCGCAAGCCCACCGCCAAGACCGATGCCAAGCCGGCCGCGAAGCCGCGCACGAGCGCGGCGAAGGCCGGCGCCGACGGAACGAAGGCGGCCAAGCCGGCCAGCCGGTCCCGCTCGACGAAGGCCAAGGCGACCGCCGATCCTGCCGCCACCGAGGGCGGCGATCAGGGCATCTGGCAGCGCTTCACGTCAGGGCGCGGGAAGAAGCCGACGACCCCCGAGTCCCCCTCCGAGAGCTAGCTCTCGGTTTCGACCTCGGTTGAGTCGGAGGTCTTCGTCGACTCGGGCGTCTTTGCCGAGTCAGGCGACTTCGAGGCCTTCGGGGTCTCGGGGACCTCGACCGCGTCGGCGCCGCCGTTCCCGTTCGTCGCCGGGAGGTTGACCGGGATCCACTCGCTTGCCGCCTCGGCGGCGTCGCGGGCACGGGTCGCGATCTCCTCGCGGGTGTCCTCGCCGGACTTCGGAGCGGTCAACAGGGCGATGACGACGCCGGTGACCGCGCCGATCGCGATCCCGAACAGGAATGCGGCCCAGTGGCGCTCCTGGCGCGGTCGCAAGCCGAGCTCGGTCGCCGCGTCCTCGAGCATCGCCGGCACGGCGGCTCCCGCCGCGCCGATGGCCACCGTGCGCCGGGTCCAGGCTCGGCGAAGCCCGGGCCGGATCTCGTGGCGCCACATCCGGCGCGTCCATTTGCCGATTTCGCGGCCCTGACGTTCCAGGGTCTTTGCGGCGTCCCGGCGCACCGGTCGCGTCTCGCGCCACGCCTCACTCGCCCGCTCGGCGGCCTCCTCGGCTGCCTTGGTGATGGCCTCCGCGATGGCCTGTGCGCGGGATTCCAGGTCCAGGTCGTCGGTTTCGATCGTCTTGCTCATGTCCGCCCTCGAGCCGTGCGTTCTCGTGTCAGGGGGCCAGTATGCCACCGGCCGCGCTGGAGCGCCGTTGGGCCGATTGGCGCCCCGGGGGCCGACGATCCGCATGGCGAGGCCGGTTGCCAGCCGGTCGCCCGGGTCGTGCCCGGGCGACCCCCAGGGCATGGGCGGGGAGCCTGACACGCGACTCCTGACCACCGGCTTAGCCAACCTATACTCGGCCCGGTGAGTGCCGTGGCGACCCGCAGCGGGTTCCTGACCATCGGTCAGCCGGTCGCCGAGCGGCTGGTCCGACGGATGCTGGCCGAGGCCAACCCGGGCACGATTCTCGTTCACGGTCCGGCCGGTGCCGGCAAGGGCGCGTTCGTCGCGGACCTGCTGGCGACGGCCTCCTGCGAGGAGGCCGATCCCGCCGACCGCCCCTGCAATGCCTGCCGCGGCTGCACGACGGCACGGGCAGGCACCCATCCCGATCTCGTCGTGGCGTCTCCGGAGACGTGGCGCGAGGACCGCGGCAGCGGCGAGAGCATCGTCGGCGCGGCCCGGCGTTGGCTGGGTGACGTGGCCGGGGCCCCGATCAGCGGACGCTGGCGGCTGATCGTCATCGAGCGCGCGGACGTGGCCAACGAGCAGGTCCAGAACGCGCTCCTCAAGGCACTCGAGGAGCCGGCGGATCGACAGCTGTTCATCCTCGTCGCCGACGACCCGCGTCGGCTGCTCCCCACGATCCGGTCGCGCTCGCGCGAGCTGCGGGTCGGGAGGGTCCCGCAGG
Source organism: Candidatus Limnocylindria bacterium (assembly GCA_036555375.1). Classification (GTDB taxonomy): domain Bacteria; phylum Chloroflexota; class Limnocylindria; order QHBO01; family QHBO01; genus DASTEQ01. Next base: position 5,239 of record DATBLJ010000062.1, read on the forward strand.
CCGCCCTGACCGAGTGGCTGGTCGAGGAGCAGGGCCTCCCCGAAGCGATGGCGGTGACGGTCGCCCGCCTGGCCGACGGCCGGATGGGGAGCGCGGTCGCCCTGGCGGGGGACGCCGGCCGGGGACGCCTGGAGTGGCGTCGGACCACCCAGCACGAGCTCATTGCCCTGTTGGAGCGGGGCAGGTCCGAGCGGATGGCCGCGGTCCGCGAGCTGCTCGACGACGCGGCGCGGCAGCTCCCCGTCGAAGCGGCGACGGACCCGGCTGCGGAGCCGGGGGCGCGGACCCCGACCGTCGTTCAGCGCGCCGCCGCCGCGTCGATCCTGGACGCCTGGATCGACCTTGGACGTGACCTGGCGGTCGCAGCCGCCGGAACGCCCGACCTGGCGGTCTCGACCGAGCTTGTTCCCGAACTGGTTGCCACCGCGGCGCGCGAGCGCGCCCGTGGCTGGGTGGCGGCGACGGCGGCCCTGGAACGGATCCGCGACGGCCTTGAGGAGAACGTCAGCCCGCGCCTCGCCCTCGAGGCGGCGATGCTGGCCTGGCCGACCCTCGACAGGCGATGAGCGCGGGCCAGCGGCTCACCGCCCGGGTCCGCGGGCGGGTCCAGGGCGTGGGCTACCGATGGTGGGCGGTCGAGGCGGCGAACCGGCTGGGCCTCGTGGGCTGGGTCCGGAACGCCGACGACGAGCGTGCCGTCGAGCTGGTGGCCGAGGGCGACCCGGCGACGCTGGACGCCTTCGAGGTCCAGCTCCACGCGGGCCCGCACGCCGCCCAGGTCGAGTCCGTCGAGGCGACCCGGGGACCGGCCACCCATGACATGAGCCGGTTCGAGATCCATCGGTGACGGTGGACCGATGAGCTGGCGTCTGCTCGGCTGTGGCCTGCTGGCGGCGGCCGTCTTCGTCGGGCTCGGGCTGTGGGCGCTCAACCTGGCCATCGGCCGCATCGGCTGTCCGCCCACCGTGGTGTGGGGCGACCGGGCCTACGCCGCCGAGGGCGCGCCCACCGACCAGCCGGTCGTCGGCTCGGGCGAGCCAGTCCTCATGGGGTCGACCTTCATCGGCGCCTTGAGTCGCGAGGTCTATGGGCCGGAGGGTGCCGATCCGTCGCCGACGGCGGGGGACCAGCTCCCCGACGAGATCGCGCTGTCCTGCGGGGATGGGACGTTCCAGACCTACGCGTTCAGCGTCGTCGTCTCACCGCCGGCGCCATCACCCTAGGCGGTCGCCAGTCGCCTGGGCGTATCGGTCGGTCGCCTGGGCGTATCGGTCGGTCATCCCCGAGACGTAGTCGGCGACCTGGGTCACGAGGGGGGCGTCGGTGTCCCGATAGGTGGCTGGCATCTGGTCCGGGTGCGCGAGATGGTGGTCCATGAGCCGGCGGAGCAGGGCGACCGCCTCGTCGTGCTGGGCCGCCTGCTCGGGACGGAGGTAGACCCGCTCGAACATGAAGTCCCGGAGCTCGTGCATGAGCCCCAGCGTCTCGGCGTCCATCCGGACCTCGCCCGATCGCAGGCTCTCGTCGATGACCGCCGTGATCAGCTCGCCGACCCACTGCCGTCCCGGCGGCCCGAGGCGCTCGAGCAGGTGAGGCGGGAAGTCGTCCTCGGCCAGCACCCCGGCCCGCCGGGCGTCGAGCGCGTCGTGGGTCAGGTACGCGATCCGATCCGCATAGCGGACGGTCATCGCCTCGAGTGTCACGGGGGGCGGGCTGATCTTCCAGGTGTGGGCCCGGATCCCGTCGCGAACCTCCCAAGTGAGGTTGAGGTCCTCGAGGACCTCGTAGAGGCGGACGCTCTGCGCCGCGTGATGCCAGCCGTCGGGCGGGAAGTACGGGGAGAGCGCGTCCTCGCCGGTGTGGCCGAACGGGGTGTGGCCGACGTCGTGGCCCAGCGCGATCGCCTCGGCCAGCGCCTCGTTCAGCGACAGCGCGGCGGCGAGTGACCGCGCGATCTGGGCGACCTGCAGGGTATGGGTCAGCCGCGTGACGTAGTGGTCGCCCTCGGGGTTGAGGAAGACCTGGGTCTTGTGCTTCAGCCGGCGGAACGCCTTCGAATGGATGATCCGGTCGCGGTCGCGCTCGAAGGCGGTGCGGAACGGGTCCGGCTCCTCGGGACGCGCGCGACTCCGTGACGCGGCGGACCGGGTGGCCCCCGGTGAGAGGCGCTCCTCTTCGGCCTCGCGGGCCGCCCGATCGCGACGGATGAGCTCCGGCATGTGTCCGGATCATGGCGGATACGGGCCCTTTGGTACTGGGCAGTAGGGGCCAGAGCCCTTCCGGGGCGATCGGGCTAGGGTTGTCGCGGGTCGCGAGGTGCCCTTCGAACATGCTCCGATTGACTGCCCTGACACGCCCCGCCGCGTTTGCCGCGGTGCTCGCCCTGGTCCTGACCGGTCTGGGACCGGCCGCGCCTGCCCCGCGACAGGGCCCCATCTCGGTCCATACCTCGGAGTCCTCGCGCGCCGTCGACGGACCCACCGACTTCGAGCTGGCCGACGGCACGACCCACATCGCCATCCGCTGGGCGGGCCATCCGGATGCGCACCTGACGGCTGCCTTCAGCCGGGACGGGACCACGTTCGATGAGCCGCAGCACGTGGACCTCGACGAGGTCGGCGAGGCCAAGCACGACGGCGAGACCTATGGCGTGATCATGGTCGCCAGCCACGCCCGCGTGGTCCGGGTCACCACCGACGAGCCGCTCGACAAGGTCACCGTGCTCGCCCTGGACGCAGGCGCCGTGGCCACCCCGCTCCCCGGGGTTGGGGCCACCGCATCCGGCGTCACCGG
>DATBLJ010000098.1:0-14891 GCA_036555375.1 Candidatus Limnocylindria bacterium
GGCCTTGGCCTTGGCCGCGGGTCGCGCCTGTCCCCGCGCCGCCCTGGCCGCGGCCTGCGCCTCGCGACGAGCGAGCGTCTTCTCGATGTACGGGATCGCAGACGGCGTCACGCAGCCGGTCTCGCCGTGATCGACGATCACGGGCCCGATCCGGCCCGCCGCGGCGATAGCGGTCTCGCGGAGCTCCTCGTTCCGCAGCCCGATCGCGATCAGCGCGCCGTTCATCGCGTACCGGGTCCGATTCCCGGCCTGCCCGATCTCGCTCTCGATCTTCACCAGCAGGTCGGCGAAGAACCGGTCGGGAATCGGTTCGTCGCCCGTGGCGAGCACCGCGGCCAGGTCCCACCCGGCCTGCGCCGTCCAGTCGCGGGCGGATCGGATCCATCGCTCCATCCGGGGCCGGATGTCGGGCTTCTGGCTGGCGACGTCGGCGACGAACTGGTCGACCAGCCCGTAGTTCGTGATCTCCCCGAGCCAGGCGTCGAGGTCATCCTCGTCCATCCGATCCGGCTCGCTGACCAGGCAGGCCAGCAGGCGCGCGTCGGCATTGCCGGTCGACCACAGCCCGCGGGCGAGGACCTGATCGTGCCCGATCCGCTTGGCCATGGCGCGGAGATCCTTCCACGAGACCCCGAACAGTGGGTCGCGGGCACCGTGGCGGCGGTAGATCTTCCGGTTCTGCTCGGTTCCCGCGCCCTCGAGCTCGGCCATCGCGGTTGGGACGTCCATGGCCGGGATGGTAGCGCTCCGCCACGGGATGGTCCGATGGACGGCTAGCATCGGACCGATGACCTTCGACCCCGCCGCGCCGCTGCCCGACGCCCCGGACCCGTGGGCTGGCTCCGAGATGCCCGCATGGCGCGACGGCCCGCCGTGGGCGATGACCGAGATGATCAGCGCCGAGCCGGCGCTGGCGGGTCGCCTGGTCGACCGGTTGCAGGCCGATCCGGCCCTGGCCCGGGTGGCGGCCGCGATTCGCGAGTCGGCGGTGGCCGGCGAGCCGATCACGACCACCGGCTGTGGCACGAGCCAGCACGCGGCGATGGCCGTGGCCGCGCTCCTGGCAGACGGGCTCGCACCTCACGCCCCCGCGTCATCGGTCCAGGCCGTCCAGGCGTTCGAGCTGAGCGGATCACGGCGACTCGGCGGGTTCACCCTGGCCGTGTCCCACGAGGGCGGAACCGAGGCGACGAACCGGGCAGTGGCCCATGCGGGGGGACGGGAGGCCGCGACCGCGCTGATCACCGTCAGCGAGCGGTCCCCCGGGGCCGCCCTTGCCCGTGACGTCATTGCCACCCGGGAGCAGGACCAGTCGTGGTGCCACACCGTGGGCTACCTGTCCCCGCTGGTGGCCGGGGCGTGCCTGCGCGCCGCGCTCCGCGCCGCGCCGCTCGACGCCGACGCCGTTGCCGACCAGGTCGCGGCGGGTACCGATGCCGGGGTTGCCGAGCACGGGGCGCGCGCCCTGACCGACGCCGATCGGCTGCTCATCGTGGGCTCGGGTGCCGACTGGGCGGCCGCCCGGGAGCTCGCCCTCAAGGTCGAGGAGGGCGTCCACCTCCCGACGACGGCCCACGAGCTGGAGACCATCCGCCACGGCCACTGGGCGGCGACCACCCAGCGCACGGGGCTGGTCCTCGTCCTGGCTGACGGCGAGGACCGGGGAGCCGAGCTCACCGAGCGCGCCGTCGCCGTCCTGCGGGCGGCCGAGGCTCTCGGCCTGCCGACGGTGGTGATCGCCGCCGCCGATCGGGCCGCGATCGCCGGGGCCGCCGCCGGCGTGACAACGGTCCCGTTCGCACTCGACCCACGCCTGGATCGGCTCGACGCCGCCATCCTCGGAGTCGTGACCCCGCTCCAGCTGCTGACCGAGCGCCTGGCTCGGGCGCGGGGGGTCAACCCCGACACCATCGGCCGCGACGACCCCCGACATGCGGCAGCGGCCGCGGATTTCGGCCCGTGGCAAGCCTGATCGAGTGCGTCCCGAACTTCAGTGAGGGGCGCCGGCCGGAGGTCCTCGACGAGATCACCCGGGCCATCCGCCAGATCGAGGGCGTGTCGCTGCTCGACGCCAGCCGGGACGAGTCCCACAACCGGAGCGTGGTGACCTTCGCCGGCGGACCGGAGTCGGTCGTGCGCGCCGCGATGGCGGCGGTCGGCCGGGCGCTCGAACTCATCGACATGGAGCAGCAGACCGGGGCCCACCCCCGGATCGGGGCGGTGGACGTTGTCCCCTTCGTGCCCCTCGGCGACACGCGGATGGAGGAGTGCGTCGACCTGGCCCGTCGCTTCGGGGAGCAGGTGGCCAAGGTGTTCGACCTGCCGGTCTACCTGTACGGGGAGGCCGCCCAGCGGCCCGAGCGGCGGCGGCTGGCGGACATCCGGCGCGGCCAGTACGAGGCGCTCAAGGAGGAGATCGCCACCAACCCGGAGCGCGCCCCCGACTATGGGCCGCCGCGGCTCCATCCCCGCGGGGGCGCGGTGGCGGTCGGCGCCCGCAAGCCGCTCATCGCCTTCAACCTCAACCTCGCCACCGACGATCTCGAGATCGCCCAGCGCATCGCGGAGACGATCCGTGAGTCGTCGGGCGGGATGCCCGCCGTCCAGGCGATGGGCGTGCTGGTCGCCGTCCCGGACGGTCGGCGGCTGGCCCAAGTGAGCATGAACCTCGCCGACTGGGAACGGACCGGGATCCCGGCGGTCGTCCACGAGGTCCGGCGCCTGGCGCGCCAGGCGGGAACCGATATCGACCATGCCGAGCTGATCGGCCTGGCCCCGACGGCGGCCCTGCTGGAGGTCGCCGCCGAGGCCCTCCAGATGCCCGGCTTCCGCGCCGACCAGGCCCTCGAGCTCCGCCTGGCCAGCGAGCGATGAGCCGGCGCCTCGTTTTCGCCGCGTTCGCCATCGGCGTCGCCGGCTGGCTGCTGATCTGGTTCCAGACCGAGCCGCGGGCGAACTTCGACTCGCTCATCTACCACACCCATGCGCTCGAGTACGCCGGGCTCGACCGCGAGGAGGCGGACGAGGTGAGCTGGCGGATCTTCGCGCGCTATGCGAGCGACCGCGAGCGGAAGATCGTCGCCGACACCATCGGCGGCGCGTGGAGCACGCCACCTGACGGACGGTGGATGGATCTCTACCGGATGCGGCCCCTGTATCCGCTCCTGGTCGGCGCCGTGTACCCGTTCGTCGGGGAGCGGGCGCCGATGACGGTCAGCGCGGGGGTAACGGTCGGCTTCGTCGTCCTGACCGGGATCGGGTTCGGGCTGCTCTTCGGCTGGCGGGTCGCCGGCTTGGCGACCCTGGCCGCCTTGCTGCAGGTGAACTTCACCCATTGGCTCGTGTTCCTCTCCACCGACGGGCTTGCCCTCCCCCTCTGGGCGGCGTCGATGCTCGCTGTCGCGATGTACGCGCGGAGCGGCCGACCAGCATGGCTGGCGGCCATCGGCCTCACCGTGCTCGCGCTCGGCATCACCCGTCCGACCAGCTCGTTGGTGCCCGTCGTTCCAGCGCTGTGCCTGGTGGCCGCCCTGGCCGTTCGTCACCCAGTGTGGCAACGGTTCGGGCTCGCGACGATCGCCGCCCTCGTGCCGGCGGCCGGGGTGGTGCTCGTCCAGGGAATGCTGGAGCTCCCCGGGATGAGCGACGTTCTCCAGGAGATCCCGACCCAGCACTTCGCCCTCCCTGACATCCAGGACCCCATCGGGTACACCATCCAGCTCATGCAGTGGGCACTCATCGACCGGCTGCTGCCCACCCTGTTCGGCCAGCCGCTCCTGCTCGCCACGGTCGTCGTCGGCATCGTCGGACTCGTCGTCCATCGATCGTGGAGCTCCGCCGTGTTCCTGGCCGGGCTCATCACCGTGCCGGTGGCCTGGCTCGTCCATCCGGTGTGGTTCGATGCCGGCCGGATCCTGTCGCCGACGTGGGTGAGCCTCAGCCTCGGGGTCGCCCTCTGTGGAGAATGGGTGCTCGTCACCGGACGCCAGCCGATCCGACGTGCGGTGAACTGGGCTACGCGGCCGGCGGACGCCGTCGACGAGGTGCCCATACTGGCACGAGATCGCGCCCCGATCCCGCACCTGTGGGACGCGCCCCGGGAGGCCGAACGGGTGGGGTCGATCGGTCTGGACCAGCCACCCGGCTCGCCGAGCGTCGAGGCATGACCCTGCGCGACGAGCTCCGCGCCGCGGTCGAAGCCGCCCGTGATCGAGCGGTGGCCGCGGGCGAGCTGGCACTCCCGGAGGGCGCGGCGCTTCCCGAGCCGACCGTGGAGCGACCGGCCCACGCCGAGCACGGCGACTACGCGACGAATGCGGCCATGCAGCTCGCCCCGATCGCCCGCAGCGCTCCGCTGGCGATCGCGGAGATCCTCGTCCGCCATCTCGAGCCACCGCCCGCGGTGGGCGCCACGACCGTCGAGCGGCCGGGTTTCATCAACTGGCGCCTCGACCCGGCCTGGCTCGCCGGGCAGGTGCCGGCCATCCTGGCCGCGGGTCTGGCATGGGGCCGCTCGACGGCGATGGCCGGCGAACGGGTCAACGTCGAGTACATCAGCGCCAACCCGACCGGGCCGCTCCACATCGGCAACGGCCGCGGCGGCTTCATCGGCGACGCGCTGGCCAACCTGATGGACGCGGCCGGGGCCGCGGTCGGGCGCGAGTACTACGTCAACGACTACGGGAGCCAGATCCGCGACTTCGGCCAGTCGGTCTACCTGGCCCGGACCGGCCAATCCGGGGAGGCAGGCTACACCGGCGCCTACATCGGTGAGCTGGCGGCCGCCGTACCCGACGAGGTGGTCGCATCGGTCAACCCGCTGGAGGCCATCGGCGAGTGGGCCTGGAACCGGGTCTTCGACGACATCAAGCACACCATCGGCCGGCTGAACATGCACATCGACGTCTACCGATCCGAGCGCGAGCTCCACGAGGCCGGCGAGGTCACGACCGCCCTCGAGCAGCTCCGGTCCGCGGGCCACGTCTACAAGAGCGAGGGCGCGACCTGGTTCCGGTCGACGACCTTCGGCGATGACAAGGACCGGGTCCTGATCCGCTCCAACGGCCAGCCCACCTACTTCGCCGCCGACGTCGCCTACCTGGTCGACAAGTTCGCGCGCGGGTTCACCCGCCTGATCTACATCCTTGGTCCGGACCACCACGGGACGATCAAGCGCTGGAAGGGCGCGGCCGCCGGGCTGGGCCACGACCCCGACACCGTGGAGTTCATCATCTACCAGCACGTGTCGCTGGTCGGCGGCGAGGCGATGAGCAAGCGCAAGGGCAGCTTCGTGACCCTGGACGAGCTCGTCGACGATGTCGGGGCGGATGCCACCCGCTTCCTGTTCACGATGCGCTCGGCGAACCAGCACCTCGAGTTCGACCTCGACCTCGCCCGCCAGCAGACGAACGAGAACCCGGTCTACTACGTCCAGTACGCGCACGCCCGCTGCTCGTCGATCCTCCGCCAGGGGGCGGCGCAGGCGCTGCCCGTCGAGCTGGGCGAGACCGCCGCGCTCCTCGTTCACCCGGCCGAACAGGCGCTCATTGGCCAGCTCCTGCGTCTGCCGGAGGTCGTCGCCGACTCAGCCGCGCGGCGCGAGACGCACGAGCTGCCGCGCTACGGGATGGAGGTCGCCACCCTGTTCAGCCAGTTCTACCGGGACTGCCGGGTTCTGTCCGACGACGCCGCCCTGAGCACCGCCCGGCTCGGGTTGGTCCGCGCCACGCGCCAGGTGCTCGCGAACAGCCTCGCCCTGATCGGGGTCTCCGCTCCCGACACGATGTAATACGATGTCGTACGGATCGCGGCCTGTGACTCCCCCGCGACCGCCGATACGAAGGAGCGCCGACTCGTGTTCTACCGGTCGATGGGGGCCGAGCGCCACGAGGTGCGCCGGCTCGTCCTCTCCGCAGCCCTTACCGCCGCCCTCGTCTCGCTGGCACTGACCAGCGCCGTCCGTGGTGGCGGGGTGACCGTCACGCTCGACCCCGACGACCAGGACACCAACAGCGCGTTCCTGAAGTTCGTCAGCTGCACGAACCCGGTCACGACCGGGCTGATCCAGTGGACGTTCGAGCTCTCCGGGGTGACGCCCGGACAGACCTCGGCCCTGAACCTGGTCGCGACGTTCACGGGCGACGGCGTGATCGGCCCGTCGGCCAGCACCTGGGATGGGACGGGGGCTTTGCACACGTTCCACGTCACGACCACCGGCAACGACACGCTGTCCACCGCCACGGTGACGATGCCGCCGGCGGTCACGGCCACATCCCTCGACCTGGTGGGCCTGTGCTTCGGCAACGTGGCCGCGGCCACCCCGGTTGCGTCGCTCGCCGACGCGGCGATGACCGCACCGCAGCCGGCCGGCCCGGGCCTGTTCTTCATCGGCGTGCTGCTGATGGCGCTGGCAGCCCTGGCGACCGTGCGAGCCTTCAGCGATCGGAACCGGTCGGGCACCTCGTGATCACACGACCGGTCGCCGCCGAGCGACGCCTGGCGCGCGTCCTGGTCCTGGCCGGCCTCCTGGCGGCGGTCGCCACGGCCCTGGTCGCCGCCGCGACCTCGACCGGGAGCTAGCGCAGGAGCCGACCTAGTTGAGCGGCCCGGCGAAGGAGGCGACGAAGGCCTCGCTGGTTCCCTGCCGGATCGTCACCTCGGTGTCGCTGACTCGTTCGACGTGCCCGAACAGGGGGAGGCGTTCGAGCGCCTGCTGGTAGGCGGCCACGAACTCGTCGGCATCGATCGGCGTGTCCCAGGCCGTCACCAGGACGACCCCGACCTGGCCGTCGGCCGACGAGACCGCGGTGATCGCGTCGCCGCCCCAGCCGGCGGCGGCCGCATCAGCGTCGACCTGGGGAACGCCCAGCGCGGCGAGCCAGATGGCGGTCATCGCCTCGCCGAAGGTCGTGTCCACCGCGACCTCGACTTCGCCGGCGGGCGTGAAGGCGGTCACCTCGACCGGAGCTTCGTCGTCGACGTAGGCCGCGTAGTGGAGGACCTGCTCGGTCGAGCGCGGCGGGTCGGCCCACGTCTCGTCGACCGCGGCGAAGCCGCCGGTCCCGTACAGCTGGGTCACGAACTCGCTCCCGGCCAGGTACGGGAACTCGAGCTGGCGGATCATCCAGGCCGGGATCCCCGAGGTGTCGGGAAGCGGCGTCTGGCTGATGTCGAGGATCTCCTCGAGGGTCAGGTTCTCGATCGCCCACAGGGTCATCGCCGTGGTCGCGTCCCCCTCGACCAGGCCCAGCTCGGCGAGCGACCGGTCGCTGGCGTCGGTGACCAGGGTCTCCAGGTCGAAGGCCGCGTCCTGCAGGGCGTGGGTGTACTCGTGGGCATAGACCGCCTCGGCGTCCGGGGTCAGGCCGGTCTCGGCGACGATCACCATCTCCCGGCTGGCCGTGTCGTAGTAGCCGAGGACCTGCCCCGACAGGAGCTGGAGCGACAGCTCCCCGATGTCCTGGTCGTCGGCCAGCAGGCCCAGGGCGTGGTACAGGACGTTGTCGGCCGCGACCTCCTCGGGCGGATAGTCCTCCACGAAGCGGTCGGCCAGCAGCTCCTCGAGCTCGTCGCGGGACACGAGCCGGGGTGGACCGATGTCGGCCGGTGGCAGGTCGCGGAGGTCGGCGACGTCGGCCTCGATCGCGGCCAGCGCCTCTTCGAGCGACCCGGAGCCCGCGACGCTCGGCGCGGGGGTCAGGCTCGGTGGGGGAACCGGCGTCGGGCTGGCCAGCGGGCCCAGCGCGATCGGCACCCCGAGCGCGCGCAGGGTGAGGATTGCGACCACGAGCAGGGCCAGACCCAGGCTGATGATGGCGACCAGGCGCCGACCGAGAGGCGTCATCGGTGTGACATTGTGGGGCAAAGGTTCAGGTTTCTTCACAAAGCCATGGTTGTGGCTTCACGCAGAGGTCCTACTGTCAGGCTGCGAGTCAGAGATCCGGCAGGATTTCTCCTCCACCCTCCCTCCTTCGGGCGCCGGTGTCATTGGGCGGGCACCGGCGCTCGTGCTATCTGCCGCCGGTTTTTCGGTCCCGGGAGTGCGGTAGCATCCGGAACCCGTGGAGATCACCTGGTACGGCCGCGCCTGCTTCCGCCTGAAGGGCAAGCGGGCATCGGTCATCACCGACCCCTGCCCCCCGAAGACCGGCTTCGTGGCGGGCAAGCACGAGGTCGACCTGCTGACGATCTCCCACGATCACCCCGACCACACCTACACCCGCTCGATCACCGCCGGGCTGACCCTGACCCGTCCCGGCGAATACGAATTCGCCGACCTGCTGGTCACCGGGGTCCGGTCCTGGCACGACGGTGCGGAGGGTAAGGAGCGCGGCGAGAACGTCATCTTCACCTTCGAAGTGGACGGGGTCCACGTCTGCCATCTCGGCGACCTGGGCCACCTCCTGACCGACGAGCAGCTGCACGAGATCGGCCCGATCGACGTCCTGCTGGTGCCGGCCGGCGGCCAGTTCACCATCTCCCCCGCCGAGGCGGCCGAGGTCGTCTCGCAGCTCGAGCCCAAAGTCGTCATCCCGATGCACTACGCGCTCGACGGCGGCTCGAATGACCTGCTCGGCCCGGAGACGTTCCTCCACGAGCTGGCCACCGAGCCGATCCGGCTGCCGAAGGCCAGCCTGACGCCGTCGACCCTCCCCGAGGAGTCGCAGGTCGTCCTGCTCGAGGCACGCGGCCGCACCGCATAGCCGCGCCACCAGCGCGGCCGGCCTCAGATCAGGGCCAGCTCCCGTCCCACCGTCTCGAACGCCTCGAGACAGCGGTCGAGGTCCTCGTCGGTGTGCTCGGCGGTCACGATCGTCCGGACCCGGCTCTTGGCCTCGGGCACGGTCGGGTAGCCGATCCCCTGGGCGAAGACGCCCTCCTCGAACAACCGATCCGACAGCTGCATGGCGAGCGCCCCACCACCGGCGATGACCGGGGTGATCGGGGTCTCCGACCGGCCGATGTCGAAGCCGAGCCCGCGCAGGCCGTCCTTGAAGCGGCGGGTGTTCGCCCACAGCCGCTCGATCCGCTCCGGCTCGGTCTCGAGCACCTCGATGGCCGCAAGGCAGGCGGCGGCCACTCCCGGTGGATGGGAGGTCGAGAAGAGGAACGGCCGGGCGCGGTGGATGAGAACCTCGCGCAGCGACGCGGTGCTTGCGACGTAGCCGCCCAGCACGCCGATCGCCTTGGACAGGGTGCCGACCTGGACCTGGACCCGGCCATCGAGGTCGAAGTGGTCCACCGTGCCGCGTCCGTTGCGGCCCAGCACCCCCGACGCGTGGGCGTCGTCGACGTAGACGATCGCCTCCGCCTCCTCGGCCGCCTCGACGATAGCCGGCAGCGGAGCGATGTCGCCGTCCATCGAGAACACGCCGTCGGTGATGACGAGGATCGTGCGATCCGCCCCACCGGGCGCCGCGCGCAGCTCGCGGAGCGTCGCGCGGAGCGCATCGGTGTCGCCGTGGGGATAGACCCTGCGCTCGGCCTTGGTCAGCCGGATGCCGTCGATGATGCTGGCGTGGTTCAGCTCGTCGCTGACGATGACCGCGCCCTCCGGGGCGAGGATCGGGACGGTCCCGGTGTTCGCGGTGAAGCCCGACTGGAAGGTCAGCACCGCCTCGGTGTGCTTGAAGGTGGCGAGCCGAGCCTCCAGCTCTTCGTGGATGGTCATCGTGCCGGCGATGGTCCGCACCGCACCGGATCCGGCGCCGAACCGGCGGGTCGCCTCGATCGCCGCGTCCCGGAGCTTGGGATGGGTCGTCAGGCCCAGGTAGTTGTTGCTCGACAGGGTGATGACCTCGCGGCCGTCGATCGTGCAGCGCGCGGCCTGCCCGCTCTGGACGATGCGCAGCCGCCGGTACAGGCCCTTGGCCCGCAGGTCGTCGAGATCGGCGTCGAGGAAGGCCATCGGGTTGCCGGAGCGGACCGATGTCATGGGACGAGCACCACCTTTCCGGCATGCCGCGACCCGAGGAGGTCGAAGCCCTGCTCAAACTCGGCGAGGTCGAACCGATGGGTGAGGATCGGCGTCACGTCCAGCGCCCCGGACCGGAGCAGGTCCTGGGTCCGCTCCCACGTGTCGTAGATCCGGCGACCGAAGATGCCGTGGAGCCGGATCCCCTTCTCGATCACGAGGTTCGAGAGGTCGGCCGTCACCGGCTCGGCGAAGATCCCGAGCAGGCTGATCCGGCTGCCGCGGGTCGCGAAGCGGAGCGCCTGGTCGAGGGCGGCCGGCGAGCCGCTCATCTCGAGCACGACCTCGACCCCGTCGCCGCCGGTGGCGTCGACGATCGCCTGGACCGTGTCCGCCGAGCGGCCGTCCAGGGTCAAGTCGGCGCCCATCCGGCTCGCGAGCTCGAGCCGGTACGGCTCGGTGTCGGTGGCGACGACCCACGCCGCGCCGGCGGCCTTGGCGATGCCCACCGCGCACAGGCCGATCGGGCCACAACCGGTGACCGCCACCGTCCGCCCGGCGAGGGGCTCGACGAACGCGGCGTGGACCGCGTTGCCCATCGGCTCCTGGAGGGCGACGACCGCCGGGTCGAGCCCGTTCGACTCGACGGCGTTGGCCTCGGGGATGACGGCGTACTCCGCGAACCCCCCGTTGACGTGGGCGCCGATGACCCGCAGGTTCCGGCACAGGTGGGTCATCCCGGAGCGGCACTGGGCGCAGGTCCCGTCGAACAGGTGGGACTCCACCCCGACCAGGTCGCCCTCCCGGACGCGGGTGACCCCCGGACCGGTGGCCGCCACCCGGCCGGCCAGCTCATGGCCGAGGATCAGCGGCAGCGGACCGATGTTCTCCGCCGCCCATCGGTCCCACGCATGGAAGTGCCCGTCGGTGCCGCAGATGCTGGCGGCCTCGATCTTCAGCTGGACTTCCCCCGGCCCGGGCTCGGGCACCGGGGCGTCGATGATCTCGAGCCCTGGCGCCGGTCGTACCTTGGCCAGGGCGCGCATCAGGCGGTCGTCGCCGCCGTGGTGGTCAGCTCGGTGACCCCGGACGCCTCGGCGTGGTCGTCGGCCCGCGGCAGCTCGTCGACGATCGGGTTCTCGAGGGCGCCGATGCCGTCGATCTCGCAGCGCATGACGTCCCCGGACGCCAGGTAGCGGGGCGGCTGCTGGAAGTGGCCGACCCCGGCGGGCGTGCCGGTGGCGACGACATCGCCCGGCTCGAGGGTGATCGACCGGGTGATGTACGCCAGCAGGGTCGGGATGTCGAAGATCATGTCGGCGGTGCTCGAGTCCTGCCAGGTCTCCCCGTTGACCGAGGAGCGGATGGCGGCCGCCTGTGGGTCGGCGAGCTCGTCGCGCGTGACCACCGCCGGACCGAGCGGGGCGAAGCCGTCCCAGCCCTTGGCCCGCAGCCACTGCTTGTCCTCGCGCTGGAGGTCGCGGGCAGTGACGTCGTTCAGGATCGTGAAGCCGAAGACGTGGTCCATCGCCCGCGCGACCGACACCCGGGAGGCCCGCCATCCAATGACCACGGCCAGCTCGCACTCGAGGTCGAGCGCTTCGGTCGCCCGCGGCCGAACGACCGGGATCCCTGGATCGGTCACGGCGTTGCCGAACTTCGCGAACAGCATCGGGTAGGTCGGGGCCTCGACGCCCTGCTCGCGGCAGTGGTCGTGGTAGTTCAGGCCGACGCAGACGATCTTGCCCGGGTGCCCGAGCGGCGCGAGGAGACGCGCCTCGTCCTGGGGGATCGGCGCCCGGCCCTCGTACGCCGCCTCCGACTCGGCGTCGGTCAGCATCGCGACCGGGTCCGAGCCGGCCAGGACGGCGCCGAGGTCGGGACCCAGCGTGTCGGTCAGGTCGATGATCCCATCGGGGCGATCCACGCCCAGCCGGCGGCCGGGCGGGCCGTCCGCCAGGGCAGACGAAAAAGCGACCAGGCGCATCGGTCAGTCCTCCGTGAACCAGGCTCGGGAGGCCCGGCGGGTCAGGGTGATCAGCAGCAGGCCGGAGATGGCCAGGCCGATGGGCACCATCAGCGTCGTCCAGCCCGCGGCGGCGGCGGGCGGCATGGCGAGCAGGAGCGGGATGAGGCCGGCCAGGATCGGCACCGGCAGGAGCGAGATGCCGATCGCGAAGCCGAAGCCGGCGCGCTTGTGCTGGAGGACGAGGGTCAGGCCGAAGAAGACGACCGCCAGCTCGGCCATCATCAGGATCCCGACCAGGGAGAACGGCGCCCGCTCGCTGAAGTCGACGAAGGCGATGATCTGCGGCAGGAGCAATCCGGTGATGACCAGCAGGAGCGTCACCCAGACGAACCAGGCGACGATGCCGAAGGCGGGCCGCGGGCGGACGACCGGCGTGGCGGGCTCCATGCCCGGCATCGTAACAAGGGGTCGTCCACTACCATGCGGCCTCATGCCGGCTCGCCTCCCGCTTCCCCCTGCCCGGCGGCTTGTTGCGTTGCTCGCAGGAACCGTCCTGGTCGGCGCATGCCTCCCGGTGCCGACCGAGTCGAGCACTCCACCACCGTCGCCAACGGCCACCCCACGACCGACCCCGACCCCCACCCCGGAGCCGAGCGCGACCCCCGAGCCCACGCCCGAGCCGTACTCGCTGGCCGATCCGTCGGCGACCGACGAGCGCCGGATCCGACTGACCGTGACCCCGAGCCTGGCCACCGATGCCTCCGGGACGATCACCGTCGTCGTCACCAACCTCGACACCACTCGCGTCGAGGAGCTCGTCCTGCGCTGGACCACCTCGCTGTCCGAGCACCTGTTCCTGGCGCCGTTCACCCCGTCGACGAGCCGGACCTGCGACGGGTGTCCGCCGCTCGTCCAGCCCTGGACGAAGTGGGTCGTCGGCCCCGGGCTGCGTGGCGAGCCGGCGGGCACGACGTCCCTCGGCTGGGGCCCGCTCGACCCGGGCGCGACGCTGACCATCCCGATCGTCGCCAACCGGGTCCAGACCGGGCCGGTGTCCTTCGACATGCAGTTCCTCGCCGGCGAGGCGCTGCTCACCCAGGAGAACGGCAGCCCGGCCTGGATCCGGGTCCCGGTCCCGTGAGGTCTCCGGAGGGGACGGCGCCGCGATGATGCGCGGCATCCTCCCGGCCTGGACCGAGCCCGATTCCGAGCTCTACCACCGGATCGGCGAGATCGTCGACCCGGGGCGCAAGGTGCTCGCCGCGCTGGAGCGGATCGTCCCGCTGTCGGGCAAGCGGATCGCCGACGTCGGGACCGGGATCGGGCACTACCCGATGCTCCTTGCGCGACGGACGGCGCGGACCTATGGCATCGAGTCCGAACCGGCCCTGCTCGAGGAGGCGCGGCAGCGCGCCAGCGCCGCGCACCAGCCGAACATCCGGATGGTCGAGGGCGAGGCGACCGCGCTGCCCCTGCGGGACGGGGCGGTGGACGTCGTCCTCCACGGCCTGATCGAGGCCGAGGACGCGTGGCTCCCGGCGATCGGGGAGGCGCTGCGGGTCATCCGGCCCGGCGGCCGCCTCGTCGTCCTGGGCTACTACGGTCGCGACGACGTGGCCCCGCTGCTCGAGCCGGAGGTCGTCGCCCAGGCCCGGCAGGCCACCCAACGGCGGACCGGCTGGTGGCTGCGCCACGGTTTCAAGATCAAGGTGGTGCACGCCAAGCTCGACCTCCGCGACGCGGAGGTCGCACATGCCGTCCTGCCGCGCCTCTACGGAGACCGGGCGCGGGCCTTCCTGATGACCGCCCACCCGCCCATGCCGGAGCTGAAGCTGGGCCTCTACCACCTCGCCAAAGAGCCCGCCTAAAACGGGTTCCCGGCCGGTCCACATCGGTCTATCATCCCGCCGGGAGGCCAGGTTCTTCTCCCCCCGGAGCCTGGCCTCCCACTGTGCCCGCCGCTCATGTTCGGCGCCGGAATGACGGATTCCGACACTCGGTCGACATGCCGCGGCCGCCCCCAGTTCCCGGGTCGCGGAACGCCCGGTGCGATAATCCGGGCCCACCACAGGAGACGCCATCCGTGACCGCGACCAGCCCGCGCCTGAAGATCACCTACGCCACCCTGAGCGCGGACAACGCCGAGCTCCAGGAGTCATTCGACCGCGCCGTCGAGTGGGCGCGGGGCGAGCTGGGGCAGTCGTATCCGATGCTCATCGGCAGCGAGGAGCGGACCCACCCGGAGACCTTCGAGCACCGCTCGCCGATCGACACCGACCTCGTCGTCAGCCGCTTCCCGGTCGGCACCCGCGAGGACGTCCGCGACGCCATCGCCGCGGCCCGCGCCGCCTTCCCGGCCTGGCGCGACCTCGGCTGGCAGAAGCGGCTCGCGATCATCCGGCGCGCGGCCGACCTGATCAGCGAGCGCCAGTTCGAGCACGCCGCCCTGATGAGCTTCGAGGTCGGCAAGAACCGGCTCGAGGCGCTGGGCGACGTCGAGGAGACGGCCGACCTGTTGCGCTACTACGGCCAGCAGATGGAAGACCACGACGGCTTCGTGAAACCGATGGGCTCGCTGTCGCCGGCCGAGCACACCCGCTCGATCCTCAAGCCGCACGGCGTGTGGGCGGTCATCAGCCCGTTCAACTTCCCGATGGCGCTCGCCGGCGGGCCGGCCGCCGGCGCCCTGGTCGCGGGCAACACGGTCGTCCTGAAGCCCTCGTCGGACGCCCCGCTGATGGGATGGAAGTTCATCGAGGCGCTCCGCGAAGCGGGCATTCCCGAGGGCGTCGTGAACTTCGTGACCGGTCCCGGCGAGACGGTCGGCGCCGAGCTCGAGGAGAACCCGGGAATCGACGGGATGGTGTTCACCGGCAGCTACGAGGTCGGGATGAAGCTGTACCGGAACTTCACCCGCGACTACCCGCGGCCGATCATCGCCGAGATGGGCGGCAAGAACCCGGCCATCGTCATGGCAAGCGCCGACCTCGACGAGGCCGCCGAGGGCGT
>DATBLJ010000108.1:0-4483 GCA_036555375.1 Candidatus Limnocylindria bacterium
GATCGTCACCGGGGCGACCGCGTACCCGCGCCACTGGGACTTCGCCGCCTTCCGGACGATCGCCGACGAGGTGGGGGCGATCCTGATGACCGACATGTCGCACTTCGCGGGCCTGGTCGCCGGCGGCGTCCATCCCAGCCCGGTGCCGCACGCCCACGTCGTGACGACCACGACCCACAAGACCCTCCGCGGGCCGCGCGGAGCGATGATCCTGAGCACGGAGGCCATGGCCAAGGACATCGACCGGGCCGTGTTCCCTGCCCTCCAGGGCGGGCCGCTGATGCACGTCATCGCGGCCAAGGCGGTCGCCTTCCACCAGGCGATGAGCGAGGAGTTCAAGGCTGATGCCGCGCGGACCGTCGAGAACGCCCGGGCGCTGGGTGCGGCACTGGCCGAGCGCGGCGCGGTGCTGATGACCGGTGGGACCGATACCCACCTCATGCTTGTCGACGTGACCCCGTTCGGCGTGACGGGCAAGGAGGCCGACCAGGCGCTGGGCGAGGTCGACATCACCGTGAACAAGAACGCGATTCCGTTCGACCCTAACCCGCCGATGGTGGCAAGCGGAATCCGGGTCGGCACCCCGTGCGTCACGGGGCGGGGGATGGGCCCCGCCGAGATGGCCGAGATCGGCTCGCTGATCGTGGCCGGCATCGCGGCCCGTGGCGACCCGGCGGCCCAGGCCGATGTGCGGCAGCGGGTCGTCGCCCTCGCCGAGCGGTTCCCGGTGCCGGGACTGGCGTGGACCCGCGCCTGAGCGGCGAGGGGCGGTTGGCGGGGGCAGACGCTATACTCGCCGCGGCGTCCGATCGCCCGGAGTTCAGCTGAATGCCCAATTCGAGCCCCGGGCCGGCCAGGATCCTAGGGGATGTGACCCTGATCATGGCTGTCCCGATGCTCGGCGGCGTGGTCGTCGGCATCGCGCTCGATGCGCAGGCCGGCACCTCGCCGATTTTCGTGCTCAGCGGCCTCCTGCTCGGAAGCCTCATCTCGGCCCTGGGGATCTGGTTCTACATCAGGACGCGGCGACCTCGCCCGCCCGACGCGGAACCGACCCAGCAGCCGTGAACAGCAACTGGGGGATCGCTCTCGACCTGGGAATCCGGCTCGGGGCGTCGGTGATGATCGGCTTCTTCGCAGGGCTTGCCCTGGACAGCCTGCTCGGCACCCGACCCCTCCTGATCCTGGTGGGGACCACCTTCGGGGTGGCGGCCGCGATGTACACGATCTGGGACGTGGCGCGGCGAGCGATGCGGAAATAGCCCAACGCTGAGGACAACGCTCTGGTTCACGTCGACATCGCCGCGGAGCCCCTGTTCCAGATCGGCCCCTTCATCTTCACCAACAGCATGCTCGGTGCGGTGCTGGCCACCGTCCTGCTGCTGCTCGCGACGGTCGCCGTCAACCGTCGCGCGGCGCTCGTTCCGGACCGCTTCCAGGCCATGGTCGAGCTGCCCATCGAATGGCTGGCGGGCATCGTGCGCGGCACCGGCGGCAAGCGCTGGCGGGAGTTCGTCGCGCTCGTCATCGCGATCTTCCTGTTCGTCCTGGTGGCGAACCTCATCGGCCTGCTGCCGGGTGTCGGGGTGGTCGGCATTAACGTCCCGACCGAGCACGGCGAGGTCGAGCTCGTGCCGCTCATCCGGGCCGCCGCCGCCGACCTGAACTTCACGCTGGGGCTGGCGATCATCGCCTTCGTGGCTTTCGTCTTCTGGGGCATCCGGGCCAACGGTGTGGGCGGATACCTCAAGGAGCTGCTGATCGCCGAGCCGGCGTACATGACGCCGCTGCTGACCCCGATCCACATCATCAGCGAGCTGTCGCGGCTGATCAGCCTCTCGATGCGGCTCTTCGGCAACGTCTTCGCCGGCGAGGTGCTGCTGGCCGTGATTCTCGCGCTCGTCCCGCTCGTCTTCCCCGTGATCTTCCTCCTGTTCGAGCTCCTGTTCGGGTTCGTCCAGGCCCTCGTCTTCGCGCTGCTGACGATGACCTACATCACGCTCGCGATCGCCGAGCACCGGCAGCACGGCCCCGCCGAGGGACACGGGGAGGAACCACATCATCCGGAGGCCGAACCGATAGCCGGATCGGCATGAACAGGGGAAGCTCCGCCCCCCGCTTGCGGAGCGCCTAGGAGGAACCGAACACCGTGGAATTCCAGCTTCTCGCCGCCGGCCTCGCCATCGGGCTCGGCACCATCGGCCCGGGCATCGGGATCGGGATCGGCTTCAGCAAGGCCATGGAGGCGATCGGGCGCAACCCGGATGCCTCTGGGACCCTGTTCGTGCCGTACATCCTGGGTCTGGCGCTCACCGAGGCGATGGCCATCTACGCCCTCGTCATCGGCCTCATCCTGATCTTCGCCGTCGGCTGAGTCGGAGACCGGACATGGCCTTCTTCGAGGCATTCGGGGTTGACGTCTTCAAGCTCGGCTTCCAGATCGTCAACTTCCTGATCCTCCTGTACCTGCTCAACCGCTTCCTGTTCAAGGCGGCCCTCAAGCGGATCGACGAACGACAGGAGAAGCTGAGCCAGGGGCTCGAGGATGCGGCCGCCGCCGCCCGCGACCGAGAGCTCGCCCGTGCGGAGCGCGAGGCGGCCCTGGCCGAGGCTCGGAAGGAGTCGGAGGCACTCGTCGCCCGCGCCGCCAAGACGGCCGAGGCGACCAGCGCCGAGATCCTGGCCGAGGCCAAGGCATCGGCCGAGCAGCTCGTCGTTCGCGCCCGCGAGGAGATCGCGGCCGAGAAGGAGCGGGCGCTGGCCGAGATCCGCGGCGAGGTCGCCGACCTCGCCCTCGACGCCGCCGGCAAGCTGGTCGGCGCCGAGATGGACGGACCGACCCAGCGACGGCTCGTCGAGCAGTTCCTGACCGAGAGCCGGAACTGACCGATGCCGCGCCGCGAAACCGCCGCTCGCCGGTACGCCGAGGCCGCCTTCCAGGTGGCCACCGCCGACCGGACGCTGAACCGCTGGCAGGCCGATCTCGCGGTGCTCGGTGACACGCTGGCCATGCCCGAGCTGGCGGCCGTCGTCGAGCACCCGGCGATCCCGTACGCGGACAAGGAGCGCGTGCTGCGGCGAGCGGTGCGGGACGTGGCCGCGGAGCCGATGAACCTCGTCCTGCTGATGATCCGCCGGGGACGGCCGGGCGCGATCCCGGCCATGCGCCGCCATTTCGAGGAGCTCGTGCTCCGCCAGCGCGGGATCTCGCGGGCCGAGGTCCGGACGGCGCTGCCGCTCGATGACCAGGACCGAGCGGATCTCGAGCGCAGCCTCGAGCACCTGGCCGGGCACCAGGTCGAATTCACCGAAGTGGTCGACCCCAGTCTGATCGGCGGCATCGCCGTCCGGATCGGGGATCGGCTGTATGACGCCAGCGTGCGGAGCCGTCTCGAGCGGCTCCGGGCGCGCCTGACTGCGGTCTGAGGAGTACTGGATGGCCATTCGATCCGACGAGATCACGTCGATCATTCGCAGCGAGATTGCCGGCTTCGCCGAGGGAACCGATGTCGCCGGAGTCGGCACGATCGTCGAGGTCGGCGACGGGATTGCCCAGATCTACGGGCTGTCCGGAGCCCTGGCCTCGGAGCTGCTCGAGTTCCCGGGCGGGGTGATGGGGATGGCCTTCAACCTCGAGGAGGAGACGGTCGGCGCCCTGATCCTGGGTGACTACACCGATCTCAAGGAGGGCGACCAGGTCAAGACCACGGGTCGCGTGGTCCAGATCCCGGTCGGCGACGCGCTGATCGGCCGAGTCGTCGACCCGCTCGGCAATCCGCTCGATGGCAAGGGCGCGATCGAGACGACCGAGTTCCGCCCGGTCGAGCGGATCGCCCCGGGCGTCATCGTTCGCCAGCCGGTCGATACACCCGTCCAGACCGGGATCAAGGCCATCGACTCGATGATCCCGATCGGCCGCGGCCAGCGGGAGCTGATCCTCGGCGACCGCCAGACCGGAAAGACGGCGATCGCGATCGACACGATGATCAACCAGAAGGGCGAGGACCTGATCTGCATCTACGTCGCGATCGGGCAGAAGCTGTCGACCGTGGCCCAGATCGTGGCCCAGCTCGAGGAGCACGGCGCGATGGCCCACTCGATCGTGGTCGTGGCCGCCGCCTCGGATCCCGCGCCGATCCAGTTCCTCGCGCCGTACGCGGGTGCGGCCATCGGCGAGGAGTTCATGGAGAGCGGCCGCGACGCCCTGTGCATCTACGACGACCTGTCGAAGCACGCCTGGGCCTACCGCCAGGTCTCGCTCCTCATGCGCCGCCCGCCGGGTCGCGAGGCGTACCCGGGCGACATCTTCTACGCCCACTCCCGGCTCCTCGAGCGCGCAGCGCGGATGAGCGAGGAGAACGGCGGCGGGTCGCTGACGGCGCTGCCGATCATCGAGACCCAGGCCGGTGACCTGTCGGCCTACATCCCAACCAACGTGATCAGCATCACCGACGGCCAGATCCACATGCAGACCGACCTGTTC
>DATBLJ010000017.1:0-27054 GCA_036555375.1 Candidatus Limnocylindria bacterium
GCGAGCTCGGTCGACGTGCCGCTCCGATCGGGATGGTGGCGCAGGACCGCGCGCCGGAAGGCCGTCCGCAGCTCGTCCGGGGAGGCCGCCGGATCCGCGTCGAGCACCGCGTAGAAGTCGAGATCGGCGTGTGGGACGTCCGGCGCTGAGGCCATCCGACGAGTGTACGGGTCCGCGGAATGGATCGGGATTGTTATGCTCCCGCGAACATATGGCTGCGACTTCCCGCCCAGCGCGGCCTCGTGCTGGGCACTTGGTCATCATCGGCGGCGCGGAGGACAAGCTCCGCCAACGCACGATCCTGACCCGTTTCGTGAACCTGGCCGGCGGTCCCGCGGCGCGGATCCTGGTCATCTCCACCGCGTCCTCGCTCGGGGATGAGGCGACCTACCTGTACGCCTCGCTCTTCCACCAAATGGGCGTGTCGGAGGTCATGAGTGTCCGGCCCCTCACCCGTGACGAGGCGAACGCGCCGCGCGTCGCCGAGCAGGTGCGGGACGCGACCGCCGTCTTCCTGACCGGAGGCAACCAGCTCCGCCTGTCGAGCGTGGTCGGAGGGACCCGGCTCGGCCGGGCACTCGTCGAAGGCCACAAGCATGGCCTGGTCGTGGCCGGCACGAGCGCCGGGGCCTCCGCGATCGCGAGCCACATGGTCGCCTTCGGCGCCAGCGGCGCAACCCCCAAGCAGCGGATGACCCAGATGAGCGCCGGGCTCGGCCTGCTGCCGGGTGTCGTCATCGACCAGCACTTCGAGCAGCGCAACCGGATCGGTCGGCTCATCGCGCTGGTCGCCCAGTCGCCGGCGCTGGTGGGCATCGGCCTCGACGAGGACACCGCGGCGATCGTCTCGCCGAGCGGCGTGCTCGAGGTCATCGGCAAGGGAGCGGTCACCATCCTCGACCCCGCCAAGCTCCAGACCGATGCCTACGAGGCGAAGCGCCATCGGCCGATCATGGTCAGCGGGGTCGTCCTCCACAGCCTGCCGTCGGGCTACCGCTTCGACCTCCGTCGCCGCCAGGTGCGCGCCACGCTGCGGCCGGTG
This sequence comes from Candidatus Limnocylindria bacterium, assembly GCA_036555375.1. Lineage (GTDB taxonomy): Bacteria > Chloroflexota > Limnocylindria > QHBO01 > QHBO01 > DASTEQ01. The sequence goes on from DATBLJ010000017.1 coordinate 1,043, forward strand.
GACACCACCGATCGCCAGCTGGCCCACATCCAGGCCGCCACCGACCGCACCCGGCGCCTGATTCGGCGGATCGCCGCCGAGGGCGCCGATGACACCGCCCCGGAGCGATCCCGCAGGCGGGCGACCCGGTCCCGGGCCCTCGAGGAAGCCAGCGAGTGAGCCGCCGCGCGGCGCCCGAGTCGACCGGACCGCGCGGCACCCTGCGGATCATCGAGCAGCGGGTGTACCGCGGCCCAAACTTCTGGTCCTACGAGCCGACGATCAAGCTCATCGTCGATCTCGGTGAGCTCGAGGAGTACCCGACCAATAAGATCCCCGGCTTCGCCGAGCGGCTGATCGGGATCCTTCCCGGGGTCGCCAGCCACTCCTGCGGGACGGGGCGGCCGGGTGGCTTCGAGGACCGGCTCCACGAGGGAACGTGGCTCGGCCATGTCGCCGAGCACATCGCCCTCCAGCTCCAGCGCGACGCCGGGACCGAGGTCGGCCGCGGCAAGACCCGCTCGACCGGCCAGAAGGGTCGCTACCACGTGATCTTCTCGTACGCCGAGGAGACGGTCGGGCTGGCGGCCGGCCGGCTGGCGGTGCGGCTCGTCAACCACCTCGTCGAGGCCGATCCGGCGTTCGACTTCCGGGCCGAGTTCGAGCAGCTCATCCGGCTCGCCGAGCGCGCCGCGTTCGGGCCTTCGACCCAGGCGATCCTCGACGAGGCCGGCCTCCGCGACATCCCGTGGATCCGGCTCAACGAGGCGTCGCTGGTCCAGCTCGGGCACGGCGTCCACCAGAAGCGAATCCGGGCGACGATGACGTCCCAGACGAGCAGCCTGGGGGTGGACATTGCCCAGGACAAGAAGCTCACCAACCGCCTGCTGGCGGCCACCGGCGTGCCGGTCCCGCGCTCGGAGGTCGTGCGGGGGCCCGAGGAGGCCGTGACCGCCGCTGGCCGGATCGGCTACCCGGTGGCGATGAAGCCGCTCGACGGGAACCACGGCCGCGGGGTCATGTTGAACCTCACCGACGAGACCGCGGTCCGCAGCGCCTACCCCCTGGCGCGCGGCGAGTCGCGGTTCGGCGCGGTCGTCGTCGAGTCGTTCCTGACGGGCAGTGACTACCGGTGCCTGGTCGTCGGCGGCGTCCTGCGGGCGGTCGCCCAGCGGCTGCCGGCCCACGTCGACGGCGACGGCAAGAAGACGATCACCGAGCTCGTGGCGGTAACGAACGCCGATCCCCGGCGGGGCATCGGTCACGAGAAGGTGCTGACCCGGATCGCGGTCGACGAGGAGTCGGTGAGCTATGCCGCCGAGCAGGGGTTCGGGATGGACGATGTCCCGCCGAAGGGCACCCGGGTGTTCCTGAAGCGGACCGGGAACATGAGCACCGGCGGGATCAGCATCGACCGGACCGAGGAGATCCACCCCGAGAACCAGGAGATCGCCGAGCAGGCGGCCAAGGTCATCGGTCTGGATATCGCGGGCATCGACTTCATCTGCCCCGACATCAGCGTCCCCGTCCGCGAGACCGGCGGCGGGATCGTCGAGGTCAACGCCGCCCCCGGCTTCCGGATGCACACCAACCCGACCGAGGGCGAGCCGCAGTACGTCGCCAAGCCGGTCATCGACATGCTGTTCCCGCCGGGCACCGCGTCGCGGATCCCGATCGTGGCGGTGACCGGCACGAACGGGAAGACCACCACCGCCCGGATGATCAGCCACATCCTCAAGGGGATGGGTCGGAAGGTCGGGATGACGAGCACCGACGGGATCTTCATCGACGGCCGGCCGATCCGTCGCGGCGACATGAGCGGCCCGAAGTCCGCCTCGATGGTCCTCCAGAACCCGCTCGTCGACACCGCGGTCTTCGAGGTCGCCCGCGGCGGGATCCTGCGCGAGGGCTTGGGCTACCAGCGCAACGACGTGGCGGTGGTCATCAACGTCGCGGCCGATCACCTGGGTCTGGGCGGGATCACCAGCGTCAAGCAGCTGGCGGGTGTCAAGCAGGTGATCGTCGAAGCGGTGCCGCGCAGCGGGACGGCGGTCCTGAATGCGGATGACCCGCTCGTCGTGAAGATGGCCGGCGTCTGCTCGGGATCGGTCATCTACTTCTCGTTGAACCCGGAGAACGAGACCCTGCGCCGCCAGGCGTCCCGCGGCCGGCGATCGGTGACGATCGAGTCCGGGCGCAACGGCGATCTCATCGTCCTGCGTCAGGGCCGGAAGAGCCTGCCCCTGGTGTGGACCCATCTCATCCCGGCCACCTTCGAGGGGCGGGCGAAGATGAACGTGGTCAACGCCCTGGCTGCGACCGCCGCGGCCTGGGCCGCCGGCGCCCACCTCCACGACATCCGCCAGGGGCTGCGGACGTTCGCCACGTCCTACTTCCAGGCGCCCGGCCGGCTCAACCTCTTCGACCTCGACGGCTTCCGGGTCTTGGTCGACTACGCCCACAACCCGCATGCCATGGAAGCCCTTGGGTCGTTCATCGACGCGATCGCGGCGCCGGCCGACAACGGCCACAACCCGCTGGTCACCGGTCGGAGGATCGGGGTCATCGCCACCGCCGGCGACCGCCGCGACCGCGACATCCGGGAGCTCGGCCGTGTGGCATCCGCCTACTTCGATCGAGTCGTCATCCGCGAGGATCAGAATCCGCGCGGCCGACCCCGGGGCGAGACGGCGGCCCTCATTCAGGAGGGCCTCGAGGCCGGCATGGCCGAGGGCGCGCGCTGCAAGAAGATCGAGACCGTCCTCGACGAGCTGGAGGCCACCCGCCACGCACTGGACATGGGCAAGCGCGGCGACCTCGTGGTCCTGTGCGTCGACCATGCCAACCTGGCCTGGAAGGAGCTCCAGCACCGGTTGCACGGCACCGAGACGGACGGCCCGGTGGCGGTCCCCGCGACGAACGGGTCTGGCTCCTCGGCCGACATCGACGCCGAGGACTTCTACTAAGAGGCCGCCCTCCGGCGCCGGGGTGCGTCGCGAGCGGCCCGGGCATCGCGGTCGGCCAACAGCGCACGCAGGCGCGCCAGGGGGATCGGCCGGTAGCCGGCCCTCGCGAGCCAGGTGAAGATCTCGGCCCGCTCGAGGTGGCTCATGACCGCGGCGATATCGCCTCGGTGGCTGCGGTCGAGGAGCGCCCGGATGGCGCCGAGCTCGGTCCGATAGGCCGGGATCCGTTCGGCGTAACCCGCGTCGGCGGCCGCCCGACGGAAGATCGCGTTCATCTGGGCCAGGTCGCGCCCGCGCAGGTAGTGGCGCTTCTCGCTGATCACGAGGTCGTCGACCCGCGAACCGGCGAGACGGCCCAGCCCAGACAGAATCTCGTCGGTCCGGTCGCCGGCGGTCCCCAGCGCGAGCCGGATCTTCCCGCGCGGCCGGAGGACGAGCCGGTCACATACGTCGAGCAACCCGGCCAGTCCCGCCTCGTTGTGGGCGAAGTCGACGAGCGCGAGCACCCCCTGCCGGCCGTAGAGGTTCAGGCGGCCCGGGTTGGCGGTCTCGTCCTGGGCAAACGACAGGAGGCCCTCGCGGATCTCGTCGAAGCTCAGGCCGAGCGCGTCGCAGGCCGCGGCCGCGGCCAGCGCGTTGGCGATGTTGTAGCGCGACAGGCCCGCGAAGGTGACCGGCAGGTCGCCCACCGCGACGAGGCGGACCCGTCGTCCGCGCGGGCGCTTGAACACGAGGCCACCCCGTTCGAGGACGATCGCGCGGCCGCCTTCGGCGATGGCCTCGGCCACCGCCGGCGCACCCGGCGTCAGGCTGAACGCGTATGGGCGGGCGCGGCTGTGGCGGCGCATGGCCCACACGCGCGGGTCTTCGGCGTTCAGGACGGCCCATCCCGTGCGACGCGTGATCCGGACGACCGCGCCCTTGACCTCCGCCAGCTCGTCGAGCGTGTCGATCCCCTGGAGGCCGAGATGGTCGGCGCTCACGTTGGTCACGACCGAGACGTCGTTGTGCTCGTAGCCGATGCCGCGGAGGAGGATGCCGCCCCGCGCGGTCTCGAGGACCGCCAGATCGAGCTCCGGCTCGGCGAGCACCCGGCCGGCGCCGCCGAACCCGGTCCAGTCCCCCGCCTCGACCAGCTCGCCGCGGACGTAGATGCCGTCCGAGTTCGTCATCCCCACTCGGCGACCGGCCGCGGCGGCGATGTGGGCGATGAGCCGGGTCGTCGTGCTCTTCCCGTTCGTCCCGGTGATGGCCACGATGGGGACGCGCGGCATGGGCAGCACCGATCGCGGACCTTCGGCCACGGCGCGCAGGCCGCGCAGCTCGCGGCGCTCGGTCGAGAGGCCGAGTGCCACCCGGGCGGCCGCGCCGGCGATCGCCTGGGCGACGACGCGACGCCGCCAGGCGAAGGCGGCCATCGCCCGCCTCCCGTCCTCCGACCGGCGGAAGGTGACCCGCGGCGCGGGAAAGCCGAGCTCGTGATGAAGGTGGCGAACGACCTCGCCCGCGTCGCGGGTGACCCGCACGACTGCTTCGGGATCGCCCTGGAACTCGATCTTGATGGCGGGCCGGTTGGCGAAGCGATTCGGCCCCTCCAGGACGCGCAGCTCGAGCAGCTCGACGGCCGGCTCGGTCGGGCGGTCGGCGGGCATGGCGGCCAGTATAGTTTCGGCCCCATGGCCTCCCCCACTCCCTCGTCCGTGCTGCACGCCGCGGTCACCGAGCGCCTGCCGGCCTACCTGGCCGACCTCGAGCAGCTCGTCAACATCGACTGCGGCTCGTACACCCCCGCCGGGGTCAACCAGGTGGCCGATCTCGTCGCGGACCGCCTGTCCGCGCTGGGCGGCACGATCGAGCGGGTCACCGGCGGCGTCGCGCCGGACGGACGGCCGCTGGGCGACACCGTCGTCGGACGGCTGGCCGGCGACGGCCCCCGCCTGCTGCTCCTCGGTCACATGGATACCGTGTTCGATCCGGGGACCGCGGCGGCTCGCCCGTTCCGGGTGGAGGGCGAGCGGGCGCTGGGACCCGGCGTGTCCGACATGAAGGGTGGCCTGCTGGCCGGGCTGACGGCCCTGGCCGCGGTCCACGCCGCAGGCCACCGTCCATCGGTCACCTTCGTCGCCAACCCCGACGAGGAGATCGGTTCGCCGGCTTCGGGCCCGATCATCCGAGCCCTGGCCGCCGAGCACGACGTCGCGCTGGTCCTCGAGTGCGCCCGGGCGAACGGGGACATCGTCAGCGCCCGGAAGGGCATTGCCGAGCTGGCCCTCACGGTCCACGGCCGGGCCGCGCATGCCGGGATCGAGCCGGAGAAGGGCCGCAGTGCCGTGCTCGCCGCCGCGCGCCTGGTCGAGCAGCTGCACGGGCTGAACGGCCGATGGCCGACGGTGACCTGCAACGTCGGGGTCATCGCGGGCGGCACCCGTCCGAACGTCGTTCCCGAGACCTGCCGGATGGAGGTCGACCTGCGGGCGGCGAACGGTGTCGAGTTCGCCGAGGCCGAGATGGCGATCCGCGAGCTGGCGGCCACGCCGCAGGTCCCCGACACGAGCGTCGAGACGACGGTCATCGCGTCCCACCCGCCGATGGAGAAGTCCGCCGGCGGTGCGCGGCTGGTCGCGCTCGCCCAGGCGATCGCCGGCGAGATCGGGTTCACGGTCACCGACACCGCGACCGGTGGGGCGTCGGACGCGAACACGACCGCCGCTGCCGGCCTGCCGACCCTCGACGGTCTCGGCCCGATCGGCGGCGACGACCACGCGCCGCCCGAGTGGCTCGAGCTGTCGAGCGTCGTGCCCCGCACCACCCTGGTGGCCGGCCTCGTCAGCCGGGTTGCCGAGGCGCTGTGAGGGCATTCGTGCTCCGGGCGGCTAGAATCGTCCGCCTGTGACCGATGCCTACCGCCACCGAACCCGCCTCGAGGTCCGGTTCCGTGACATCGACGCCTTTCGCCACGTCAACAACGCGGCCTTCGTGACGTACCTCGAGCAGGCCCGCATCCACTACCTGCTCGACACGCTCCACCGCGAGGTCTTCACCGACATGCCGGTCATCCTGGCCGCAATCGACGTCGACTACCGCGCCCCAATCGCGTGGGGCATGGACGTCGTCATCGACAGCCGGGTCGACTGGGTCGGACGGACGAGCTTCTCGCTCTCCCACCGGATGACCGCCGGGGTCGGGCCGGAGGCCGAGACGCGGGTGGCGGCCGAGGCGCAGACCGTGCTGGTCGCCTACGACTACGAGTCCGAACGACCGATCCCGGTTCCCGACGCGTGGCGCCAGGCCTTCGAGGCCTTCGAGGGCCGCGGCCTGGAGCGCCCGCCGAGCGAGGCCACGGCATGAGCGACGAGCAGCGCTACGACCTGCTGATCCTGGGCGGGGGGATGAGCTACGTCGGCGCCATCCGGGCCGCCCAGCTCGGCATGCAGGTCGGCCTCGTCGAGCGGGACAAGCTCGGCGGGACCTGCCTGAACCGTGGCTGCATCCCCTCGAAAGCGCTCCTCGAGTCCGCCTACCTCTACCACCATGTCCGCGAGCAGGGCGCCGAGTTCGGCCTGAGTGGCTACGAGGGCGTGGGGCTGGACGCCGCCGCCCTCGGCAAGCGGCGCGACGCGGTCGTCGACAAGCATGTCAAGGGCGTCGAGTTCCTCATGAAGAAGAACGGGGTGACCGTGCTGCGTGGACACGGGACCCTGACCGGCCCGACCAGCGTTCGGATCAGCGGCGGCGAGTCGGGCGACCTGGAGGCCAGTGCGACCGACCTGATCCTGGCCACCGGCTCGGCGCCACGCCATCTCCCGGACCTGACCGTGGACCAGGACCGGGTCATCGACTCCGACGAGGCCCTCCGACGCGACGCTCCACCGAAGTCGGTGACGATCATCGGCGCCGGCGCGATCGGCGTGGAGTGGGCCAGCCTGTACGGCGACCTGGGGGCCGAGGTCCGGCTCGTCGAGTTCATGGACCGCATCGTCCCCCTCGAGGACCCTGACATCAGCAAGGAGCTGAGCCGGATCTTCCGCAAGCGTGGCATGGCGATCCATCCGGCCGCCACCGTCGACCCGACGAGCCTCGAACGAACGAAGACCGGCGTCAAGCACGCGATCGTGGCCAACGACGGCTCCGGCCGGATCGAGGTCGAGAGCGACTGGATCCTCGTCGCCATCGGCCGCCGGCCGGTCACCGAGAACATCGGCCTCGAGCAGATCCCCGGTGTCCGCTTGGAGCGCGGCTTCGTCCTCGTCGACGGTCACATGCGGACCGACGTGCCGCACCTGTACGCGATCGGCGACGTCGTCCCCGGCTACGCGCTGGCCCACGTCGCCAGCCACGAAGCCGTCCACGCGGTCGAGACGATCGCCGGGCTCGAGCTCGACCCGATCCGGATGGACCTCATGCCGCGCGTCACCTTCTGCCGCCCCGAGATCGCCAGCGTCGGGTACAGCGAGGCGGAGATGGTCGCTGCCGGCCGGGCCGTGAAGGTCGGCAGCTTCCCGTTCCGCGCGCTCGGCAAGGCGACGATCGTGGGCGAGGTCGACGGCTTCGCGAAGTTCGTGGCCGACGCGCAGACCGGCCAGCTTCTCGGGGCGCATATCATCGGAGCCCACGCCGGCGACCTGCTGGCCGAGCCGACCTTCGCCCGACTGGTGGAAGGGACGGCCGAGGAGATCGCGATGTCCGTGCATGCCCATCCGACGCTGACCGAAGTGCTCGCCGAGGCGGCGTTGGCCGTTGATGGCGCAGCCCTCCATGTCTGACCGATGAGCACCGCCGACGAGAAGGCCCGCCAGGTGCTTGGCCTCGAGCCTGAGCCGGCCGCGGCCGGCCCGGGCAATGGCGCCGAAGCCCAGCCGGTCGCGCCGGTAGCGCCGGTCGCGCCAGCTGCCGCCGCGAGGGCCGCGGGGGCCGAGGCGCCCCATCGGGCGCTGGGCCTGACCGACGAGGACGTCCTGGCGATGTACCGCCAGGTCCTCATCGCGCGCGCGGTAGACGAGCGGATGTGGCTCATGCAACGGGCCGGCAAGATCGCGTTCATCATCAGCGTCCAGGGTCACGAAGTGGCCCAGGTCGGGATTGCCTGGTCGCTGCGCAAGGGCCACGACTGGATGGCGCCCTTCTACCGGTCGATCGCGGCGGCCATGACCTTCGGCATGACACCCGAGGACATCATCACCGCCCACCTCGCCAAGGGGGATGACCTGTCATCCGGCGGCCGCCAGATGCCGGGCCACTACGGCGCCGCTCCCCACAACATCCTGAGCGTCAGCTCCCCGGTCGGGACCCAGGTCCTCCACGCGGTGGGCCTCGGCCTCGGGGCGTGGGTCCGGGGCGACGATGCGGTGGCCTACACCGCGTTCGGCGAGGGGACGGCGAACCAGGGAGAGGTCCACGAGGCGATGAACTTCGCCGGCGTCCACAACCTGCCGGTGATCTTTGTCTGCGAGAACAACGGCTATGCGATCAGCGTCCCGCTCGAGCGGCAGGTAGGTGGCGGCTCGATTGCGGCCCGCGCGATCGGATACGGCTTCCCCGGGGTCGAGGTCGACGGCAACGACCTGCTGGCCTGCTACGCCGCCGGCAAGGCCGCCCACGAGCGGGCCCGCAGCGGCGGCGGGCCGACCCTGATCGAGGCCCACGTCGCGCGGCTGACCAGCCACTCGTCGGACGACGACCAGCGCCGCTACCGCGACCCGGCCGAGGTCGAGGCCCTCAAGGAGCAGGATCCGATCCCCCGCCTCGCGGCGAGCCTCCAGGCATGGGGCATCCTGGACGCGGCAGCCGACGAGGCGCTGCGGGCCGAGGTCAAGACCCAGGTCGCCGAGGCGGCCGGCCGGGCCGAGGCCCGTCCGGATCCCGACCCGGCCACGGTCCTGCGCCACGTCTACGCGGACGGCAGCTGAGATGGCCGAGCTGAACATCCTCGAGGCGATCCGCCTCGCGATGGATGAGGAGCTGGCCGCCGACGAGCGGGTCATGGTCCTGGGCGAGGACGTCGGCCGGAAGGGCGGCGTGTTCGGCGCCACCGACGGCCTGTGGGCGAAATACGGCGACAAGCGGGTCCTCGACACGCCGCTCAGCGAGGGGCTGATCGCGGGGGCGGCGATGGGCGCCGCGCTCTACGGGCTGCGGCCGATCGCCGAGATGCAGTTCGCCGACTTCGTGTACCCCGCCTTCAACCAGATCGTCAGCGAGATCGCCCGGATGCGCTTCCGGTCGAACGGCGCCTTCGGGGTGCCGATGGTGATCCGGATGCCGTACGGCGGCGGCGTGCACGGGGCGCTCTATCACAGCCAGTCCAACGAGGCCTACTTCACCTCGACGGTCGGCCTCAAGGTCGTCGCGCCGGGCACGCCGGCGGATGCCTACGGGCTCCTCAAGGCGGCCGTCCGCGATCCCGACCCGGTCATGTTCTTCGAGCACAAGAAGACCTACCGCCTGTTCAAGGCCGACGTGCCGGAGAACGGCGACGGGGTCGTCCCGATCGGATCGGCGGCGGTCGCCCGCGAGGGGACCGACCTCTCGATCTTCTGCTACGGCTACATGCGCTACTGCGCGCTCGAGGCAGCCGAGACCCTGGCCGGCGAAGGCATCCAGGCCGAGGTCGTCGACCTGCGGACCCTCCGCCCGCTCGACACCGAGGCGATCCTGGCATCGGTCGCGAAGACCGGACGGGCGCTCGTGGTCCACGAGGCGAACGGCTTCGGCGGGTTCGGCGGCGAGATCGCCGCGTTCATCGCCGAGCACGGGTTCGACAGTCTCGACGCCCCGGTCACCCGCCTCTCCGGGCCCGAGGTGCCAGGGGTTCCATACGCCCACGACCTCGAGGAGTGGTTCATGCTCAACCCCGAGCGGATCGCCGAGGCCGGGCGTCGGCTGGCGGCGTTCTGATCGGCTAGAGTTCCGGACCGATGGCAACCACGATCAAGATGCCGCAGCTCGGTGAGTCGGTCACCGAGGGCACGATCGAACGCTGGCTGGTCAAGGTCGGCGACTCGGTCGCCCAGTACGACCCCCTTTTCGAAGTGGTGACCGACAAGGTCAACGCCGAGGTTCCCGCCGAGGTCGGCGGCGTGGTCACCAGCATCCTCGTCAGCGACGGCGAGACGGTGAAGGTCGGCACGCCGTTGGCCGAGATCTCGGAGGACGGCGCCGGCGACGGCACGGCCACCTCCGCGGCAGCGGCTGCGCCCGCGGCACCCGCCGAACCTGCCACCGAGGTCGAGCTCGACGCGCCGACCGAGCAGGACACGACCCCGAAGGCCGAGGCACCGGTCGAGGCCGCAGCCGCTCCGGCCGCCGAGCCACCTTCCGAGGCGCCAGCGACCGAGGCCCCGCCGGCTCCGGAAGCGGCGGCCGCGCCGCCTCCTCCAGTCGAGCCGCCAGTGCCCGAACCTGCACCCGCTCCCTCTCCCGAGCCCCAGCCCGCCGAAGCGCCGGCCGCGACCGCGGTGGCGGACGCTCCCGAGGCGTCCGACGCGGGCGCCAGGATGACGCCGGCGGTCCGCCGGCTGGTTCGCGAGCACAACCTCGACGTCACCCAGATCGCCGGCACCGGAGCCGGCGGTCGCGTCACCCGCGACGACGTCCTGGCGTTCATCGCGGCCCGGGACGGCGATGCGGCGCCGGCGCCGACTCCCGGTGAGGTTCCACCGCCTGCGCCCGAACCGGCCCGGGAACCCGAGGCCGTCGCACCACCTCCCGCTCCGGCCCCGGTGCCCGCCCCGGCGCCGCCCGCCGCAGCCGCTGCTCCGCCGGCGCCCGTCGCCGCTTCAGCCCCGGCCGCTGCAGCCCCGGCCGCACCGGCCCCCGAGGCGATCCCCGCACCGACCGGTGGCGACGTCGACTGGCCGCTGACCCAGATGCGGAAGGGCATCGCCGCGAAGATGACCCAGGTCAAGCAGACCGTCCCCCACGCCTACACCGTGGTCGAGGTCGACATGACCAACGTCGTCCGCTGGCGCGAGGCCAACAACGAGGCCTACAAGGCGCGCGAGGGTGCCGGAATCAGCTACGTCGCGGCGGTGATCAAGGCGGTCACCGAGGGACTCCGCGCCCACCCGACCCTGAACAGCCAGTTCGCCGAGGATCGGATCGTCCTCAAGCATCGGCTGAACATCGGTATCGCCGTGGCGGTCGACAACGGGCTGGTCGTGCCGGTGATCCACGATGCCGACCAGCTCTCGATCAGCGGGGTGAACCGCAAGGTCCAGGACCTGGCGGCCCGTGCGCGGGCGAACCGGCTCAAGCTCGACGAGATCCAGGGCGGGACGTTCACCGTGAACAACACCGGCTGGTTTGGCTCGATCTCCTCGATGCCGATCATCAACGCCCCCGAGGTGGCGATCCTGTCGATGGAGGCCATCGTCAAGCGGCCGCGCGTCATGGAGATCGACGGCGCCGACGTCATCGCCGTGCGCCACATGATGAACATGACCTGTTCGTTCGACCATCGCGTCCTCGACGGAGCGCAGGTCGGCTACTTCATGGCCGACGTCCGGGAGCGCCTCGAGGATTGGGACGTCGCGACGCCCCTGAGCTGACCCGCGCGCGACGCGCGGTGGCGCGTCAGGTGCCCGGTCGTCGCCTCCGCTGCATCGCGACCGGTTCACCGCTCATCCGGCGCACCGCCGGGATCCAGGCCATCGCCCCGGCCGCCTGGAGGCCGATGAACACGACGACGAGCAGGCCCGGCACGCCAACGGCGGCGCCCGGCACGAACCAGACGAGGGGTCCCTCGAGGAGCGCGAACACCTCGGTCCCGATCCCGATCCCGGCGCCGCCCTGAGCGTCCGACAGCGGAGCCATCCGGCCGACCGGCTCCGGGGTACCTGGCGAGCCGGGCCCGGGGGCTGGACCCACGATGACAACGTCCGGCGTCGGCTGCGGCGTGGGTGTTGCCGTCGGCCGCGGGGTCGGACTCGGCGTCACCACTGGCGTTGGCTCGGGCGTGACGACCGACCCGGCGGTGGGCGCCGGGGTGGGCCGCGGGGTCGGCACCGGCGTGGCCGGGACGCTCGGGACCGGGGTCGGGACGAGAACCGGCGCAACGACCATCGGCAGGACCCCCGGCTCGATGTTCGATCCGTTGCAGTCCTGGTTGCGATGGGCGTGGTTGTTCCACGTCTGGGCACCGACCTGGGTCGCGGTGGCGGTGACCGAGAAGGTCACCGACTCGCCGATGTTCAAGCGCCCACTCCCGGAGACGGCATGCGCTAGCACCCAGTTCGTGCCGCTGTACACCTCCGCGATCCAAGGGGTGCCGTTGGTGGGGACCGGGGTACCGAGCGAGTCGATGACGTAGGTGTCGGGCAACTGGATCTCCACGCAGCCGATGTCGTTGCTGTAGATCAGGTTGGTGGCAGTGAAGGTGTAGGTCGTGGACTGGAAGACGGTCGCAGTCAGCGGGCCGCCGACGATCGTCCATCCCACCACGCCGGCCGCTGGAGCCGCCACGGTCGCCGACGCGGCGAAGACCGCGAGCGACGCGACCAGGCGACGGGCCCCCGCGCGGCGCATGGTCAGGCCACCCACTCGGCGGGCCGCCAGATCCCGTGCGGTCGCTCCGAGGGCAGCGGCGCGTCCGGCGCGCTCTCCATGCCCGCGATGAACGCGACGACGAGGTCCTCCTCGAGCTGGCGCCCAGCCGCGTCGCCGAGGCGCTTGAGGGCCTCCTCGACCGGGAGCGCCTTTCGGTAGGGCCGAGTCGTGGTCATCGCCGAGAAGGCGTCGGCGACCGCCAGGATGCGAGCGATGATCGGGATCTCGCCGCCCTCGAGTCCCTCGAGATAGCCGTTGCCGTCCCATCGCTCATGGTGGTGGCGGATGCCGGCCCGCACCAGGTCGACGTTGGGGATGTCGCGCACGATCGCGTCGCCGAGGGCGACGTGCTGCTTGAACACGTCGAACTCCTCGGCGGTGAGCTTGCTCGGCTTCCGCAGGAGGTGGTCGGGGATGCCGATCTTGCCGACGTCGTGGAGCAGCCCGGACAGGTGGATCGTCCGGCGCAGGTCGTCGTCGAGGCCCAGCTGGCCGGCCAGGAAGACCGCGTAGCGAGCCACGTCCTCGGAGTGCCGCTTCGTGTAGCGGTCCTTGGAGTCGACGGCGATGACCAGGCCCTGGAGGACGTCGAAGCTGCCGGATACCTCCTTCTGGCGCTCGTCACCCAGCCGCGCGACGCAGACCGCGTCGCCACCGCTCGCCTTCGCCTCGCCGACCGCCACGGTCAGGGCGGTCAGGAGCTCGGTGACCGAGTCGGCGTGGAGCGGGTACAGGCTGATCCCGGCGCTGACCGTGACCGGCAGCTGCTCGGACTCGCCGAACTGGACGCTCTCCCCGGAGAGGCCGGCCCGGATCCGCGAAACCGCGCCCTCCATCTCGATCTGGCCCGCGCCGGGCAGGACGAGGAGGAACTCGTCGGGGCCATAGCGCGCGATCGCCTTGTCCTCCCCCTCCTCGCGCTGGAGCCAGGCCGCGACTCGCAGGAGGACCTGGTCGGCGGCGTCGTGGCCGTGGGTGTCATTGAACAGGCGGAAGTTGTCGACGTCGACCAGGGCGAGGCCGAAGCGACGCCCCTTGGCGCGGGCCGACTCGACCTCCCCGGCGAGCATCGTGACGATCGCCCCGTGGTTCAACAGGTTGGTCAACGGGTCGCGGCGCTCGGCCTCGACCAGGTCGGCCTGCTGGCGGAGGATCCGCTTCTGGGCAGCCCAGAACACGCCAAGCAGGACGAGCCCGAGGAGTACGGCGGCGGCCAGGGTCACGATCACGATGTCGCGCCGGGCGGCATCCACCGCGGCCAGCAGCGGCACGGCGTCGCGCCAGACGGCGACCACGGCCAGCGGCTCGCCGTCGTCCGACAGGAGCGGAAGATATTCCTGGACCACCTGCTCGCTGCCGAGCGGGCTGTCGGCCGCGTCGGTGGCCTCGGCGACGTCGAGGAGCTGGACGCTGGGCGTGCCGTCGATCGCCGCGACCATGGAATCGGACGGCTCGGGGCTCGAGCCGCGCATGCCGGTGGTCGAGCTGGCCAGCACCTCCCCGTCGATGCTGCGCAGGTCGATGCGGAGGATGTCGTCCTGGGCGGTCAGGGTCGCCAGCTTGGCTTCCAGCGCCTCCGCCGACGAGCGGGTCGGGCCGTTGGCGTCGATATCGGCCGCGGTGATGTTGCCGTTCACGAAGAGCTCGACCAGTGACCGGTCGCGCGATACGACCGCGTTCAGGGTTGCGCTTGACAGGTGCATGGCGGTGACCGCGACCAGGGCGGTCGCGGTGACGCCGATGAGCACGAGGAAGACGCCGAAGACGAGCGCCAACAGGGCCGGCCGTCGATTGCGGGCCGGCCTGGCGCTGGGCGTGCGCAGGGGCGGCATGGGCCGGACCCTACCCATCGGTCACATGCCGCGGAATAGGAGCATCGGCTACCCCACGATCAGGGGCCGGGACGCGTTGCCCACGGGCACCAACGACCACCAGTACCCGGGGCGTACCTATGGGGTACCCCGAGATCAGGCCGCGCGATGCTCCCGGTAGGCGGCCATCAGCCGATCCCGCTCGGCCTCGGGCAGGTAGCGGACCGCTTCGCGCACGGTGACGCCTGAGGTCCGCCCGGTCCGCGGCGCGAGCCAGGCGATGACCTCGTCCGGGCGCTTCTTGCCTACCTCCCGCAGGACCCAGCCGATCGCCTTCCGGATGAAGAACTCCTTCTCGTCGAGCATCCGATCGGCCCGGCGCAGGAAGGGCCGCATGTCGGCGCCCGCCTTGAGCGACCGGAGCTCGGCCAGCAGCGAGGCGCGGCGGACCCAGAAGTCGGGATCGGTCGCCCACCGGTCAAGGACCGGTTCGACCGATGGATCGGCCTTCCGGATGCCGGCGACGACGTCGGTGGCCAGGGCGTCGACCAGGGCCCAGGTCAGCGATTCGCGGATCAATCGCTCGACGAGTGGCAGGTCGGCGGAGCCGAGCACCTTGGGGTGGAGCTCCAGGAGCATGGTGGCCGCCATCCGCCGTTCGAAAATCGGGGCGGCCCACAGCGCCTCGACCAACGCGACGAGATCGTCGTGCTCGAACGACCGGGACTTCGCGAACGGCTTGACCACGTCGCTGGTCTGCCACACCGTCGCGCCGATGAAGGTGAGGTCGCTCTTCAGGTAGCGCTTCTCTCGGGCGGCGCGTTCGGGGGTGGCCACCGCCCGGAAACCGGCCTCGAGCTCGGCGACGGCGGCGGGGACGTCCAGGGCCACGGCCCGAGTCTAGCGACGTCCTTCGCTAGACTGCGCTCCGATGCCTCGCGATTTCTCCACCCTGGGCGAGCTGGCGGTCGTCGGCGCGTCCGGCGAGCCGGTCGGCCATCACGGTCCCTCCCCGGTCATGTACCCCGGCGGCCCGGAGGTCGACGGCGGCATGCCCGGCCCCGGCGAACCACTCCCCGAGAATGCCGGGCCCGGCGGGCGTCGGCCCGAGTGGCTGAAGGTTCGGATCGGGGCCGGCGACACGTACGCCGGGCTCCGCCGGCTCCTCCGCGACGAGGCACTGAACACGGTCTGCGAGGAGGCCCGCTGCCCGAACCAGGGGGAGTGCTGGACCCTCGGGACGGCGACGTTCATGGTCCTCGGCACGGTCTGCACCCGGAACTGCGGCTTCTGCGCGATCGACACCGGGCGCCCGCCGGAGACCGATCTCGACGAGCCGCGGCGGGTCGCCGAGGCGGCGCAGCGGATGGGGTTGCGTCACGCGGTGGTGACGATGGTCGCCCGCGACGACCTCCCCGATGGCGGAGCCGCGGTCGTGGCGGATACGGTCCGTCAGATCCGGCTCGCGAGCCCGGCCACGACGATCGAAGTCCTCATCTCCGACCTCAACGGGCGGGAGGCCGACATCCGAACCGTCATCGAGTCCCAGCCCGAAATCCTCAACCACAACGTCGAGACGGTGCCCCGCCTCCAGCGCCCGGTCCGTCGCCGGGCCCGCTGGGACCGGAGCGTCGGCGTCCTCACGACCGGCCGCCGGCTGGCGGCCGAGATCGGCCATCCGATGACGACCAAGACCGGGATCATGCTCGGCCTGGGTGAGACGTGGGACGAGGTCGTCGAGGCGATGGGCCTGCTGCGGGAGGCGGACATCGACGTGCTGACCATCGGCCAGTACCTGCGCCCGAGCCGCAACCACCTGCCGCTCATGAAGTACTACACGCCAGCCGAGTTCATGGCGCTCCGCCGGATCGGGCTCGAGATGGGGTTCGCCCACGTGCAGTCCGGGCCGCTCGTGCGCTCGAGCTACCACGCCGCCGAGCAGGTCCCGGGCGGCGACCTGGCGGCCGCCGTCTAGGGACCGATGGCGGCGCTCCGCGACATCAGCGCGCCGGCCACCGAGGCGCCGACCGGCCGGCGCCGAGACGGCGGGGAGGCCACCGGCCAGCCCCTGCTCCTCGGCGACGGCGGCGTGCTGACCGTCGAATGGCTCGGCTGCGTCCCGTACCGCCCGACCTGGGATCTCCAGAACGAGCTGGCGGACCGACGCCGTCGCCGCGAGATCGGTGACCGGCTGCTGCTGCTCGAGCACGATCCGGTGTACACGCTCGGCCGCGGTGGTGACGAAGCGAACCTGCTGGCCGCGCCCGCTCGGCTAGTCGAGCTGGGTGCCGAGCTGGTCCGGATCGACCGCGGCGGCGACATCACCTTCCATGGCCCCGGCCAGCTGGTCGCCTACCCGATCGTCGAGCTCCGCGACCCGCTCGACCTGCGGCGCTACGTCCGTGCCCTCGAGGCGGCGGTCATCGCCACCGCCGCGAGCTTCGGGGTGGTGGCCGACCGGGTGGATGGCCTGCCCGGGGTGTGGGTCGGGGGCACGCGGAAGCTGGCCGCGGTCGGGGTCCGGGTCAGGCGCGGGGTGACGACCCACGGCCTGGCGCTGAACGTGACCACCGACCTGACCTGGTTCGACGAGATGATCCCGTGCGGCATCCCGGGCTGCCAGGTCACCAGCCTCGAGCGGGAGACCGGCGCTCCGGTGGACATGGCCGCGGCCCGCGCGGTGCTGGCCCGCGAGCTGGCGACCGCGCTCGGCCTGCGGCTGGGTTCCGACGGATGAGCGACGACCTGGTCATCCAGCGCGCCGGCGTGGCGGCCGACGCGGGCCACGCGGTCCGGATCGAGCTCGGCGTGTTCGGGCCATGGCAGACGAACGCCTACCTCCTGTGGGACGGCGACTCCGACGACGCGTTGGTCCTCGACCCGGGGATGGGCGCCGCCGACGCGCTGATGACGCGCGCGACCGAGCTCGGGCTGCGGATCCACGTCCTCGCCAACAGCCACGGCCACGTCGACCACATCTTCGACAACGCGGCCCTGAAGCGGGCCAGTGGGGCGCCGCTGGCCATCCATCCTGACGACGCCTATCGGCTCAATGGCAAGAACATCTACGGCCTGGACATCGAGCCCACCGTGGCCGAACGGGAGCTGCGGGAAGGCGACCACCTCGTCGTCGGCTCGCTCGATTTCGCCGTCCTCCACACGCCGGGCCACTCCGAGGGGTCGATCTGCCTCTACGACGCCGCGCGTGGGCTGTTGCTGGCCGGCGACGTCCTGTTCCGTGGCTCCTACGGGCGGACCGACCTGCCGGGCGGCGACGACGGGCAGATGGTCGCCTCGTTGACCCGCCTCCTCCACGAGCTGCCGGCCGAGACCCGCGTCCTGCCCGGGCACGGCGTCGAGACCACGATCGCCACCGAGGCCCACTGGCTCGACCGCACCGCCCGCGAGGGCCGGCTCGTCATCCCATTCTGATCCCGGACTACACTCGCCCCGTGGCGACCGAGCTGCTGCGGCGTGACTTCTCGGTGAATGCGCCGATCGACGAAGCGTGGCGCCTGCTCGCCGACGTGTCCACGTGGCCCGAGTGGGCGCCGCACATCCGACGTCTGGACGTGTCGCCTCCCGGGGAAATCGGTCCCACCAGCTCGGGAACGCTCCACTTCCGCCCCGCTGGCCGCAGTCAGTTCCGGGTCTCCGCGTACGCCGCCGGGACGAGCTGGGAGTGGATCGGGCCGGTCCTTGGGCTCTCGATCCGCTACGACCACCGGTTCACGAGCAACGGCGCACGGACGCAACTGACCTGGACGGTAGCCGAGGACGGCGATCGCTCGGCCAGAGGACGGCTGTTCGCGTCGTTCTACGGGCGGCTCGTGGATCGGGCAATCCCTCGACTCCAGGCTCGGCTGGAATCCCCACCCGAAGGAGGCTGAGGCACCCATGGCTCGACTGCGCATCACCCGGCTCGGCCACGGCGGGGTCCTCTACCGATCGCCCGGCGACAAGGGCGTCTGGGTGGACCGATGGAGCGGCGCGCCGACCTACGTCGCGCCACCGGAACCCGCGCCGGTGGACGTCATCGCACCGACCCACGGCCACTTCGACCACGTCGGGGACGACGCGGCCGACGTCGTCGAGCTCGCCGGTCGAGGCGGCCAGGTGATCGGCTCCCACGAGCTCTCGCTGTACCTCGCCGAGCGTGGCGTCGAGGCCGTCGGCATGAACAAGGGCGGAACGTTCGAGGCGGCGGGGATCGGCTTCACGATGGTCCACGCCGACCACACCGGGGCGGTGACCCTGACCGGTGGCGGTCCGACGACTCGCGAGGTCGGCTGTTGGGGCTGGGTCATCCGCTTCGAGGACGGGACCACCGTCTACCACACCGGCGACACCGATCTGTTCGGCGACATGGCGCTCGTCCGCGAGCGCTGGTCACCAACCGTGACGGTCCTGCCCATCGGCGGCCACTACACGATGGGCCCCGCCGATGCGGCTCGCGCGGTGGCGCTCATCGGCGCCCGGACGGCGATCCCGGTCCACTACGGCACCTTCCCGATCCTGGCCGGGACCCCCACCGAGCTCGCGGAGGCCACCGACGCGGAGGTCGTCGCCCTCGAACCGGGCGAGACCTGGGAGGCCTGACCGGCCTATCCCCGCCGCTCGCTGATCTCGAAGAGATGACCGTCGGGATCGCGGAAGAAGCAGCGGATCTCGCCACCCCAGTCGTACGGCGGCGTGAGGAAGGTCGCGCCGCGTGAGGTCAGTGTGTCGTAGGCCACATGGCAGTCGGCGACGCGGATGGTGAACGCGTGGTCCACCCGCCGCCCCGGGTCGCCCGTCGCGGCGAAGGTGACCTCCGGCTTGTCGGGCGTCGGCTCGCCGCCGGTCACGAGCAGGAGCCACGCGCCGGCGAAGCTGAGGACGACCGAGCTCCCGTACTCCCCGTAGAGGTTGGCTCCCAGCACGTCGAGGTACCACCGCTTCGAGATCGCCGGATCCCGCACGACGAGGATCGTGGTGAGCGCCATGTCAGGCGTCGGGAACGGAGCGTGGTCGGCCACGGCTGCATCTTCGTCGACCCGGCCGGATGGCGCTTCGATTGGGCCCCCATCGCGGACGAATGGCCTATGGCGGGGATCGGTCGCTCTCCGCGACCGTCAGCCCATGCGAACCGCGGCCCTGACCGCGTTGATCCTGGCCTGGGCAATGCTGGCCGCTGCCCCGCCTCCGGTCGAGGCCGGCGCCCCCGCGCCGAACCAGCTGACCAATCCGGTGGTCAACCCGATGTCGGGCACGACCGCGACGGTGTTCACCTTCAGCGTTCGGTACCGGAGCTTCGCAAATGACCCGGCGCTGAGCGTCACGGCGTCCATCCCAGGCGTCACGCTGCCCATGGCGCTGACCTTCGGCAGCGCGCTGAACGGCACCTGGACGACGACCTCCACCCTGCCTGCCGGCTCCTGGACCGTGACCTACGCGGCCAACGCCACGCAGTTCAACGATCCGACCCGCACCGTCGGGCCGGTCGTGGTCGCCGTGCCGCCCACCCCGACGCCGGTGCCGACCCCGGTCCCCACCCCGACCCCGATCGCCACCCCACGACCCCCGACTCCGCCACCGGCCACGCCGGCGCCGCCGCCTCCCGCTCCCCCACCTCCGCCTCCCCCACCGCCGGCCCCGGCCGCTCCGGCCCCGCCGGTGGCACAGGTTCCGACCCCAGTGCCGACCCCGGCCCCACCGACCCCGGCACCCAGTGCCACGGCGAGCGCATCCGCATCCGCGTCGCCGCTGCCGGTCGTGGTGCTCCCCGTCGAGCTCGACATCCCGTTCGAGACGGTCCTCGGCATCGCCATGGCCTCGGTCCTGGCGGTCGTCGGGGGCTGGTGGATCATCGCCGCCGGACGGCGCCGCGAGCAGGAGGACGAGCCGCCGCCGGTCCGCTCCGCCGCCGCGTTGGCCACCGTCCACCGGGCGACCACCGACCCCATGGCTGCTGCCCCTGCGCCCACCCGCCGGCAGCCTCGCGAGCGCCCACCGGCCGACTGGGAGCTGGCCTCCGCCTTCGACGACCAGCCGATCGGCACCGTCGACTTCGAAGGCGGCACCGACGAGATTCCGCCGGAGATCCAGGCCGCCCTCGACGCCCCGGTCCTCCACACCGAGCCGGGAAACGCACGAACCCGGCGCATCGCCCAGCTGCGAAGCCAGCAGCAGCAGGAACAGGACGACCGACGGAGCCTGCTCCACCGGGTCGGCCTGCCCGACCCCGAGGAGGACTAGGCCGATCCTCCTCGGCTAGGAGCCCGCGACCACCCGATCGGTCCGCGTGTCGCGGCGGAGGGTCAGCCACCGCCGGCAGCCGGCGGCGTGGAACCAGCGTTCGGTCGTGATCCCGGCCACGTTGTCGTACATCCAGGCGTAGTCGACGTCCCGCTCGGTCGGATCGGTCAGGTGATCCGGCACGTGCGGGAGCTCACCGCCGAACCGGAACTCGGCGACCGGGCGCTCCCCGCAGGTCGGGCACGTGATCCACAGCATCAGCGGGTCCCCGCCGATCCCTGGTCGGCCATCGCGTGGTCGGCCGCGAACCGCTCGAGCCCGAAGGTGGCGATCAGCTCGGGCTGCCGGCCGGTGGCGATCAGCTCGGCCATCGCCTCGCCGCCGGCGGGGATGGCCTTGAAGCCCCAGGTCCCCCAGCCGGTCGTGACCAGCAGCCCGTCGACGCCGGTGGCGCCCATGACCGGCGAGTAGTCCGGCGAGATGTCGCAGATCCCGGTCCACTGGCGAAGGACTCGCAGGTCGGCGAGGAACGGGAGGAGGTGGGTCACCTTGGCGCTCACGCTCTGGAGGAACTCGAACGAGCTGGCCATCGAGAAGCTCGGCTGGGAGTCGAACTCGGCCCCCATCAGCATCTGGCCGCGCGGGGTTTGGGAGACGTAGCACAGCAGCTCGGAGCTGCTGACGATCGGCCCGAGGCCCTGCGCGTACGCATTCGTGACGAGCGCCTGGAGCGGATGGGTTCGGATCGGGACCCGGACGCCGGCCATGTCCATGAGCTGGGTCACCCGGCCGCCCACGGCGCTCAGGACGACCCCCGCCAAGATCGGCCCGGCAGCGGTCTGGACCCCGGTCACCCGGTTGCCGTCTCGGAGGAGGCCGATGACCGGGCGGTGCTGGAGGACGTGGACGCCGAGCCGCATCGCGCCCTGGGCGTACGCCCACACGACGCGATCGTGGCGCGCCGTCGCCGCGCCGGGATGGTACGAGGCGCCGAGCACCGGGTAGCGGCCCCCGCCCGTCAGGTCGAGCTGCGGGCAGAGCGCCTTCGCCTCCTCGGGTGTGACCATCACCGTCTCGGCGCCGTTCGCCTGGTTCATGAGGGTCCGGGCCCGCTCGGCGCGCATCCCCCACTCCGTGTGGGCCAGCCACAGGAGCCCTTTCGTCGAGTGCATGATCCAGCACCCGGTTTCGGCCTCGAGGGTCTGGTACAGCTCCAGGGATCGCTCGTAGAAGCGGACCGACTCCGCGATGCCGTAGTTGGCGCGGATGATCGTCGTGTTCCGTCCACTGTTGCCCGAGCCGATGTAGCCCGACTCGACGACCGCCACGTTCGTGATCCCGTGGCGGGTGGCGAGGTAGTACGCAGTGGCCAGGCCGTGCCCGCCGCCCCCGACGATCACGACGTCGTAGGACGTCCTGGGCTCGTGCCACGGCATATCGAGCAGGGTCTCGACGAACTCGTTCATGGCAGCCGGGCCACCAGCTCGTGGGCATACGCGGCGTGGACGAGGAGCAGGGCGCGGTCGTCATCCAGCCAGAGGCGGGCCGGCACCCCCGCGACCAGGCCCTGGGCCAGCGCGGGGCGCTCCCCGGGGAGTGGCCACTCGACGTGGTGGAGGACGTGGGCCGTCTCCTCCGGGGTGAGCCACCAGCCGACGAATCCACGCTCGTCCTCCTCGAGCACCGACTCGACCCCGGTCCATCGGAAATCGCCGAGCACGAACACCTCGTCGCTCGCGAACCGCAGGACGGGGTGATCCACCGGGACGCGCACCTGATCCAGGACCTCGGACGCTCCCACGATCCGGGTGCCGGGGATCGGCTCAGGCGCGCGCACGGGCGCCCTCCGGGTCGTAGAACGGCGGTGGCGTGACCGAGGCCGGCCGGCCGTCGATCTCGACCTGCTCCGGGAACGGGGTCCGCTTCTGCCAGCCCAGCATGACCGCGCGATCGAGGGTCGGCGAGGCGAAGGCGGATGTGACATGGCCGATGACCGCACCGCCCGCCCAGATCGTGCTGCCCTCCATCGGCGCCTCGCCGTCCATCGTCAGCCCGACCAGCCGCCGATGGTCAGCCTGGCCGCTGGTGCGCGCCAGGGCGGATCGGCCCAGGAAGTCGGGCTTCTCCATGTTCACCGCCCAGTCCATGCCAAGGCGCCGCGGGGTCGTGTCGAGCTCGGTGTCCATCCCGACGATCACGTGGCCCTTCTCGAGGCGAAGCGCGAACAGCGCCTGCAGGCCGTGGGGCCGGATGCCCAGGTCCTCGCCGAGCGCGAGCAGGCCGCGCCAGAGCTCGACCGAACGGTCGACCGGGTGGTGGATCTCGAACGAGGCCTCCCCGGTGAAGCTCAGGCGCATGACGTGGCAGGCCATCCCGGCCAGCTCGACCCGGGCGTGCTGGAGGAAGCGCGGCGGCTCGGCCAGGCCGGCGCGGGCGAGCAGCTCGGCGGCACGCGGGCCGGTGACGTTGATCGCGGCCAGCGACATCGTGCGATCCATCAGGCGGACGTCGAGGCCCCACGTCTCGAGCCAATCGCGCATCCACGCCTCGGCGTTGCCCGCCCCGCCAGTGGTGAAGGTCAGGACGAACCGGTCGTCGGTCTCGCGACAGATCATCCCGTCGTCGATGACGTGGCCCCGCTCGTTGAGCAGCAGCGCGTAGCGGGAGCGGCCCGGTCTGATGGTCGCGACATCGGTCGGGTACAGGCGCTGGAGGAACTCGACCGCGTCTGGTCCGGCGACGACGAACTTCCCGAGCGTGCTGACGTCGCCGAGCGAGACGGCCTCGCGGACCGCTCGGTACTCGGCCAGGTGGTCGCCGTAGTGCCAGGGCCGCCACCAGCCGCCGAACCGGTCCATCCGGGCTCCAGCGGCGACGTGTTCGTCATGGAGCGGGGTCCGCCGGAACGCGTCGAGGTGGACGTCCGCGGCAGCCTCGGCCAGCGTGATCTGGCGCGACGCGGGCCGGGCCGTGAACGGCGGTGGGGGCTCTCCCGCGCGGGCCGCGATCCAGGCCCGGACGTGCGGCAGGCAGACGCTTCCCTGGCAGGTGCCGGTCCCCGCCAGGCTCGCCCGCTTGACGAGCTCGACCTCGCGGAACCCCCGCTCCCACACCCCCTCGAGGTCCTCGACCGTGGTGCCGACGCACGGGCAGACGACGCCCGCGGTCGGCGGAGCGGGCAGCGGATAAGCCTCGGCCGCGGACCCGACGACCGTGACCGGCAGGTCGTCGGCCATCCGGGACAGGACGTCGCGTGGTGAGCGACCGAGATCGAGGATCACCGTGTCGCACGCGCTCCGGAGCTCGCCATCCGCCGACCGCGTCACGACGGCCGCCACCCGGCCCTCCCCCTCGAGCCGAACGAGCTCGCCGGCGAGCGGCGTACAGGGCACGCCTTCCGGCGGTGGACCAATCGCGACGGCCCGTCCGAGGTCGACTCCCGCCTCGTGGAGGCGGCGCGCGGCCCGCGCGGTCAGCAGTCCCTCCAGCCGGCTGCCCGGACCAACCGGCTGGATCTCCGCCGTCCCAGTGGCGACGATCACGTCCCGGGCGCGGAGGTGGCGCATCCCGTCGGCGCGGCGAACGATGACCGTCGGGCCGGCGTAGATCGCGACGACCTCGTCCCCGCTGGCGCCATCCAGCAGCTCGACCGACCGCCCAGCCTGCCGCGCCTCCTCGGCCGCGGCCCGGCCCGCCGGACCGCCGCCGATCACGGCGACATCGGTCTCCGCGTGGTGGACCTCGATCGTCCGCGAAGCCGGCGCTTCGGCCCAGCCCGGAGGCCCGTCGGCCGGGTGCCGCTCCACCGCGAGGCCCTCGTGGGCGGGCGTCAGGCAAGTTCGGACGTAGGCAATCCCGTCGACCCGGGCGACGCAGCTGCCGCAGTCCCCGGCCAGGCAGAGTGTTCCGCCGTGCCCAGGGTGGCCACCAGCCCGCACCACGGCCATCGCGATCGTGTCGCCCGGCTCGAACGTCTGCGCCATGCCGTCGAGCAGGAAGCGGCCGGACGGGCTCATCGGGCAGAGGCTAACACCGCCTCGATGGCGAGCATGGTCTGCGGCGGAGCGCCACCGGATGGGCTCAGGTCGCCTCGAGCAGGGTCTCCAGTGCGATGTGTCCGGCCAGGATGCCGCCCACGACCATGCACAGTGCGATCACGACCAGGTTGGCGGTCCTGGCATGGAACGAGAGCGTCAACCGGAGCTCCGTCGAGGCCCGCGACAGACCGATCCCGACCAGGGGCGCGAGCGCGACGACGAACGCCAGAAACGGTGCGGCCAGGAGAGCCAGGTTGAGCAGGCGAGTCGATTCGTTGAGGCTGATGAGCGCCGGCTCGACGATCGTGCGCAACGCCGTCAGGCCTAACTCGTAGGTGAGGAACGAGAGGATGACGAAGGTCGCGGTCGGGGCGACCAGGGCGAGCGCGACCAGGGCGAGCGTCGTCGGATGGCGGTGGAAGGGGCGGAAGGACGCCGGAGGCCCTCCGACAGTCAGCGGCGCCTCGGGGATGCGACGCCAGGCCGCCCGGAGGCGTTCGTCGAAGGCGCCCCGGAACAGGTCGAGCGCCATCCGGCGATCGGGGGGAAGCTCGTCAATCAGCGTGGCCATCTCGGTCTCGTAGCGCGCCCGCCACGAAGGCGGGTACAGGCGCAACAACCACTTCATGCCGACGTGGTCCGTTCGAGCCCGGCGCGCACGGCGCCCCGCAGGTCGCCAAGCTGTCCGCGAAGCGCGGCGAGGCCGGACTCCGTCAGGCGATATGGCTGTCGCCGACCTTCCGTGGCCATCGGCTCGATGAACCCACCTTCCTCGAGCCGAGCCAGCGCCCCGTAGAGCGTCCCTGGTCCAAGTCGGACCCCGGCGAAATCGTCGACGTCGAGGAGGATCGCGTGCCCGTGCTTCGGTCCTGCCGCGAGGCTGATCAGGACGAGCAGGCCCGGATCGCGGGTCGCTGGTCGGCTCACGAGCCACCTCACTACTACGTCGCACGTAGTATCTGGCGCTGAGCGCTTGGCGTCAACCAGCTCTGAGCCCGGTCGGGTCGAGACCCCGGCGCCATCGGTACAATGACCGGCCCCATGACGGCCCAGACCGATGTCCTGATCCATGCCCGAGGCCTGACGAAGCGGTTCGGCGACCTGACCGCTGTCGACGGCGTCGACTTCGACGTCCATGTCGGCGAGGCGTTCGGGTTCCTCGGCCCGAACGGGGCGGGCAAGACCTCGACGATGCGGATGATCGCCTGCATCTCGCCGATCAGCGGCGGCACGCTGAGCGTGGTCGGGATGGATCCCAGCCGCGACGGCACCCGGATCAAGAGCCGGATCGGCGTCGTGCCCCAGCTCGACAACCTCGATGCCGAGCTGACTGTGCTCGAGAACCTCCTGATGTACGCCCGCTACTTCGACATCCCCGGCGCCGAGGCGCGTCGGCGCGCGGACGAGCTGCTCGACTTCGTCCAGCTCACCGAGCGGGC
>DATBLJ010000018.1:0-78702 GCA_036555375.1 Candidatus Limnocylindria bacterium
GAGGCCGAGCACCGGACCCTCACCGTCCTGCACCGCCACTTCCGCGACGTGGAGTGGAAGCCCGGGTCGCTGTTCGACCGGGGCGGCCACGCCATCGTGGCCGGCTACTAGCCGCCGATCACCACGTGAGGTCCGCCCGCAGGGCGGGCGGGATCCGATCCTCGGTCCCGGTGAGCAGGTCGACCACCATCGCCGCGCTGGCGGGCCCGGTCGACATCCCCCACGGGCCGTGGCCCGCGCACACGAAGAGCCCCTCGACGTCGGGCACGGCCCCGATGAACGGCCGCCCGTCGACCGACTGCGGCCGGGCGCACATCCGCACGGCGGTGATCTCCGCGTCGGCGAGGGCGGGCACGAAGACCGCACCCCGCTCGAGGAGGACCGGTGCCAGGGCGTCGGGGTCGGGCTCCTCGGCGAAGAACGTCGACCCGACGGTCGCGACCCCGTCGGCGGTGACGAGGCTGAACAGGCTGTCGGCGTGGCCATCCGGCGTGTTGATCGTGTGGACCACGCCCTCCTCGAGGACCGCGCGCGGGGAGTCCTCGAGCTCGACCTGGACCGTCACCCCGAACGTCCGGGTGATCGGCGGCCACGCCGGCTCGAGCCCCAGTACGCTCGGCGTCCAGGGGCCGGCCGCGACCAGGACGCGCGAGGCGCCGATCGTCGCGCCGTCGCCCAGGGCCACCCCGCGCACGCGGCCGCCATCGACCCACGGCGTGGCGCCGATGCCGATCCGGAACGCGGCTCCGGCCTGGACCGCACGGGATGCCATCGCGCGGGTCGCCGCCTCGGGCACGACCGGGTAGCCGGTCGCCACCCGGACCGCGGCCCAGCCCGGGGCAATCGAGGGCTCGAGGCCGGCAACCCCCGGTGCGTCGAGCACCTCGGCGCCGAGCTCGGGGTGGTCGGCCGCCAGCTCGGTCGCCCGCACGGCGGCCGCTGCCAGGTCATCGGTGAGGAGGAGCACGCCGGCCGGCTCGGCCGGAAACCCGAAGCCGACGTCGAGCGCCGCCAGCGCCCGATAGCGATCCAGCGTCTCCTGGTGGAGCGCGAGGAGGACCGGGTCGAAGGGGTGCTGGATGGTTCCCGAGTTCCTCCCCGAAGCGCCGGCCCCGACCGCCGTTTCCTCGACGAGGGTGACATCGGTCCCGCCTTCGGCCAGCAGCGCCGCCGCCGTCGCGCCGATGATCCCGCCGCCAATGATCGCCACCCGGTCCGCCATGCGCCGATGCTACCGGGCCCCGGCGGGTGCCGGGCTACCATCGGCCGCGATGAAGGTGGTGTGCGGGCTGGGCAACCCCGGTGACCGGTACCGGCTGACGCGGCACAACGTCGGGTTCCGGGTCGTCGACCTGCTCGCCGATCGGTGGTCGGTCAGCCGGGGGCACGTGCGGGATGGTGCCGCGCGCCTCGAGGTCGACCGCGGTGGCCAGGTCGGCCGCGTCCTGCTCGTGAAGCCGGCGCGGTTCATGAACCAGTCTGGCCCGCCCCTGCGGGCCGCCCTGCGCAACGCGAACGCGACCTACGAGTCCGACCTGCTGGTGGTGACCGATGACGTCGACCTGCCGCTCGGCAAGCTTCGGCTCCGGCGCGGCGGCTCGGCGGGTGGCCACAACGGATTGCGGGACATCATCGAGACCCTCGGCACCGACCAGTTCTCGCGGCTGCGGGTCGGGATCGGGCGGAGCGGCGAGACCGTGGATCATGTCCTCTCGACCTTCAAGCGCGACGAGGAGGAGCTCGCCCGGGAGGCGATCGCCGCCGCCGCCGACGCCGTGGAGCGCTGGCTGGTGGAGGGCGTCGAGGCGGCAATGAACGAGTTCAACGGGGTCGACCTGGGCGAATCCCCCGACCAGCCGTGACCCGCGGTCCCCGCCTCGCGCCGCTGCTGGCCATCCTCGCCGCCCCGGAACCGCCGACCGGGATCCCGGCCACGCTCCGGGTTCCGACGGTGGCCCGCGCCGCGCACCTGGCCGCGCGGCGGGCGGTCATCCCGCGCGGGCACCCGATCGTGGTGGTGGTCGAGACCGACGAGCAGGCCCATCGCCTGGCCGACGACCTGACCGCCTGGCACGACCCGGATCGGGTGGCCGTGCTTCCGGAGCGTGGCGCCCTTCCACTCGAGCGGGCGCTTCCCGAGCGGGACGAGTCCGCCGCGCGGCTCGAGGTCCTGGCCCGCCTCGCGCATCCCGAGCCGAACCTCGTCGTGGTCGCCCCCGTCGCGGCCCTCTGGCAGCGGACGCTATCCGTCGACCGGCTGCGGGCCGGCAGCCGGCGGTTGAAGGTCGGGCAGTCGATTCCCCAGCGAACGCTGCTCGACGGCCTGCTGGCCGCGGGGTATGACGCCACCCCGGAGGTGACCGGGATCGGCGAGCTCGCGGTGCGCGGCGGGCTCATCGACGTGTGGCCCCCGGCCCAGCCGGATCCGGTTCGGATCGAGCAGTTCGGCGACGAGATCGACGCGATCCGGATCTTCGATCCCACGACCCAGGGCAGCCGGTCGCGTCGGAAGGAGATCACCATCCTCCCCGCCGGCGAGTTCGCGATCCCGGATGCCGATGGCCTGGCCGCCGCGCTGGCCCCGGTGGGGGGCGACGCGGAGCTCCTGAGCCCCACCCTCCAGGCCGATCTCGCCCGGCTCGAGGGCGGCGACCTGGGCGAGGCGGCCGAGACGTGGGCGTCCGCGCTGACCGCCGGGCCCACCGCCGACCATCTGCCGGCCAATGCGCACGTCGTGCTGGCCGATGCCGATCAACTCCAGGCCGCGGGCACCGACGCGGATCGGTGGGCGGCCGATCGTCGCGCGGCGCTCGTCGACGCCGGGGAGCTGCCCCCAGACTGGCCGCTCCCCTACGCGGCGCGGACGCAGGTGGCGGCGCTGGCCGACCGGGCGGACGAGCGGCTCGAGGAGGGAGACGCCCCCGACGGAGGCTACGGGCCGGCGCCGGCGCTGCCGGGAGCTGCGGAGCACCTCGGGGAGCGAATTCGCGCGCTGGCGGCCGGGGGCCGACGCGTCGTCATCGCAACCGACCAGGCCAGCCGGCTGACGGAGCTGCTCGGGGACGTCCCCGGCCAGATCGGTCCGCTGGACGAGCTGGCCGGCCCTCCGGCACCCGGCGAGATCGCGGTGGTCCACGGCTCGGCCGGGGCGGGCCTGGTCCACGAGCCGTCAGCCGTCGTCCTGCTGACCGACCGGGAGCTGTTCGGGGCGACCCGGGTGCGCCGGCTGCTCACCAGCAAGCGCGTGGTGACCCGGGACCTGATCTCGCGCCTGGAGCCCGGGGAGCTGGTCGTCCACGTCGACCACGGCATCGCCCGCTACGTGGGGATGACGCAGCGCACGTTCGGCGACCAGGTCCGCGAGTACCTCCAGCTCGATTTCGCCGGCGACGACAAGATCTTCCTGCCGGCCGACCAGGTCGGCCGGATCACTCGCTACTCGGGTGGGCCGGCGCCGGGCCTCTCGAAGCTCGGCGGCCGGGAGTGGCTGAACACGAAACGCCGGGTCCGCGCGGCGGTCCTCGACCTGGCCGACGACCTGCTCGAGCTGTACGCCGCTCGCGAGCAGGCGGCGGGCTTTGCGTACCCCGATGACACGGTCTGGCAGCGCGAGCTCGAGGAGTCCTTCCCGTTCACGGAGACGCCGGACCAGGAGCGGACCATCCGGGACGTGGCGGCCGACATGGCCCGCCGGCGACCGATGGACCGGCTGGTGGCCGGGGACGTCGGGTACGGCAAGACCGAGGTGGCGCTGCGGGCCGCCTTCCGCGTCGTCGAGGCCGGTCGCCAGGCGGCGGTCCTGGTCCCAACCACCGTCCTCGCCCAGCAGCACCTGCTGACCTTCCAGCGCCGCTTCGCGGCCTTCCCGGTGCAGGTCGCGATGCTCAGCCGGTTCGTCGGCAAGGCGGACCAGGCCCGGATCCTCGACGAGCTGGCGGCGGGCACGGTCGACGTCGTGATCGGCACTCATCGGCTCCTCAGCAAGGACGTCGCGTTCGCCGACCTGGGGCTGCTGGTCGTCGACGAGGAGCAGCGGTTCGGAGTGGCGCAGAAGGAGAAGATCAAGCAACTCCGCCGCGAGGTCGACGTCCTCACCCTGTCGGCGACCCCGATCCCGCGGACCCTCCACCTCAGCTTGGTCGGCATCCGCGACCTGAGCGTCATCGAGACCGCCCCGGAGGCGCGGCTGCCGATCCTGACCCGCATTGCCGAGGATGACGACGGGCTGGTCCGGGACGCGATCACCCGCGAGATCGACCGCGGTGGGCAGGTGTTCTACGTCCACAACCGCGTCGAGACGATCGAGGGAGCTGCGGCTCGGGTCCGGCGCCTCGTCCCGAGGGCCCGGGTGGCCATCGGTCACGGCCAGATGGCCGAGGGGATGCTGGAACGGGTCATGCTCGACTTCGACGCCGGGAAATTCGACGTCCTGGTGTGCACCACGATCATCGAGTCCGGCTTGGACATCCCGAACGCGAACACGATGCTCATTGCCCGGGCCGACACGTTCGGCCTGGCCCAGCTCTACCAGCTCCGTGGCCGGGTGGGCCGCTCTGACCGCCGGGCCTACGCCTACCTGCTCCACCGACGCGGCTTCCCGCTGTCACCGGTGGCGCGCCGTCGGCTGCACGCGATCTTCTCGGCCTCGGACCTCGGGGCCGGCTACCAGATCGCCCTGTCCGACCTCGAGATCCGCGGGGCGGGCAACATCCTCGGTCCCGAGCAGTCGGGCTACATGGCGGCGGTCGGGTTCGAGCTCTACACCCAGCTCCTGGCGGAGGCGGTCGATGCCCGGCGCGGTCGCTTCCGCCCGCCGGAGCCGGCGCCGGTCCGGATCGAGCTGCCGCTGTCCGCGTACCTCCCGGACGGCTATGTCGGCGCACCGGGCGCCAAGCTCGAGGTCTACCGGCGGTTCGCCCAGGTGACGACCGATGCGGACGCCGCGGCGCTGCGCGAGCACCTCCTCGACCGGTTTGGATCGATGCCGCCGGAAGTCGAGGGCCTCTTCAGGGTCGTCGCGGTTCGGCTGGCGGCCGAGGCGGCCGGCGTGTCGGAGGTGCGGGTCGACGAAGGGCGCCTGATCCTGAAATGGCGCCGCTACGAGCGCGAGACGATGACCCGCGCCCTGAGCCTGGCCGGGTTCCGGCCGGTGGCCGGGTCGAACCAGGTTCGGATCCCTCTGGCGCGCGGCCGCGATCCGGTCGAGACCGTGTTGAAGGCCCTCGCCGCCGTGACCCGGGAAACGCCGTGAGCCCAGCGCGGCTCGAGCTCTCTCGCGATCAGATCCTCGCCTACCGGCGCCGCGTCCAGTCGCTCGACGAGCGGATGCCGGCCGGCGAGGCGTCACTTCGCCGGGCGGCGTGGGCCGGCCTCCAGGACAGCATGCCGCGCGCCGCCCTGCTCCAGATCCACGCCCGGGTCGAAGGCGCCGACCCCTCGTCCTGGGAGGCACCGTCCCTCGTCCAGCTCTGGGGGCCGCGGTTTTCGGTGTACGTCGTCGACCGGCGGGACCTGGCCGCGTTCTCGCTCGGGCGGCTCCCCGAGGAGGGCCCGGGTCGGGCCGTGGCCACCGACCTCGCCGACCGGCTGCGGGCCGCCATCGGCGATCGGACCGTCCTCCACGACGACGCCGGAGCGGCGCTCGACGTCCATCCCAACCGGCTCCGCTACGCGGCCACGACTGGCACCCTGCTCATCCGCTGGGGCGGGGCGCGCCAGGCGACGCTGCGGATAGTGCCGCCGCCTGAGATCGAGCCGATGGCCGCGCGCCTCGACCTCGCACGCCGCTACCTCCACGTCTTCGGGGTCGCGACGCCCGCAGCCTTCGCCGAGTGGGCCGGGATCGGTCCGCGTGAGGCTGGGGCCGCCTTCGCCGCGCTCGAGCCGGAGCTGGCACCGGTCCGGACGCCGATCGGCGACGGCTGGATCCTCGCCGACGACGAAGCCGCATTCGCCATCCCAACGCAGCCGGCGGCCCCGGCCCGGCTCCTGCCCAGCGGGGACACGTACTACCTCCTCCAGGGCGCGGATCGCGAGCTCCTGGTCCCGGAGGCCGACCGCCGCGCCCGGCTGTGGACCTCGCGGGTCTGGCCCGGCGCGGTCCTGGTCGGAGGCGAGATCGCCGGGACGTGGCGCCGCGCCGGTCCGAAGGTCTCCGTCGAGACCTTCCGGCGCTTCTCGGTCGACGAGCGCGGCGCCGTCGAGTCCGAGGCCGAACAGCTGCCGCTGCCGGACGTGGCGGGCCGGATCCGGGTGACCTGGGAGCCGTGACCGCGGGAACAGGCCCGCGGCGCGCCTACGCGGTCTACCTCTGGCTCGAGGCGTCCGAGTACTACTGCTACATGCTGGTCTTCACGGCCGGCGCGCTCTACGGGATCCAGGTCGCCCACCTCGACGCATTCCAGCTCGTCCTCGTCGGGACCGCGCTCGAGGTCGCGGCGCTCGTCTTCGAGGTCCCGACCGGGATCGTGGCCGACACCGTCAGCCGGCGGCTGTCGATCATCCTCGGCTGCCTGTTCATCGGCGCGGGGTTCATCCTGTGGGGCACCGTTCCGCTGTTCATCCCGATCCTGCTGGCGCAGATCCTCTGGGGCTTTGGCGCGACGTTCCAGTCGGGGGCCACCGAAGCGTGGATCGCCGACGAGCTGCAGGGCCATGACGTCGGGCGGACGTACCTGCGCGGCTCACAGCTTGGGTACGCGGCAGCGGCCCTCGGCATCGTCAGCAGCGCGCTGCTCGGCTCGCTGTTCGGGTTGGCGATACCGATGGTGGTGGGTGGCATCGGCTTCCTGGTCATCGCCGTGACGCTGGTGGCCTTCATGCCCGAGCAGCACTACACCCCGATCCCGCGCGGCGAGCGCAGCCGCGCGCGGCAGATGGGGGATACCCTCACGGCGGGCCTGCGAACCGTGCGCGCACGGCCGGTGCTCCTGACGATCCTCCTCATCACGTTCCTCAGCGCAGCCGCCAGCGAGACCCTCGACCGGCTTTGGGAGTTCCACCTCCTCAACGACTTCACCTTGCCGACCGACGTCGAGCTGCCGCCCATCGCCTGGTTCGGCCTGATCAGCGTCAGCTCGCTGCTTGCCAGCATCGTGGTCGCGGAGGTCGCGCGCCGCCGGTTGGACACCGACGACCACGTCGCGACGGCCAAGGCTCTCCTTGGGATGAACAGCGCGCTGCTGGTCGGGATGGTCGTCTTCGCGCTCGCCGTGAGCTTCGAGACGGCGGTTGCCGCGTACTTCGTCGCCCGCGTTATGCGTCGGGCGATGATCCCGATCAGCACCGCCTGGATCAACCAGAGCCTCACGCCCCACGTCCGGGCCACGGTCATGTCGCTGAACGCCCAGACCGATGCCGTGGGCCAGATCACCGGCGGCCCGCTGCTCGGCGCGCTGGCGCTCACCGCCGGCGTCCCGGCGGCGATGCTCGCCGCGGCCGGGTTCATCGCCCCCTCACTCCTGCTCTACGTCCGGACCATCCGCCTGCACGGGCGGGACGTCATCGGCGACGATGAGGACGTGAATCCCGACGCCGAGGCGGAGCCTGCCCCGTGACCGCCATTCGCCTGCGCGACGTGACCCTCGACGATCTCGAGATCCTCGAGGGCTGGGCGGGGAGCCCGGAGGCGCGGGGCGAGTTCAACGACTTCGGGCCCTCGGAAGGTGGCACCTCGCTCCGCGAGGCGCTCGAGCAGGGCCCGCTCCGGAACGAGCGGAACGGCGAGATGCTGATCGTGCTCGAGCCCGAGGGCACGCCGATCGGCACCGTCGGGTGGCACGAGGTCCGCTACGGGCCGAACGCCGGCTCGCGGGCCTGGAACATCGGGATCGCCCTTCTCCCCGAGCATCGTGGCCAAGGGCACGGCGCCACCGCCCAGCGGGTGCTCGCCGACTACCTCTTCGAGACGACCGATGTGAACCGGGTCGAGGCCCAGACCGATGTCGAGAACCACGCGGAACAGCGAGCGCTCGAGAAGGCAGGCTTCACCCGTGAAGGCACCGCTCGGGGCTCCCAGTTCCGCGCCGGGGAGTACCACGACATCCTGACCTTCGCGCGACTGCGCACCGACACCTGAGGCGTATACTCGAAGCGAATCTCGACCCGGGACGGGCGCACCCGTCCGGCGCCGATCAGCATCGACTGAGGAGGCGCGATCGTGACGACCCAACCCCCACCTGATCCTTCGGCTGCGCGCGCGACGTTGCGCGTCGGCGACCGCTCGTATCGGTATTTCGACCTGACCGCGTTGGGCGTCCCCGACCTGGATCGGCTGCCGTACACGGTCAAGGTCCTGATCGAGAACGCCGCCCGGCACGCGGCATCGAAGAGTGGCCTGGTCACGCCCGACGACCTCGCGACGCTGGCCGCCTGGCGCCCGGGCACCGATCCGGGCACGACCGAGCTGCCGTTCCTCCCGGCCCGGGTCATCCTCCAGGACTTCACCGGCGTCCCGTGCGTCGTCGACCTGGCGGCGATGCGCGACGCGATCGCCGAGATGGGCGGAGACCCGGCCCGGGTCAACCCGCTCGTCCCCGCCGACCTGGTCATCGACCACTCCGTCCAGGTCGACCAGTACGGCTCGGACGCCGCGTTCCTGATCAACGTCGAGCGCGAGTACGAGCGCAACGGCGAGCGCTACGCCCTGCTCCGCTGGGCGCAGACCGCCTTCGCGAACTTCCGGGTCGTGCCGCCCGGGACCGGCATCGTCCACCAGGTCAACCTCGAATACCTCGCCGACGTCGTCTCGGCGCGTCCCGAGCCCGATGGCACGCTCACCGCGTTCCCGGACACGGTCGTGGGCACCGACTCCCACACGACGATGGTCAACGGGCTCGG
This sequence comes from Candidatus Limnocylindria bacterium, assembly GCA_036555375.1. Taxonomy (GTDB): domain Bacteria; phylum Chloroflexota; class Limnocylindria; order QHBO01; family QHBO01; genus DASTEQ01. The sequence goes on from DATBLJ010000018.1 coordinate 8,839, forward strand.
CGTGGTCGGCTGGGGCGTGGGCGGGATCGAGGCCGAGGCCGCGCTGCTCGGCCAGCCGTCCTACCTGCCGCTCCCGATCGTCGTCGGCTTCCGGCTCGACGGGGAGCTGCGCCCGGGAACGACCGCCACCGACCTCGTCCTGACCGTGACCGAGATGCTTCGCGCCCACGGGGTCGTCGGCAAGTTCGTCGAGTTCCACGGCACCGGCCTGTCGCGGCTGGGGCTCGCCGACCGGGCGACGATCAGCAACATGAGCCCCGAGTTCGGGGCCACCGCCACCCTGTTCCCGGTCGACGACGAGACGCTCCGCTACCTGCGGATGACCGGCCGGCCGAACGAGGTCGTTGCCCGGGTCGAGGCCTACACCAAGGCCCAGCACCTGTTCCGGACCGATGCCTCCCCGGAGCCTCTGTTCAGCGAGTCACTCGAGCTCGACCTCGGCGAGGTCGAGTCGTCGCTGGCCGGCCCGCGCCGTCCCCAGGACCGGGTCGCGCTGCCGGGCCTGCCGGAGAACTTCCGGGCCGCCTTCCCCGACGCGCTCGACCGCTCGGCCACCGTCCAGCTGAACGGCACGGCCGATGCGCTCCGCTCGGGGTCGGTCCTGATCGCGGCGATCACCTCGTGCACGAACACCTCGAACCCATCGGTCATGGTCGCCGCCGGCCTGCTCGCCCAACGGGCGGTCGCACGGGGGCTGACCGTCCCACACTGGGTGAAGACGTCGTTCGCGCCGGGGTCGAAGGTCGTCACCCAGTACCTCGAGGCGGCCGGCCTGATGGATCCGCTCGAGGCGCTCGGCTTCCACCTCGTCGGCTTCGGCTGCACGACCTGCATCGGCAACTCCGGGCCGCTCGCCCAGCCGATCGCGGAGGCCGTCGAGCAGACCGACCTGGTCGGCGTCGCGGTGCTGAGCGGGAACCGGAACTTCGAGGGACGGATTCATCCGCTGACCCGCGCCAGCTACCTGGCCTCGCCACCGCTGGTCGTGGCCTTCGCCCTGGCCGGGCGGATCGACATCGACCTGACGTCAGAGCCGATCGGTACCGATGGGACCGGCGCATCGGTCTACCTCGCCGACCTGTGGCCGACCCAGGCCGAGGTCGATGCGGTCGTCGCCGAGCAGGTGCGGTCGGAGATCTTCACCCGCGAGTACGCCTCCGTCTTCGACGGGGACGACCACTGGCGGTCGCTGCCGGTCCCCGAGGGCGGGCGCTACGCCTGGGATCCGGCCTCGACCTACGTCGCGCGGCCGCCGTTCTTCGACGGCCTGACCGCCGAGCCACCACCGCTGACCGACATCGTCGACGCGCGGGTGCTGTGCTGGATGGGCGACTCGGTCACGACCGACCACATCTCGCCGGCCGGCTCGATCCCGACCACCAGCCCAGCCGGGCAATGGCTGATCTCGCAGGGTGTCGAGCCCCGCGACTTCAACTCGTACGGCGCGCGGCGCGGCCACCACGAGGTCCTCGTCCGCGGCACGTTCGCCAACATCCGGCTCCGCAACCGGCTCACGCCGGATGCCGAGGGCAACGTCACTGAGCACATCCCGAGCGGGGAGCGGACCTCGATCTACGAGGCCGCCCAGCGCTACCTCGCCAGCGGCACGCCGTTGATCGTCCTGGCCGGCCGCGAGTACGGCTCGGGGTCGTCGCGCGACTGGGCGGCCAAGGGGCCGCTCCTCCAGGGCGTGCGGGCGGTCATCGCCGAGTCATACGAGCGGATCCATCGCTCGAACCTGCTCGGGATGGGGATCCTGCCCTGCCAGTACCGGCCCGGGGAGTCCGCCGACACGCTGGGCCTCACCGGGCGCGAGGCGTTCACGATCCGCGGCCTGGCGGCCGGGCTCAGCCCACGCCAGGAGCTGACCGTGGAGGCCCGCGCCGAGGACGGGACGGTGACGACCTTCGGGGTGATCGCCCGCCTCGACGGGCCGGTCGACGTCGAGTACCACCGCCAGGGCGGTGTCCTGCAGACCGTGCTCCGGCGGCTCGCCGCCGGCTGACCCCTGCAGGCGCATGGAGCGCCGCAAAACACGAGACCCGGGATCGCTCCCGGGTCTCGCACTTCCCGGCTCGGAGGGCCTGGTGAGGGAAGCGTCATTCGCGGCGCCGCATGGGCACCGGCGCGTCGGCTATGGCGCGAACTCCTGGAACCCGCCGACTCGCTCGACGACCCAGTTGCTGGCCGGCTGGTCCTGGGGGATCGGGGCCGGGGACATCAGCGCGCCGATCGCGACGGCGGCGCCGAGGATGAGGATCGTCAGCGCGCCCACCAGGGTTGCCAGGACCTGGGGACTCGTGCTGCTGGCAGGGAGGGTGGTGGTCGTCATCGGTCTGGTCTCCGGTGGGTGACTTGAATGCCCCGGAGGATGCGGCCGGCGACGAATGGACCGATATCGGCCGCCGGACGACGGGCCTGTCCGATCGCTGACAGGTCAGGCGCTGAGCGCGCTCTCCCAGCTCTCGGCCATCGCCTCGGGCACCGCATCGGCCGGTAGCGGCGGCGAGAAGTGGTACCCCTGTCCCAGCCGGCAGCCGAGCTCGCGGAGGCGAACGACCTGGTCGCCTCGCTCGATGCCCTCGGCGAGGACCTGGAGTCGAAGCGTCTGGCCGAGCTTGATGATCGAGCGCAGGAGGACCGGCACCTCACGGTCGTCTCCGAGGGACGCGGTGAACGACCGGTCGATCTTCAGCAGGTCGACCGGCAACCGCTCGAGGTAGCTCAGCGAGGAGTAGCCGGTTCCGAAGTCGTCCATCGCCAGCTGGACGCCGATGCCGCGCAGCTTCTGGAGCGTCTCCTCGGTGTCGGCGACGTCGGCCATCAACGTGCTCTCGGTGAGCTCGAGGACGAGCCGATGCGGATCGAGCGCGGCCTCCTCGAGGGCAAGGCTGACGGTCTCGACCAGCCGCGGATCGGCCAGCTGGCGGGGCGAGACGTTGACGCTCACCACCGGCCGGTGGCCGTTCGTGCCGGGCAGCGCCTTCGTCTGGTCCCAGGCGGCCATCTGGCGACACGCTTCCGCGGCGACCCAGGCGCCGAGCGGGACGATGAGGCCGGTCTCCTCAGCCGCTGGAATGAACTCGGCAGGTTCGATCAGGCCGCGCTCCGGGTGCCGCCACCGGACGAGCGCCTCGAGGCCCGCCAGGCGGCCGTTGCGGAGGTCGACGAACGGCTGGTAATGGAGGACGAAGTCGCCGCGACTGATCGCGTGCTCGAGCTCGGTCCGCAGCTCCTGGCGGCGGATCACGGCCAGGTGCATCCGTGGCTCGAAGAATTCGATGCGGCCCTTGCCGCGTGCCTTGGCGGTGTACATCGCCAGGTCGGCGTGGCGGAGGAGGTCGTCGGCGGACGTCCCGGTCTGGGTGATCGCCACGCCGGCGCTGCCGCGGGCGAACACCTGCTTGCCCTGCAGGTCGAACGGGGACCGGAGGGCGGCCAGCACCCGCTCTGCGACGCGCCGGGCGGCCTCCCGGGTCGTCTCCTCGAGGAGGATCGCGAACTCGTCGCCGCCGAACCGGGCGACCGTGTCCTCGGGACGCATCACGCCGCGCAGCCGCTCGGCGACGGCGGTCAGCAGCTGGTCGCCCGCCGCATGGCCCAGCGAGTCGTTGACCGTCTTGAAGTCGTCCAGGTCGAGGAACACGACCGCCAGCGCGCGACGCGCACGCTGCCGGGCCATCGCATGGGCCAGCCGGTCGGCGAACAGCGCCCGGTTGGCGAGGCCGGTCAACGAGTCGTGGAACGCCTGGTGCTGGAGCTGGCGCTCGAGCTCCTTGCGGAGCGTGATGTCGTGGACGAGCGCCGAGAAGCTGACCGAGTCGCCGCTGCCGACCGCCCAGATGGTGAGCTCGACCGGAAACTCGCGGCCGTCGCGATGGAGGGCGTTGATCTCGAGTCGCGTGCCAAGCACCGGCCCCTCCCCGGTCTCCAGGAAGCGGGCAATGCCCTGCCGATGCGCGTCGCGTTGGGCCAGGGGGACGATCCGGTCGGCCAGCGGCTTGCCGAGGATCTCCTCCCGGGACCAGCCGAACGTCTGCTCGGCGGCCTGGTTCCAGTCGGTGACCGTCCCCTCGCGGCTCATCCCGATGTACGCGTAGCTCGCGGTGTCGATGATCCGGCGGGTCTGCTCCTCGCTCTGGCGGAGCGCGTGCTCGGCGTCCTTCTGGCCGGTGATGTCGATGATGTAGCCCCGGAAGAAGGACGGGATGCCGTGCTCGTCGGCGATGATCACCGCCTCGTCGCGGATCCAGACCACCCGCCCGTCGCGGGACAGCATCCGGTACTCGCTCGCGCTCACCACGCCCGGTTCGCGGCTCCAGTCCTCGTCTTCCTCCTGCTGGACTCGGGCGCGGTCGTCGGGGTGGATCTGGCGCATCCAGAGGCCCGGATCGGCCATCCATTCCCCGGCGGAGAACCCGAGCAGGATCTCGATCCGGGGGCTCACGTAGTTCCAGGTCGCCTCCGGCCCGAAGCCCGCGATGTACAGGGCGGCCGGCAGCCGCTCGACGAGGGCGCGGAAGGTGCCCTCCTCGGTCTCCAGCCCGGCGAGGCGGGCGCCGGCGCGGTTGGCCGCGGTCACACGGGCCCACAGCATCACGCCCTGGGCGGCGGCCAGCATCACGAGGACGGCCGTGATCGCGCTCGTGAGCATGAACTGGCGTGGCTGGGTCCAGCTGGCCAGGAGCACGAGGATCGCGACGCCGACCGAGGACACCAGGATGAAGCCAGGCAGGAGGCGTTCGACCTGCCGGCGCAGCCGTCCCATCGACATCCCCGCGACCGTAGTCCCACCCGTTCGCGGCGACGATGGGCCAATGGTCCGGTCTTGATTGCGAGCGTCACGCCGAGCCGACTAGACTCCGCGCGTGACCGTGACCTCGGCCGACGACCTGCGGAAGCTCATCCGCGAGGTTCCCGACTTCCCGAAGCCGGGCATCCTGTTCTATGACATCACGACCCTCCTGAAGGATCCGGACGCCTTCCGCGAGGTCATCGACCGGATGGTCGAGCAGGTCAAGGGGACCGAGATCGACGTCGTCGTCGGCATGGAGTCGCGCGGGTTCATCTTCAGCGCCCCGATCGCCTACAAGCTCGGGGCGGGGTTCGTCCCGGTCCGCAAGCTCGGGAAGCTCCCCTCGGAGACGATCGAAGTCGAGTACGCCCTCGAGTACGGGACCGCGACGCTCGAGATCCATCGCGACGCGATCGCGTCCGGCCAGCGCGTGCTGATCGTCGACGACCTGCTGGCCACCGGCGGGACGGTGATGGGCACCATCGAGCTCGTCCAGCGGCTCGGCGGGGTCGTGGCCGGCCTCTCGTTCATGGTCGAGCTCAGCGCCCTCCACGGGCGCGAGGAGCTGTCCCAGTTCTCGATCCACGCGTTGCTCACCTACTGACCGATCGGCGGCCGGGCGACCGATGACCACGGCCACCGCCACGGCCTGGCAGACGCGGGAAGTGGTCGACCGCGAGGAGGTCGCCGCGTTCCTGCGGACCGACCGGCTGTATGCCGCCTATGCGCTCGGCGACATCGACGTCTCGTCCCGCAAGCGGGCCGCCTGGGGGATGGCCTACCTGGACGGCCAGCCACGCGGCCTCGCGATGCAGCACCTCGGCCTGCCGCCCCAGCCGCTGTTCCTGATGGGCGACGTCGACGCCTGCCGGGCCGTTCTTGCCAGCCAGGTCCGGCCGCGCTACGCCTTCGTCCAGGCCCGCCACGACTTGGCGCCCGCCTTCAACGAGCTGTACAGGGTCGATCTGCCCGCGTCCCTGCTCCGGATGGTTGTCGACCGGGCGACCTTCCGGCCGATCGCCGGCGGCGCCGAGCGGCTCGGCCCGCCGGATATCGGTGACCTGAACCGCCTCTACCAGCTCGGCCTGGGCGGCGGATTCCCGGCCTCGATCCTCGAAGACGGCGTCTATTACGGCGTTCGGGTCGGCGGCCGCCTGGTGGCCGCCGCTGGCACCCACGTCATCAACGAGGCCGAGGGCATCGCGGTCGTCGGCAACGTCCTGACCCACGTCGACCATCGCGGCCAGGGCCACGCCAAGGCGGTGACCGCCGGCGTGACCGCGGAGCTCCTGACCCGTGTGCCCGACGTCGCCCTGAACGTGTACGCCGACAATGACCCCGCCGTGGCCGCCTACGCGCGGCTCGGCTATCGTGAGTACTGCCGCCTCGGGGAGTGGGTCGCCTACCGGCGAGCCGGAGGCTGGGATTTCATTCGTCCGCTGCGCGCCGCGCTCCGCTGGAGTTGGCCGCGCGCCGACCGTTGATGGAGGAACCGTGAGCGACATTCGTGACGAGGGACTGGCCGACGACGGTGCGCGGCGCATCGAGTGGGCGGACCGCCAGATGCCGGTGCTGGCCGGCATCCGGGATCGGCTCAGCCAGGAGAAGCCGCTCACCGGTTGGCGGGTCAGCGCCTGCCTCCACGTCACGGCCGAGACGGCGAACCTGGTCCGCACCCTGGCGGCCGCCGGGGCGGACGTCGTCCTCTGCGCCTCGAATCCGCTGTCGACCCAGGACGAGGTCGCCGCGGCGCTCGTCGTCGACCATGGGATCGAGGTCTTCGCCATGCGCGGCGAGGACCGCGACACGTACTACGGCCACATCAACGCGGCCCTCGACCACCAGCCCCAGCTGACGATGGACGACGGATCCGACCTCGTCGGGGAGCTCCACACCCATCGGTCCGACCTCCTCCCCGAGGTCCGCGGGGGGACCGAGGAGACGACGACCGGGGTCATCCGGCTGCGGGCGATGGCCGCCGATGGCGCGCTCCGCTACCCAATCCTCGCCGTCAACGAGGCCGCCACCAAGCACCTGTTCGACAACCGCTACGGCACCGGCCAGAGCGCGATCGACGGCATCCTGCGCGCCACGAACGTGCTGCTCGCCGGCAAGACGGTCGTGGTCGGGGGCTACGGCTGGGTCGGGCGGGGGATCGCATCACGCGCCCACGGAATGGGCGCCAACGTCGTCATCGTCGAGATCGACCCGATCCGGGCACTCGAGGCGGCGATGGACGGCTTCCGGGTCATGACCTCGATGGAGGCGGCCGAGGCGGGGGACCTGTTCATCACCGCCACCGGCTCACTCCACGTCTTCGGTCGCGATCACTTCCGGATCATGCGCGACGGGGCGATCCTGGCCAACGCGGGCCACTTCAACGACGAGTTCGACCTGCCCGGTCTCGAGGACCTGTCCGCCGAGACGCGCGAGGTCCGCCCGTCGACGCAGGAGTACCGGCTGGCGGACGGCCGGCGGATCTACCTGCTGGCCGAGGGACGGCTCGTCAACCTCGCCGCCGCGGAGGGCCATCCGAGCCTGGTCATGGACCTCTCGTTCGCCAACCAGGCCCTCGGCGTCGAGTGGCTGAGCCAGCACCACGACGAGCTGACGCCGGCGGTGTACGAGATCCCGCTCGAGATCGACCACGAGGTCGCCCGCCTGAAGCTGGCGACGATGGGCATCGCGATCGATCGGCCCACCCCCGAGCAGGAGGCGTATGCCGCCTCCTGGCAGTCGGGTACGTGAGCGCCGAAACGGCGCTCGGCTAGGGCGTTGGCCTAGATATCGACGTCGAAGGACCCGCTGATGTCGAGGTCCGAATGGATGACGCCGTCGGTTCCGAAGCCACCGGCGTCGTTGCAGGTGAAGCTGCCGGCGGCGCCCGAGGCGTCGTTGTGGTCGATGTTCCAGTCGCACTCGGCGGTCGGGATGACCATGTCGTCGGTGACGTACTGGAAGACGTTCCCGTCTTCGCTCAGCAGGAGGATGACGCCGTTGGCCTCCTGGGCATCGGTGTCCTCGGTGAACACGAGGAAGGTGACGCCCGCCTGCTGGAAGTAGGCGAAGTTGCCGGCGAACGGCAGCTCGCCGCTGTCGTTGAAGCCGCCGCCGCTGATCTCGTACTGGACCGAGCCCGACCCGCCGCCGAGCCCACCATCGCCGTCCCCGCCACCATCGCCGTCCCCGCCGCCCTGGCTGGACTCGGGCGCCTCGGACTGGTCCCCGCCGCCCCCATCGGATCCGTCGGGTGAGCCGGCTGGGCTCGCGCAGGCGGCCAGTATCAGGCCGGAGATGACAACCAGGACCCAGAGGATTGGGCGGCGGCGCATGATGGACCTCCTATAGGAAGCGCCATCCTAGCCGGTCGGCGATGGCTCCCGTCAATTCGTGTGGCGCTACACTCGGCCTTTGCTCGACAGGGGGCGCTGCGTGAGCGACAGCTCGGTCCCGGTACGCTGGGGACCGCCACCTCCCGGACCGGTCACCCGCCTCGGTCGGTGGGTCCGGGGCCTGGCCGGCGCGGCGCCGCAGACCGCCGAGCGCCTCCCCGAGCTGCCCGCCGTCCTGCGCCGCGCGCCCCTTGCCGCGCCGTATCTCGAGGCGGAGCGCGCCATGGACCAGCCCCGTGCCGGGGACACGGCGATGGCCGCGGCCGAAGCGGGGATCGTCGCCGAGGCGTGGTGGGCGGCCGACCTGTGGGCGCACCGGGCGCTCTACCACTACGAGCGGGCCGAGATGGGGCTGGCGTCGACCCGGACCGCGCGGCGGATCGGTGACCTGCGCGTCGCCGGCGGCGATCCGGCCAGTGCCCGGCGCTACTATGCCGAGGCGATCAGCGAGGCCCGTGACCTCGGCGCCGAGCACGAGGAGGGCCTGGCCGCCTACGGGATGGGCCGTGCCGAACTGGAGCTGGGAAACGTGACCGCCGCGCGCAAGCTGGCCCTCATCGCGGTCGGCCTCCTGGAGCGCTGCCAGGCACCCGCCGAGGAGCTGGCGGCCGCCCGCGAGCTGCTGGGCACCGAGCGCCCGGTTGGAGCGGGCTGATGGCCAGACGCTCGATGCAGGTCGGGATCGTGGGCGCCGGCGTGATGGCCGAGGCGATGATCACCGGCCTCCTTGCCGACAAGGCCGTTCGTCCGGCCGACCTCGTCGCCTCTCACCCGCGCCGCGAGCGACGCGCGGCACTCGTGGCCGAGCACGGGATCCGGGTCGTCGCCCGCAACCGGGACGCGGTCGCCGGAGCGGGCATCGTGGTCGTTGCCGTCAAGCCCCAGATGCTGCGCGGCGTGATGCGCGAGCTCGCCCCGGTCCTCGAGGACGGGCAGGTGGTCCTGTCCATCGTCGCCGGCGCCACCCTCCGGACCCTGAACGTCGGGCTCGGGCACAGCGCCGTCGTGCGGGCCATGCCGAACACCCCGGCCCAGATCCGGAAGGGGATGGCGGTCTGGGCGGCGGCCTCGTCGTGCACCGCGGCGCAGCGCGACCTCGCGCGTGCCGTCCTCCGCGCCCTCGGCGACGAGCGCCAGGTCGAGGACGAGCACTTCGTGGCCATGGCCACCGCCCTGTCAGGGACCGGTCCGACCTACCTGTTCGCGGTCATGGAGGCGCTCGTCGACGCCGGGGTCCACCTCGGCTTCCCGCGCGACCTGGCCCACGACCTCGTCGCCGAGACGCTCGTCGGCTCGAGCGAGTACGCCGCCGCCTCCGCGCTCCACCCGGCCCAGCTCCGCAACGCGGTGACGTCCCCCGGCGGTACGAGCGCGGCGGCGATCTACGAGCTCGAGAAGGGCCGGCTGCGGACCGTGCTGTCGGACGCGGTGTGGGCGGCCTATCGCCGGACGGTCGAGCTCGGTGAGCGGCTGGAGGCCGAGACCCTGGCCGACGCCGGCTGACGGGTCGTCGATGTACGCGATCGTGATGGCCGGCGGGTCTGGCACCCGCCTCTGGCCGCTGTCGCGGCGCAAGACGCCCAAGCAGCTCCTGCCGTTGACGGGGGAGGTGAGCCTCCTCCAGCAATCCGTCGCCCGCCTCGAGCCCCTGCTCCAGCCTCACGACATCTACGTCATCACCGCCGAGTCCCACGTCCACGCCACCCAGCGCCAGCTCCCCCAGCTCCCCGAGGGGAACATCCTCGGCGAGCCGCTGGCCCGATCCACCGCCGTCGCGGCGGCGCTCGGCGCGGTGCTGGCCCGGCGCCAGACCGATGAGGTGGCCATCGTCCTGCCCGCCGACCACTACGTTGCCGACGCCGACGCGTTCATCGCTGCCATCCGGGAGGCGGTCGTCACCGCCGAGCGGGGCTACCTCGTCGTGCTGGGGGTGACGCCCGCTCATCCGGCCACCGGGTACGGGTACGTGACCCGCGGCGAGCCGCTGTTCGCGACCGGCACCGCAGCGGTCACCGCGTTCGTCGAGAAGCCCGACGCGAAGACCGCGAAGGGCCTGGTCGCGGCCGGCGCGCTGTGGAACGCGGGCGTCTTCGTGTGGAGCGGCTACGCCTTCCGCCAGGCGCTCGAGCGCTACCAGCCCGCGCTCACCGCCGCGCTCGACGAGGTCGCCAAGATGCCGCGCACCCCGGGCTGGCAGACCGATGCCCGGGCCCTCCTGGAGCCGCTGCCCGCGATCAGCATCGACGCCGGCATCGCCGAGCCGGCCGCCGCAGAGGGCCGGATGGCCGTCGTCGCCCTCGATGCGGGCTGGTCGGACATCGGATCCTGGTCGGCGCTGCTGGAGGCCCTCAGCCGCCAGAGCGGGAAGAGCCTGGTCGCCTCCGGCGAGCACCTCGACCGGGGGTCGAAGAACGTCCTCGTCCACGGCGGCGAGCGCCTGGTCGTGACCGTCGGCCTGAAGGACGTGATCATCGTCGACACGCCCGACGCGCTTCTCGTCTGCGCGCGCGACCGCGCCGAGGAGATCAAGCCCATCCTCGACGAGATCGGGGAGGCGACCGGCGACCGCTACCTCTAGGGCGCGCCTCTGGGGCAGGCTGCTGGCCTGGTACCTGCGCCTCGTCGCGCGAACGGCGCGCATCGGTCCGGTCACCCGCGAGGCGGTCGTCCTCGCCTTCTGGCACGAGTTCAACCTCGGCCTGTACGTGCTCGCCGCCGCCCGCCGGGGTGACCTGCCCCACGGGTCGTTCACGACCGACACGCCACGGGGGACGGTCATCGCCACGATCTTCGAGTCGCTTGCCCAGCGGCCGGGGCAGGTCGTGATCCTGCGCCTCCCCGCGGAGCGAGACCGAGCAGCCGCACGGGCCCTCGCCCGACGGCTCGGGGACCTCGGCCGGGAGGGCTTCTCGCTGGTCGTCACGCCCGACGGACCATGGGGCCCGTACCGGGTGGCCAAGCCGGGCGCGCTGCTCGTCGCCCGCCAGTCGGGGCTCCCGATCCTGCCGGTCGCCGTCCGTGCCCGGCCCGCCTTCCGGCTGCCGAGGCGCTGGGACCGCCAGCTCGTCCCGTTGCCGTTCTCCCGGCTGGCCCTCGTCGCCGGCGAGCCGCTGGCCGTCGCTGACGACCGGCCGCTGCGACCCCTCGTGCCCGCCCTCCAGGATGCTCTCGACCGGGTGACCGCGGCCGCCGAGGGGCGGCTACCATAGCCCTGCCCGTGACGACGATCCGCTTCGGGACCGATGGCTGGCGCGCGGCCATCGCCGAGGACTTCACCTTCCACAACGTCCGCCGCTGTGCCCGCGGGGTGGCCGACTACCTCGTCGAGCTTGGCGCCGCGGATCGCGGCGTGGTGGTCGCGCACGACCGGCGCTTCGCCTCGGAGCATTTCGCCCGGGCGTGCGTCGAGGTCCTGGCGGCCCATGGCATCCGAAGCCACACCCCACCGGGCGCGGTCCCGACCCAGGTCGTCTCGTTCTTCACCCGCGAGATGGGCGCCGGGGCGGGGATCGTGATCACCGCCAGCCACAACCCGTGGACCGACAACGGGTTCAAGGTGAAGGCCGATACCGGCGGCGCGGCGGCGCCGGACATGCTCGCCGCCATCGAGGCCACGATGGACCGCTATCCCGAGGACGAGGCGCCGCCGCGCATCGAGTACGACGACGCCGTCGGGCAGGGGCTGGTCGAGATCTTCGACCCCTACCCGCGCTTCCGCGACCAGCTGGCCGCGATCGTCGACCTGGAGCGACTGCGCGGATCGACCGGCCGGGTCCTCGTCGAGCCGATGTGGGGATCGGGCGCCGGCTGGTTCAGCCGCCTCTTCGACGGCGCCAGCCTGACGATCCACGAGCTCCACACCGAGCGCAACCCGTTCTTCGGTGGGGTCAATCCCGAGCCGATCCGGCCGAACATCGATGCATGGCTCGAGGAGATCCCGCGCTGGGGCGCCGACATTGGGATCGCCTTCGACGGCGACGCCGACCGGGTCGGGATGGCGACCGAGGAGGGCGTGTTCGTGAACCAGCTGCAGGTCTACGGCCTCCTGTACTGGTACCTCCTCGAGGTGCGCGGGCAGATCGGCCCGGCGGTCTACACCGTCACGACGACCTCGATGGCCGATCGGCTGGCGAGGATCTTCGGCACCACGGCGTACGAGACCGGGGTCGGCTTCAAGTTCGTCGGGCCCAAGATGGCCGAGACCCACGCGGTGATCGGCGGGGAGGAGTCGGGCGGCTTCGGGTTCGGGATGCACATCCCCGAGCGCGACGGGCTCGCCGCCGGGCTGTTCCTGCTCGACCTCTGGCTGTCGCGGGGCACCGCCGCCTCGAAGGTCCTTGCCGAGCTGCAGGCCCTGGCCGGGCCGTCGTACTACAACCGGATCGACGTCCGCTTCTCGCGCGACGAGTACGCGGCCATCAAGCGCGACACGCTCGCCCAGCTCGAGCACGAGGCACCCGAGTCGCTGGGCGGCCACCAGGTCGTCCGCCGCCAGGCGCTCGAAACCGGCGACGGCTTCAAGTTCCACCTGGACGACGAGTCGTGGCTCCTGATCCGCTTCAGCGGCACCGAGGCGCTCCTCCGGATCTACGTCGAGGCCCGCTCCCCGGAGGACGTCGAGACGCTCCTCGCCGAGGGACGCCGGATCGCGACCGCGGCCGCCGCCCCCGCATGAGGGCGGCGTCCCGGTGACCGACGCCCGCGACTTCTTCGGCTACAAGCATCCGGACGAGGAGCCGGGTCGTCGCCCGGAGGACGAGGAGGGTCCCGACCCCGACGCCCCACCCGCGCTCGACGAAGCGATCACCCTCGATGCGCCGGCGGTCACCGCCCGGATCGACCGCGAGGGCATGCTGGGCCGGGTCCGGGAGCTGCCCCGCCAGCTGGCGGCGGCGCGCGAGGCCGCGGCCGGCCTGCAGCTCGAGCCGCGCTACCGGGACGTCGACCTCGTCATCGTCCTCGGGATGGGCGGCTCGGCCATCGGGGCGGACCTGGTCCGCGCCGCGGCCGGCGAGCGGCTGCGGGTCCCGCTTCTCGTCCAGCGTGACTACCACCTGCCCGCCGGGCTGAGCCCGCGGACCCTGGTCGTGGCCGCCTCGCACTCGGGGGAGACGATCGAGACCGTCACCGCCGCCCGGGAGGCGCGGGCTCGCGGCCTGCCGCTCGTCGTGGTGGCCACTGGCGGCGCCCTCGGTCGCCAGGCGGAGGCGGACGGCACGCCCTGGCTGCGCTACGAGCAGGCCGGGCAGCCGCGGTCCGCTCTCGGCTGGTCGGTCGGCCTCCTCCATGAGCTGCTCATCGCGGCCGGCCTGCTGACCGATCCGGATCCGCTCGGCCCGGTGGTCGCCGTCCTCGACGACGTCCTCGATCGGCTCGGCCCGGGGGTCGACACCGATGCGAACCCGGCGAAGCAGCTGGCCTGGTCGATCCTCGGCCGCCAGCCGGTGGTCTACGGGGCCGAGACGATGGCCCCGGTCGCCCACCGCTGGAAGACCCAGTTCAACGAGAACGCCAAGGCCTGGGCGTCCTACGAGCCGATGCCGGAGGCGAACCACAACGCGATCGAGGGCTCGCTGAACCCCCGTGAGCTGGCCGACGCCCCCTTCGTGATCGAGATCCGCGACCCGACCGAGAGCGCCGACATCGCGGCCCGCTACCGGGTCGTCGAGGAGCTGCTCGGGGAGCGAGCGACGAACCGCGCGATCGTCTGGGCGGAGGGCCCTTCGCCGCTGGCCCGGGTGCTGTCGGCGGTCGCCTGGGGCGACCTGGTGAGCGTCTACCTGGCCATCCTCTACCAGACCGACCCGACCCCGGTTACACTGCTCGCGATGCTGAAAGAGCGGCTCGCCAGGTCGGACTGACGGGCGCCTGAGACAAGGCGCCGCCCCGGCGCCTGGAGGAGTTTGCCAGTGCACTCGGGCATGATCGGTAAGGTCGAGAAGGCGATGCGTTACGCCCACGAGCCCGATCGGGTGACGATCGACCGGCTCGAGGCGACCTTCGCCGGCGACAATGGGTCCCACCAGGTCTCTCTCGACGGCAACGCGTGGCATTGCGACTGCCACCTGTTCGAACAGGCCGGTGGCTGCACCCACACCCTCGCCATCCAGAAGATGCTCGACCCGATGCTGTCCGACAGCGCCCGCGAGACCCCGCTCTACGGTCATGCCGAGGTCGGCGCCGGCGTGTAGCATCGGCCGACCAACCGAAGACCGCGTGGGGTGCCGCCGCCGAAAGGCCGGCGGGTAAATGGCGAAGCCGGTGCAAGTCCGGCGCTGTCCCGCAACTGTGACCGGGTCTGATCCCGGGAGCCAGGTCGCCCAGCCAGCACGCGATGTCTCCACCCTCGTGAGAAAGGGCGTGACATCACCATGGCGTCATCGCGTTTCCGGTTTCTCGTTCCCCTGATCCTGGCCTTGGCCACCGCGTGCCAGCCGTCGGCCAGCGCCAGCCCCTCCCCGAGCACCGCGTCGAGCGTTGCGCCGAGTGCCAGCGCCGCCGCCGAGGTCTCCTATCCACAGACCCTGACCGACGATGCCGGGCGCCAGGTCGAGATCCCGGCCGAGCCCGAGCGGATCGTCAGCCTCGCCCCGTCCAACACCGAGATCGTCTGCGCCCTGGACGCCTGTGACCGCCTCGTCGGGGTCACCGATTTCGACGACTACCCGGCGGAGGTGGCCGATGTCGCCCACGTCGTCATCGGCGCGGTGGTCGACGTCGAGCTCGTCGTCGAGGCGGATCCGGATCTCATCATCGCGGCCGGCAACGAGCTGACCCCGACCGCGGTGATCGACCAGCTGGCCGAGCTCGACTACCCGGTGCTCGTCCTGTACCCCGAGTCGCTCGAGGCCGTGCTCGACAACGTCGAGCTGGTCGGGACCGCGATCAACGCGACCGATGCGGCGACCGCGGTCACCGGCGACATGACCCAGCGGATCGCCGCGGTTCGCGAGGCGGTGGCCGGCGAGCCGGCTCCGCGCACGTTCTACGAGGTCGGCCTGTTCGAAGGCGCGATCTACACCGCCGGCGAGGACTCGTTCCTGGCCGGCATGATCGACACGGCCGGCGGCGAGCCGATCACCGGCGACCCGCTGACCACGTCGATCGCCCTCGAGGACCTCGTGGCGGCCGATCCCGAGCTCATCCTGCTCGGGGACGCGGCCTACGATCCGTCGATCACCCCCGAATCGGTGGCCGTCCGGCCGGGCTGGGAGGGGATGACCGCGGTCACCACCGGCAACGTCCTGGTCATGGCCGAGGACCCGGTCATCACCCGCCCCGGCCCGCGGATCGTCGACGGACTCGAGGCGATGGCCGCGGCCATCCACCCCGACGCCTTCGACTGATGGCCTGATGCGCGCGTCCGTCGCAGCGCGGCCACTGGTCGGAGGTCCCGGCCTCGGCCGCGCGTCCCTTGTCATCGGCGCCGGGATCATCCTCGTCGTGGTGGCGGCGTTGACCGCGATCGCGGTCGGGAGCACCGAGGTCGGGCTCGGAGACGCGATCGGGATCCTGGCGCAACGGCTGGGGATCCCGGTCACCGAGAGCTGGGCGCCGACCGCGCCGACGATCCTGTTCGAGGTTCGTCTGCCGCGCGTCCTGGCCGGGATCGTGGTCGGCGCCGGCCTCGGCGCGGCGGGAGTCGTCTTCCAGGCCCTGCTGCGCAACCCGATGGCCGACCCCTACGTCATCGGTGCCGCGGCCGGCGCCTCGCTGGGGGCCGTCCTGGCCATCACCGCCCCGATCATCCTGCCGGTCCTCGCGGTGGGGGCCGGCACGGCATGGCTGGGCATCGGCCTCGTCCAGGTGGCCGCCTTCGTCGGGGGACTCGGCGCGGTGGCGATCGTCCTGGCCGTCGCGCGGCAGGGCGGCCGCTCGAGCATGGTCACCCTGCTCCTGACCGGCTACGCCGTCTCGTCGCTCCTGGCCGCGGGCACCGCCCTCCTGCTCGTCAACTCGGGCCGCGCCATGTCGGCGGTGGTCGGCTGGCTCCTCGGCTCGCTGGGCGGCGCCGGCTACCCGGAGCTCGCGATCGCCGCGCCGCTGGTGATCGGCGGGTCGGCGCTGCTCCTCGTCCAGTGGCGGACCCTGAACCTGCTGCTCCTCGGCGACGAGGCGGCGGCCGGTCTCGGGGTCGACCTCGTTCCGGCCCGGCGTGGGCTCGTCCTGCTCGCCACCATCGTCACCTCGGCGGCGGTCGCGCTGGCCGGCACGATCGGCTTCGTCGGGCTCGTCGTGCCGCACCTCGTCCGGCTGGTCCTCGGCCCCGACCATCGGCTCCTGCTGCCCGCCAGCTGCCTGGGTGGCGCCGCGCTGCTCGTCACCGCCGACCTCGTCGCCAGGGTGGCGGGCGGGGTGCCGGTCGGGGTCGTGACCGCGCTCATCGGCGCGCCGTTCTTCCTCTGGCTCCTCCATCGCGCCGCCACGGCGTCGACGGCGCCATGACCTCCCAGCCATCCACCGGGCCGGTCCTCGCCCTGGAGACGGTCACCTTCGCGTACCGCCGCCGAGGCCGGCCGGACCGCGAGGTCCTGCGCGGGATCAGCCTGGCGGTGGACCCCGGTGAGCTGGTCGTCCTGCTGGGTCCGAACGGGAGCGGCAAGACGACGCTCCTCCGGATCGCCATGGGCCGGCTGACCCCCGACGGTGGCAGCGTTCGGGTCGACGGCCGCCCGGTCGAATCGTGGAGCCGGCGGGAGCTCGCCCAGCGAGTCGCCGTCCTGCCCCAGCTCGCGACCCTGCCCGACGGCTTCCGCGTCGAGGAGCTGGTCGAGATGGGCCGGGCGCCGCACGCCCGCAGCCGATTCGGGGCCAGCGACGGGGACGCTCGGGCGGTCGAGCGGGCGCTCGCCGATGCCGAGGCCACCGATCTCGTGGGCCGCCGGATCGAGGAGCTGTCCGGCGGGGAGCGCCAGCGCGTCCTGGTCGCGATGGCCCTCGCCCAGGAGCCGCGCATCCTGCTCCTCGACGAGCCGACCCAGCATCTTGACCTCGCCCACCAGGTTGCCCTGTTGGCCGCCCTCGACCGGTTGCGCCGCCTGCGGGGCGTGACGGTCGTCGCCGTCCTCCACGACCCGGCGCTCACCGTGCTGGCGGAGCCCCGGGTCGTGCTCCTCGAGGAGGGACGGATCGTGGCCGACGGGCCGGCCGCACAGGTCCTCGAGCCCGCCGTGGTGGCCCGGGTCTTCGGGGTGTCCCTCCCCACCGTGCTGGCGCTGACGGGGCGCGCCGGCGGGCCTGGCTAGGTGCCGGTATCGCCCTTGGTCGCCTCGACGTGGGCGGCCTCGACCTCCGCGACGAACTGGGGATCGGGCGGGCTGTAGATGTCGAGCCAGTGGTTCACCAGGATGACGATCACGGCGAGGACCGGAACTCCGAAGAGAGCGCCCCAGAGCCCGGCCAGCTGGACCCCGACCAGCAGCCCGAGGAACAGGAGGATGGGGTGGAGGCCGAGTGACTCCTGGACCAGCTTCGGCTGCAGGACGTTGACGAGACCTCCCTGGACGATCACGAGGACGACCGAGGCCACGAGCGCGACCAGCCAGTTCTCGCTGGTGAGGAACGCGACGAAGATCGGCGGGATCAGCGCCAGCGGTGGGCCGATCATCGGGATGAACATCAGGAGACCGGAGATCACGGCCGCCACGAAGATGTACTCCATCCCGCCCAGTGCCCGGGCGATCAGCCCGACCACCATGACGAGCCCGAACATGACCAGGGCGAGCACCGTCTGGGCCCGGATGAAGCCGCCGAACGAGCGGGCAACGCCCTCCTGGAAGAGGAGCGACTGGTCGCGAAGCCGGCTCGGCACGAGCCGGCTGAGCCAGACCATGATCTTGTGGCTGTCGAGGACCATGAACAGCGACAGCAGGACGACGAGGAACAGCGTGGCGATGACGCTGAACGCGCCGCTGGCAATGGCCCCGGCCGACCCGGCCAGCTGCCCGCCGAGCTCCCCGATCTGGTCGGCGAGCTGGTCGAACAGGACGGCAACGTCCGGATCGTGGACGCCGATCGCATCCTGGATCTCCTGGATCTGGGCCAGGATCTGGTCCTGGCGTGACGGCCACGTCCCGATGAAGTCGGCGAGGTCGCCGACCATGACCGCCGCCACGACGAGGAGGAACCCTCCCAGGGCGACGATCGTGATGCTGAACGCGAGGCCGACCGCGGCGCCCCGTCCGATCTTCAGGCGCTCCTGGACCCGGTGGACGAGCGGCGAGATCAGGAAGGCGAGCAACCAGGCCAGGAAGACGGCGATGA
This sequence comes from Candidatus Limnocylindria bacterium, assembly GCA_036555375.1. GTDB lineage: Bacteria > Chloroflexota > Limnocylindria > QHBO01 > QHBO01 > DASTEQ01. The sequence goes on from DATBLJ010000018.1 coordinate 27,289, forward strand.
TGATCGACTGGAACTGGGCAAAGAAGTCCAGCAGGATCGCCAGGGCCAGGAGCCCGAAGTAGAGCGACCCGGTGATGAGGAAGACGGCGAGCAGCCGTCGCTCCCGGACCCACGCCCCCTGGAACAGCTCGATCACGGCGTCCTCCGACCCGGCCGACCGGTGCCCACCGCCTGGAGAACCTCCTGCCGGGTGGCCTCCAGGATCGGACGCACCTTGTCCGCTCCCGCCGAGAGTACCGCCTCGACGAGATCGGGATCAGCCGCCAGCTCGGCCCGCTTCTCGCGCATCGGGCGGAAGAACTCGATCATCCGGTCCGCCAGCAGGCCCTTCGTGTCGACGCAGCCGGTCCGCGCGGTCCGCTCGCCATCCTGGATCTCGAGGTAGTCGCCCCCGAAGAAGCGGTGGAGCTGGCAGACGTTGCAGACCTCGGGTCGGCCCGGATCGGTGCGCTTGATGCGGAGCGGGTCGGTGACCATGTTCATGATGATCCGCCGCATCTCGTCGGGCTCGGCGAAGATCGGGATCGTGTTGCCGGCAGACTTGCTCATCTTCCGGACGCCGTCGGTCCCGAAGACGACCGGGGCATCGGTAAAGACGGCGGCCGGCTCGGGGAAGATCGGTCCGTAGCGGTTGTTGAAGGCGCGCACGATCTCGCGCGACAGCTCGAGGTGGGGCGCCTGGTCCTTGCCGACGGGGACCTTGCTGGCCTTGTAAATGACGATGTCGGCGGCCTGCAGCACGGGATAGCTGAGCAGCCCATTGCTGTTGGCCTTGCCCTCGCCCAGGCCCTCCTTGTAGGTGGGGTTGCGTTCGAGCCAGCTCACCGGGACGACCGTGCTGAAGATCCAGCACAGCTCGGCCACCTCGGGAAAGTCGGACTGACGGATCAGCGCGCAGCGCTCCGGGTCGAGGCCGACCGCGAGCAGGTCGAGGGCCATGTCCCGGGTCAGGCGGCGCAGCTCGTCGCCGTCGTGGACGGTCGTCAGGGCGTGGTAGTCGACGATCGCGTAGATCGCCTCGAACTCGTCCTGCAGCGCGACGTAGTTGCGCTGGGCACCGAGGTAGTTGCCGAGATGGCTCGCGCCGCTCGGCTGGATGCCGGAGAAGACCCGTTCGCGCCCGGACGGCGTGGACATCCGGCCGAGTGTAGCGGAGCCGATTTGGGTGGCTGGTAGAATCGCCCACCTTCCCGACCGATCGCATCCGAGGCCGCCGTGTCCCCTTCGCGTCCGCTCCAGTCCGAGGGCGGTTTCCCGTGGGCGGCGGCGGCGCGCCGGGACCGCCGGGTCGGTCGCACGATCGAATTCCACCCCGAGATCGGCTCCACCAACGATCGTGCCCGCGAGGCGCTCGCCGAGCCGGAGGGGGACGGTCTGGCGGTGGTCGCCGACCGCCAGCTGGCGGGACGCGGCCGAATGGGCCGGACCTGGCTGTCGCCGACCGGCGTGAACCTGCTGGTCAGCATCGGCCTCCGCCTGCACCTCCCAGCCGACCATGCCTGGTGGCTCTCGGCCGCCGCGATCCTCGCGCTCCGGTCCGCCGCCAGCGAGGCGGTCGGCGACGCCGAGCCGCTGAGCGTCCGATGGCCGAACGACCTCGTCACCCTCGACGGCCTGAAGGTTGCCGGCCTGCTGGTCGAGACCCAGGTCACCGGTGACGTGGTGAGCGGGGCGGTCGTCGGGATGGGCCTGAACGTGAACTGGCGCCGGGACGAGATGCCGTCCGACATCGCCTCGACCGCGACGTCGCTGGCCGACCTGGCCGGCGCCCCGATCGACCGCGTCGCGCTGCTCGGCGCATTGCTCGAGGCGCTCGACGCCGAGGTGCGGCTGGTCGAGGCCGGTGCCTCACCACTCAGCCGATTCCAGTCCGCGTCCTGGCTCACCGGCCGGGCGATCGAGGTCGAGACCCCGGCGGGCCGGTTGACCGGCGTCGCCGGGCCGATCGCCGATGACGGCGGCCTGGTCCTCGCCGGCCCCGTCGTGCAGACCACGGTGAGCGTGGGCGAGGTGATCCGGGTCCACGCCGGGGCGGGTGCCGGATGAGCGAGCCGCGTCCCCGCCCGGCCGAATCCCGGCCGCGCTCCAGTCCGGCATCCGGGACCGATCCGGACCTCGCCGACGTCCGAGCCGCGCAACGCGACCGTCGGGCGTTTGATCGCCTGTACCGACGCTATCTCGACCGGGTGTACAGCTACGCCTTCTACCAGCTCGGTGACCACCACGAGGCGGAGGACGTGACCGAGCGCACCTTCCTCGCCGCGCTGGCCGGCCTGGATGGCTTCTCCGACGAAGGCGCCACCTTCCGCGCTTGGCTCTTCCGGATCGCGCACAACGCCATCGCGAACGCGCACCGGTCCCGCCAGCGACGCCGATCGGCACCGATCTCCGAGATCGAGCACCACCCGGCGCCGGGGGCCGATCCGGCGGGAGTAGTGGCGCGCGCTGACGAGGGCCGCGCGATCCGCGCCGCCCTGGCCCGGATCCCGGCCGATCGACGTCAGGCGATCGTCCTGCGCTTCGTCGACGGCCTTTCGGCACGCGAAATCGGCGCCGTCCTCGATCGGAGTGAGGGCGCGGCCCGCGTCCTCCTCCACCGCGCGCTCCGCGATCTTGCCGAGGAGCTGGACGAGGACCGGCTGTAACGAAACCGGCCGCCCGGTGTTAGCCCGGGTAGATGACCCTCCATCCTGCCCCCCGCCCGACTGACGCCGAGCGCATCGACCGCGCCGTGAGCGCCCTCCTCGATGACGAGCCGGCGATCGTGCCGCCGACGCTCGCCGCCGAGCTCCGCACCGCTCGCTCGCTGCGCGACGGGCTCCACCTCGTGCCGCCGGGGACGGCCTTCGAGGCGGCGCTCGCTCGGCGCCTCGGCGCCGACGGGCTCCCGCTCGACGCCCGCCTCGGTGGATTCGTGCGACACCACAGCCGCCTGGTGGTCACCGGGGCGGTGGGATCGGTCGTGGTCAGCACGGCGGGGGTGGCCGTCGTCGCCTGGCGCCTGGTGCATCGGTCATGAAGATCAAGTTTCCGTTCACCCGCCGATCGGCGCCGGCCGACACCTGGACGAAGTGTCCGCGCTGTGAGAACCAGCTCTTCAACCGGCAGCTCGAACGCAACGACCGGGTCTGCCCGACCTGCGAGTACCACTTCCGGCTGTCCGCACCGGAGCGGATCGCGCTCCTGCTCGACTCCGGCTCGTTCGTCGAGCGTGACGCGGGCCTGGTCAGCGGCGATCCGCTGACCTTCACCGACAGCAAGCCCTACCCCGAGCGGATCGAGTCCTCCCGCGCGAAGTCGGGCCTGGCCGACGCGGCGCTCTGGGGCACCGGGCGGATCGAGAGCCAGCCCGTCGTGCTCGGCCTCTTCGATTTCCGGTTCATGGGCGGCTCGATGGGCAGTGTCGTCGGCGAGAAGGTGGCCCGGACCTTCGAGGCGGCCCTGGCCGAGCGAGTCCCGGCCATCGTCGTGAGCGCGTCAGGCGGGGCGCGGATGCAGGAGGGCACGATCTCACTCCTCCAGCTGGCGAAGACGACCGCCGCGCTGGGCCGCCTGAACGAGGCGGGGATCCCGTTCATCAGCATCCTCACCGACCCGACGACCGGCGGCGTGTTGGCCAGCTTCGCGTCCCTCGGCGACGTGATCCTGGCCGAGCCCGGCGCGCTGATCGGCTTCGCCGGCGCCCGGGTCGCCAGCGGGACGGTGGGAGAGGAGCTTCCCGATGGGTTCCAGAGCGCGGAGCGGCTCTACGAGCACGGATTCATCGACGCGGTCGTGCCTCGCAGCCAGCTCCGGGCCATGGTCGCCCGCCTGGTTCGGCTCCTGCCGGTCGGCGGGCCCGCCGAGGGCGACGGCCGGCGCCTGCGCCCGATCGGCGCGCTGCAGGGCCTGGCCCAGCGCTTCGGCGGGGCTGTCAGCGAAACGGCCGGCATCGACACCGAGGCGCCGGCGCAGTGAGCGACGTGCCTGCCAGCGAGGTTCCGGTGAGCGACGCAACGGTCGAGCCGACGCCGCCGGTCGTCAGCCAGGACGCTGCCGACGCGGCGTGGCGCCGGGTCCAGCTCGCCCGCCATCCGCAGCGACCCCGGACCCTGACCCTGGTTGCCCAGCTCTTCGACGAGTTCGTCGAGCTCCACGGCGACCGGACGTACCGCGACGACCCGGCCATCGTCGGCGGCCCCGCCCTCCTCGAGGGCCGGCCGGTCATGGTCATCGGTCACCAGAAGGGAACCGATACCGAGTCGAACATCTTCCGGAACTTCGGCTCACCGATGCCCGAAGGCTTCCGGAAGGCGCAACGCCTGATGCGGATGGCCGACCGGATCGGCCTGCCGGTGGTGACCTTCCTCGATACCGCCGGCGCGTTTCCCGGGCCGGCTGCCGAGGAGCGCGGCCAGGCCGAGGCGATTGCCGCCTCGATCCAGCTGATGACCGGCCTCCGGGTGCCGATCGTCGTGGTCATCGTCGGCGAGGGCGGTTCGGGCGGCGCACTCGCGATCGGGGTGGGAGACGAGGTTCTCGCCCTGGAGAACGCGGTGTACTCGGTCATCTCGCCGGAGGGCTGCGCCGCCATCCTGTGGCGGTCGGCGGACGCGGCCCCCCTGGCCGCGGCGGCGATGAAGATGACGGCCGCCGAGCAGAAGGAGCTCGGAATCGTCGACGGGGTGATCCAGGAGCCGATCGACGGGGCCCATACCGACGTGCCCGCCACCGCGGCGGCCATCAAGGCCGCCATCGTCGGTGCCCTGGCCCGCCTGGAACGGCTCGATCCGGAGGACCTGCGCGCGCGCCGCTATGCTCGGCTGCGGGCCATCGGCACCGTCAACGAGGTCGAGGCCACGGCCCTCCGGGTCGGCGCCCCGTCGATCGGGGAGCGCCTCGGCCGGCTGTTCCGGCAGTCGGGGGAGGCCGCCGTGCCGGTGGGAGCCGGGGAGGTTGACGAGGACGAGGAGGGGGGCGGATGAGCACCGACGAGACCGCCGAGGCCATGGCCAAGGCGGTCACCGCCCTGGTCCCGGCACTCACCGAGCGGCTGAGCCGCCACGGGCTGGCCGAGATCGAGGTCCGCCAGGGCGACCTCCGGGTCCGGGTCGTGGCACCCGGCCCGACCGGCGGCAGCGCTGCTGCCGGCGGTTCGGTCGAGGTCACCGTCACCACGTCCGACGTCGGCGTGACCCCGGTCGAGGGAACGACCGCGACCCTCGACCCGGTCCGATCACCGGCGGTCGGGCACTTCGTCTATGCCGACGGGCTCGGGCCGGGGCTGTCGGTCAGCGCCGGCACGGAGATCGGTTTCGTCGAGATGCTCGGCATCCGGCACGAGGTGCGGGCGGCCGCCGACGGCGTCGTGCGCCACCTCGTCGCGGAGAGCGGGGAGCCGGTCGAGTACGGCCAGCTCCTGGTCGAGATCGACCGGACACCAGCCGGCTGATGTTCGCCAAGATCCTGATCGCGAACCGGGGCGAGATCGCGGTGCGCATCCTGCGCACCTGCCAGGAGCTCGGGATCCCGGCGGTCGTCGCGTTCAGCGAGCCCGATCGCGACTCGCTGGCCGTCCGGTTGTCGGACGAGGCCATCTGCATCGGTCCGGCGGAAGCCCGCCGCTCGTACCTGAACCAGCCCGCGCTGATCAGTGCCGCGCTGATCACCGGCTGCGACGCGGTCCATCCGGGCTATGGCTTCCTCTCCGAGGACGCCTCGTTCGCCGAGGCCTGCGCTGTCCACGACCTCGTGTTCATCGGCCCCCGGGCCCAGGTCATCGAGCGCTTCGCCTCGAAGTACGCGGTGCGCCGGATGCTGGCCGCCACCGGGCTGCCGACCGTGCCGGGCAGCACCGGGATCGTCGCCGACCTGGCGGACGCCCTGGCCCAGGCCGAGGCGGCCGGTTACCCGGTCCTGCTCAAGCCATCGGCCGGGGGTGGGGGACGCGGAATGCGGCTGGTGCGCTCGCCGCGCGAGATGGAGACCCAGCTGCCGCTCGCCCGGTCGGAGGCGCGCGCCGCCTTCGGGGACGACTCCCTCTACTTCGAGCGCTGGATCGAGGACAACCGTCACGTCGAGGTCCAGGTCCTCGTCGACAGCTACGGCAACGGGATCCATCTCGGGGAGCGCGACTGCTCCGTCCAGCGGCGGCACCAGAAGATCGTCGAGGAGGCGCCGTCGCCGGCGATGGACGAGCCGGCCCGCGAACGGCTCCGCGACCTCGCCATCCGCTCGGTGGTCGCCGCCGGCTACGAGAACGCCGGCACCCTCGAGTTCCTCCTCGACCGCGAGGGAAACTTCTATTTCATCGAGATCAACTGCCGCATCCAGGTCGAGCATCCGATCACGGAGGCGCTGACGGGGATCGACCTCGTCGCCGAACAGCTCCGGATCGCGTCCGGCGAGCGGCTTACCCTGACCCAGGAGCAGGTCCAGCTGCGCGGGCATGCGTTCGAGTTCCGGATCACGGCCGAGGATGCGCATGACAACTTCTCGCCGCAGACCGGGGTCGTATCCGAGCTCAGCTGGCCCGAGGGACCCGGCATCCGGGTCGACACCCACCTGTTCGCCGGCTACGAGATCCCGCCGTACTACGACTCGCTGCTCGCGAAGCTCATCGTCTGGGGCGAGGATCGCGGCGAGGCGCTGGCCCGCGCCCGGGCTGCCCTGGCCGACTGCCGGATCGAGGGGGTCAAGACGAACCTCCCCTTCCACCGGGCGATCGTCGACAATGCTGCCTTCGTGGACGCCGAGGTCAGCACCAACCTGCTGGATCGCGTCGGGCCCGCCGCCTTCGTCGGCGAGCCAGCCTGATTCTCCGGGAGACCGATGAGCACCGATTCGCCCGCCGTCCCCACCGCGCCGGACCCGAGCCTGCCGCCGCTCCCGTGGGAAGCGGCCACGATCATGGAGATCCTCCCGCACCGCTACCCGTTCCTCCTCATCGACCGGGTCGTCGAGATCGATCCGGGCCAGCGGGTCGTCGCCATGCGCAACGTGACCGCCAACGAGCCCCAGTTCCAGGGCCACTTCCCCGGCCGCCCGATCATGCCCGGCGTCCTGCTCGTCGAATCGCTGGCCCAGGCCGGCTGCGTGGCGGTCCTCTCGACGCCCGAGAACCGCGGCAAGCTCGTCCTGTTCGGGGGCATCGACGAGTGCAAGTTCCGCCGGATCGTCGTGCCCGGCGACACGCTGCGGCTCGAGATCACCGTCGAGAAACTGGGCCGCGTCTCGGGTCGCGCCCGGGCGGTGGCCTCGGTCGAGGGCGAGGTCGCCTGCGAGGCGTACCTGACGTTCATCATGCCCCGCGACCAGGACCTTGGCGGCAGCCGGGCCCCCGGTGGCTGACCGGGCGCCGTCACGCTCCTCCGCCGAGCGCGGGGAGCGGCGGGTCGTCATCACCGGCCTCGGGGCCGTGACGCCGCTCGGCAACGACGTCGAGACCTACTGGGACGGTCTCGTCACCGGGCGGAGCGGGATCGACCGTTTCGCGAGCTTCGACCCGAGCGTGGTCGCGTCCCAGGTCGGGGGTGAGATCAAGGATTTCGATGCGACCGTCTACATGGATCGCAAGGACGTGCGCCGCCACGACCGGGTCGTCCACTACGCGTGGGCGGCCAGCGCCCAGGCGTTGACCGACGCCGGGCTGCCGATCCCGTTCGTCGAGGGCGATCCCGAGGCGGATCGGATCGGCGCCATCGTGGCCACCGGGATCGGGGGGATCACCTCGACGATCCGCGACGCCCAAGCGGCCCAGGTCGAGGGCTATGACCGGGTCGGCCCGTTCAGCATCCTGAACATGATTCCCGACACCGCCGCTGGCCACGTCGCCATCGCGGCCAACCTGCGTGGGCCGAACTACGCGACGGTGAGCGCCTGCGCGTCCTCGAACCACGCCCTTGGCGAGGCGGCCGGGATCATCCGGCGCGGCGACGCGGACGTGATGCTCGCCGGCGGGACCGAGGCCGCGATCTGCGAGTTCGTGGTCGCGGCCTTCAGCGCGATGCGGGCCCTCACGACGAAGCGCAACGCCGACCCGACCCACGCCTCGCGGCCGTTCGACGCCGACCGCGACGGCTTCGCCATCGCCGACGGCGCTGGCGTGGTCGTCCTGGAGGAGCTCGAGCATGCCCGGGCCCGCGGCGCGCGGATCCGGGCCGAGCTGATCGGCTACGGCGCCTCGGACGACGCGGCCCACGTGACGCTGCCCGCTCCAGGCGGGCGCGGGGCGGTGGCCAGCATGCGGATCGCCCTCGCCGATGCCGGCCTGGTGCCCGGCGACCTGTCGTACATCAACGCCCATGGGACCTCGACCCCGCCGAACGACTCGGCTGAGACCGCCGCCATCAAGACCGTGTTCGGTGACGATGCCTACCGGATCCCGGTGAGCAGCACGAAGTCGATGACCGGCCACTTGATGGGGGCTGGCGGCGGCATCGAGGCCGTGGCCTGCGTCCGGGCGCTCGAGACCGGGATGATTCCGCCGACCACGAACCACGAGACGCCGGATCCGGAATGTGATCTCGACTACGTGCCGAATGTCGCCCGCCGGGCGCCGATCACGACCGCCATGAGCAACGCGTTCGGTTTCGGCGGCCACAACGCGACCCTCGTCTTTCGGCGCTGGGACGGCGCCTGACGGCATGGCCGATGACCCGATCCTGGCCGCGGTCGATGCGCTGACCGGACCCTTCCTCGAGAGCGGCCTCGACGAGCTCGAGGTCGAGACCGGCGGGATCACGGTGCGCCTCGCCCGTCATCGGGCAGCGCCGGCCACGACACCAGCCGCCGCGTCCGGCGCACCGGCCGCGGGCACGCCGTTCGGCGAGCCGGCGCCGGGCCATCGGTTCATCACCGCTCCGCTGACCGGGATCTGGTACACGGCCCCCTCGCCCGGAGCCAGGGCGTACCTCCAGCTCAACGGCGAGGTGGCCGCCGGCCAGGTGGTCGGCCTGATCGAGGCCATGAAGCTCTTCAACGAGATCAAGTCGGATGTCGCCGGCACAGTCAGCCGCGTCCTGGCCGACAATGGGGCCCTCGTGAAGCGCCAGCAGCCCCTGTACGAGATCCGCCTCGCATGAGCCGCGCCGTGATCACCGGATGGGGGATGTACGCCCCATCGCGGGTCATGACCAACGAGGACCTGTCGAAGATCGTCGACACGTCCGACGAGTGGATCCGGACCCGGACCGGGATCCGCGAACGGCGCATTGCCGCGGACGACGAGACGACGACCACCCTCGCGACCAATGCCGGTCGCGACGCCCTCGCGGTCGCGGGTGTCGACCCGGCGGACGTCGACCTCGTCATCGTCGCCACGGCAAGCCCGGACTACCTGATGCCGGCAACCGGCGTCCTCGTCGCCCGCGACCTGGGAGCGACCCGGGCGGCGGGCTTCGACCTGAATGCCGCCTGCTCGGGCTTCGTCTTCGGCCTCGCCGCAGGGGCGAGCTTCGTGACGAGCGGCATGGCGCGCCAGGTGCTCGTCATCGGCGTCGACCTGCTGAGCCGGTACCTCGACTGGACCGACCGGAACACGTGCGTCCTGTTCGGTGATGGAGCGGGCGCGGTGCTCCTCTCCGCCTCGGACGGACCGGGTGGACTCCTCTCGGTCGAGCTCTACTCGGACGGCACCGGGGAGGAGGGGATCATCATCCCCGGCGGCGGGACGGCCCACCCGGCCACCGAGGAGAGCGTCCGCGACCGCCTCCACTTCATGCAGATGGCCGGCAAGGAGGTCTATCGGTACGCGACCCGCCAGCTGGCGGACACGACCCAGGCCGCGGTCACCAGGGCGGGCCTGCGGATGGACGACATCGACCTGTTCCTCTACCACCAGGCCAACATCCGGATCCTGGAGACCGTCCGCGACCTGCTCCGGATCGACGGCGACAAGGTCCACGTCAACATCGACCGGTACGGGAACACCTCGGCAGCCTCCGTGCCGATGGCCCTCGCCGAGGCGGTGGCCGCCGGCCGCGTGAACATCGGCGACCGGATCCTGATGGGCGCCTTCGGCGCCGGCTACACGGCGGGCGCCGCCGTCCTCGAGTGGACCGCCGATCCGAGCCGCGCGTTCCTCGCGCCGGGCGAGCAGACACGTGCCGGCCAGCCACAGCGCGAGCCGGTCGGCGCGGGCGTCGAGTGATGTTCGACCTGACCGGACGGGTTGCCCTCGTCACCGGGGCCAGCCGCGGCATCGGCCGTGCGCTGGCGCTGGCCTTCGCCGGGCAGGGCGCCGACGTGGCGGTCAACTACCGCGAGAGCGCGGACGGGGCGAACGCCGTCGTCGGCGAGATCGAGGCCCTCGGCCGCCGGGCGGTGGCCGTCCAGGGCAGCACCGCCGACGGCAAGGACGCCTGCGAGGCGATCGTGACCGCCACCCTCGCGGCGTTCGAGAAGGTCGACATCCTCGTCAACAACGCGGGGATCACCCGTGACGACCTCATCATGCGGATGGACCCCGACGACTGGGACGCGGTGATCGCGACGAATCTGTCCGGCCCGTTCTGGATGACCAAGGCCGTGTCCCGGCCGATGATGAAGAACCGCCACGGCCGGATCATCAACATGTCGAGCGTCGCCGGACGGATGGGCAACGTCGGCCAGGCGAACTACGTCGCCGCCAAGGCCGGGCTCATCGGCCTGACCAAGACGACGGCCCGCGAGCTGGCCAGCCGGAACATCACCTGCAACGCCATCGCGCCGGGCCTGGTCGAGACCGACATCCTCACCGGCCTGTCGGACGCGGCCCGCGACTACATCATCGGGATCACCCCGCTCGGTGGACTGGCCACGGTCGAGGACGTGGCCGCAGCGGCCGTCTACTTCGCCAGTGACGAGGCCCGGTTCGTGACCGGGCAGGTGCTCGGCGTCGACGGCGGCATCGTGATGGGGAGCTGACCGCAAGGGCCTCCACGTCGCCTGTCTCGGATCTGCAACATCGGTCGCGAAGCCGCAATGCCGGCGTGCCCACGGTGGGGCACAATCGGCCCATGCTGACACTTCGCCGACTCCTCCAGCCCACCCGCCACGTGGCCGCCCACTGCGACCTGCCCTGCGGCATCTACGACCCGGAGCAGGCCCGGATCGAGGCTGAATCGTGCCTGCGGATCATCGAGAAGCACGACGCCAGCGAGGACCCGCTGTTCAAGGGTCGCTGCATCCATATCAAGGAAGAGCGCGCCGAGCTGGTGAAGCACCACCTCGACGTCCTGTGGCACGACTACTTCAAGCCCGAGCACCTCGAAGCCCACCCCGACCTGCACGACGTGTTCTGGCAGGCCACCAAGCAGGCCTCCAAGGTCAAGCAGACGCTCGACGTCCAGGCGGCCAAGGACCTGCTCGCCGCCATCGACCGGATCGACGAGATCTGGAAGGCGACCGGCGGTCCCGAGAAGACGCGCGTCCAGTAATCGGGCTCGCCTGACGGCCTGACCGATGCGGACCGGCGCCGGGTTCGGCCTGGGCTTCGTGCTCGGCCTTGCCGTCGCCTGGGCGCTCGGTCGGCTGCTCCGTGACCTCGACGCGGTCGTCGTCGACGGCCGCTCGATGGCGCCGGCCCTCGAGCCCGGCGACCGGCTGCTCGTGGAGTCGTGGACGTACCGGCGTCGCGCCCCACGCCCTGGGGAGATCGTGCTGGCCGGCGATCCGCGGACGCCCCGCCGCGAGCTCGTGAAGCGGGTCGCCGCCCTCCAGGACGACCGGGTCGCGCTCCGCGGCGACGCGCGGCTGAGCACCGACTCGCGGATCTTCGGACCGCTGCCCGTCTCCGCCATCCGGTGGCGGGCGATCGTTCGCTACTGGCCGATCGAACGGGCCGCCTGGCTCAGCCGCTGAGGGCGACCACCGCCTCCGCGCAGCCGGGGATGTCGCCGGGCAGCATCACGACGCCCACGCCGGCCTCGGCCCCGACCAGCCACTCGGCGCCCGGTCCCGGCCGCACGGCGATCCGTGCCGCGGCCGCCCGTTCGCGAACGAAGGTGACGACCGGGCCGAGGCCGGCATCACCGGATTCCGGCCGGATGGCGCCCGTGTCGATCACCACCAGGTTCGGCGCTCGGAGGATGAGCGCCTGGTGGAGGCGCGCCGCGTCGTTGTAGAAGAAGACGAGCACTCCGACCAGCTGCTCGTCGAGCACCGCCGCGAGCTCGTGATCGCGGGTCAGGCAGTAGACGATCGGCTCGAGCTGGCCGCCCCGCCGCGGAGGAGTGCCCACCGGCAGAGCGTATCATCGGCCTCCGATGCACCGACACGCACGCTGGATGCTCGTCCTGGCCGCGTTCGCGGCCTCGGTCGGGGTCGTGACCGTGGTCGACCAGGGCTCCCACTCGGTCAGCGACACGCTGTACGGGAGCCTCGTCTACCTCGTCCTGATCTGGCTCCTGGCCGGCGTCGCGCTCCTCGTCCTGATGCGGCGCGAGGCATGACTACCACCCGCCCGGCCCGGACCTCAGCGAAGCCCGCCCGCCGCCGGACGGCGGCCCTGTCCGCACCCCGCCACCAGGCGCTCGGCAACCTGCTGGGCCGGGTCTGGCCGGTCGACCAGGTAGGGATCGAGGAGCGGGCGGCGATGCTCGCCAAGCGCTCGATCAAGCGCGAGTCGAAGCTGTGGGCCCTCGACCTGGCGATCCGGATGATGGACCTCACCACGCTCGAGGGGAAGGACACGCCCGGCAAGGTCAGGGCCCTGGCCGGCAAGGCGGTCCGCCCCGACCCGACCGACCCGAGCATCCCGAGCGTGGCCGCGCTGTGCGTCTACCCGAACATGATCGCCACTGCCCGGGCGGCGCTCGCCGGGTCGACCGTGAAGGTCGCCTCGGTGGCCACCTACTTCCCGTCGGGCCAGGCCCCGCTCGTGGTCAAGCTCGAGGACGTCCGCCAGGCGGTGGCGCTCGGCGCCGACGAGATCGACATGGTCATCGACCGCGGGGCGTTCCTGGCCGGCGACTACGGGAAGGTCTACGACGAGGTCGTGGCGGTCAAGGACGCCGCCGCCCCGGCCCACCTGAAGGTCATCCTCGAGACCGGGGAGCTGGAGACCTACGACAACGTCCGGCGCGCCTCCGTGCTGGCCATGGCCGCCGGCGCGGACTTCATCAAGACCTCGACCGGCAAGGTCCAGCCCGCGTCCACGCTCCCCGTGACCCTGGTCATGCTCGAGGCGATCCGCGACTTCCACGCCCAGACCGGCCGCGCGGTCGGGATGAAGCCGGCCGGCGGGATCCGGACCTCGAAGGAGGCGATCGCCTACCTGACCGTCCTGTACGAGACGCTGGGCCCGGACTGGATGACGCCCGACCGATTCCGGTTCGGCGCCTCCACCCTGCTCAACGACGTGCTCATGCAGATCCGCAAGGAGCGCACCGGCCGCTACAGCGGCGGCGACTACTTCACGATCGACTGACCGATCCGTCCTCGCTCAGTCGCCGCCCCGGCGCAGCGTCCCGGCCAGGTGGCGCACCGGCTCGGTCATGTCCCCGGCCGCCATCGCGTACTCGTAGGACAGCGCGACGCCGTCGATCCGGTACCAGCGCCGGCTGGCGGTCACCGGTTTGACGTCATCGGCTGCCGAGGTGGCCGTCGCCGCCAGCTGGACCAGGCCGTCGCGCACGGTCCCGGCCGACACCTCGTTCCTGCGGGCCTGGGCGATCGACGCCACGACCGCGTCATCACCGGTGGCCCGCCAGATCCCGGCCTCCGCGTGGAGGACCGTGCCGCGCTCCGGGTCCCACGCGCGCTGGAAGTAGGCGACGTCTCCACCCAGGTCCTCGAAGCGGATCTCCTCCTCATAGGCGAAGGCGGGCATGCCGGGGAAGGTGCCCTCCCCGTGGCCACGCCAGGTGCCCACCAGCGGCTCGAACAGTGGGTGCGCCATGTCGGGAGCCTAGCAGCGCCGCCCGTGGTCCGGCCGTACCCTGTGGGCGTGCCTCACGGATCGGATCGGCGTCGCGTTTCAGACCATGTGAGCCTGCCGCCATTCCAGACCCTGGTCGACGCCCACAGCGTGGAGCTGCATCGGTTCCTGGTTGGCTGCGTCGGGCCGGACGCGGCCGAGGACTGCCTCCAGGAGACCTTCATTGCCGCCCTCCGCGCGTACCCCCGGCTCCGGCACGCGGACAACCTCCGCGCCTGGCTGTACACGATCGCCCACCGCAAGGCCACCGACACGGTCCGGACCTGGTCGCGCCGTCCGTCCACGGTCGGGCTCGACGGGATGAGCCCCGCGGCCGAACCGCGGACCGCCCCGCTGCCGCTCCCCGAGGACGGGCTGTGGAGCGCGGTCCGCGAGCTGCCCGCCAAGCAGCGCACGGCCGTCGTCCATCGGTACGTGCTCGACCTCGACTACGCCCAGATCGCCGACCGGATGGGGATCAGCCCCGAGGCGGCTCGACAGAACGTGAGCGCCGGGCTGCGCCGGCTCCGGACGGAGGTGGACCGATGACCGATCTCGAGCGGCGGCTGCAACGCCCCGCGACGCCCGACGTCGACCCGGCGGCGGTGACCGCGCGGCTCGCCGCCCGTGCCGACGCCGCAGGCCTGCTCGATGTCGCGTGGGCCACGCTCGATACACCGCTCGGACCGATCGCCGTGTTCGTGACCCCGCGCGGCCTGGTTCGGGTCGCGTACGACCGCGAGAACTTCGGCCAGGTCGCGGAGGAGGTCGCCGAGCAGGTCTCGCCCCGGGTCCTGGTCGCCCCCCGGCGAACCGATCCGGTCCGCGCGCAGCTGGACGAGTACTTCGGGGAGCGCCGTCACCGCTTCGACCTCCAGATCGACTGGACTCTCGTCCGTGGCTTCAATCAGGATGTCCTGCGGGCCACGGCCGAGATCCCGTTCGGCGAGACGGCCAGCTACGGCGAGATGGCCGCCGCCGCCGGCTCACCGCGTGCCGCGCGAGCCGCGGGCAATGCCCTCGCCGGCAACCCGATCCCGATCGTCGTGCCCTGTCACCGGGTCATCCACGCGGACGGGGGAATCGGCGGCTACACCGGCGGCCTGGAGCACAAGCGGTTCCTGCTGCGCCTCGAGGGCATCGCGCCCGCCTGAGAGCCGTCAGGGGACCGACACGTAGGGCGGCTGGAATGGCGCCTCATCCGCGCAGGTCGGGAAACCGTCCACCGTCCGTGGGCTCAGGTACAGGCCGACCCACCCGCCATCGGTGGCGAGGTCGACCCGTCGGCTGACATCGGTTGGCGCCCCGACCTCGGTGAGACTCGCCTCCAGGTCTGCGGCCTGCGGCGGCTCGAGGTATCCACATCGTCCCAGGCTGAGATCGGTCGCGACGACCTCTCCGAAAGATTCGATGGGCCCGTCGAACGGCCACGTCACGCCGGCAGCCGAGGGCAGTCCCTCGGGTGCCGTTTCCGACCAGACGGTTACCCACAGCAGGTAGCCCTCGGCCTGGAAGGGAGCCGACTCCGTCTCCACCCAGCCATCCGCGGTGACCCAGGAAGCGGGGTCCGCCAGGAGATGCGCCAGGCGATCGAGCTCCTCGCGCTCAGGTGAGGGGACGAAATAGAGGGGCTCCGCCTCGTCCAACCAGACGCCCGACCTCACGACGATGGGCTCGGGCTGCTCTCCGATGACGAACGTCCACGTACCGGAGATCCCGATGGGCGCCTGCTCCGGCGGCACGGCGAGCACCCATGGGTAGTCGGCGCTGTCCTGCAGCAGCGGCGAGCTGAGGATCGTCGCTTCGACCTGCTCCAGGCCTGCGGCGGTCAGCGTCCGAGTGGACCACGGCTGGCCGCCCTCGACCACCCGACCGTCGGACAGGATCTCCACGCGGAGGCTGAGGGCGGGCGGGTTGTGAATCTCGCTCGTCAGCCGGACCAGCAGCGAGGCAGGCGCCTCGGTCGGCTCGGCGCTCGCCGAGGTGCTGGCGGCCGGGCTGGATGACGGCAGGTCATTGGGCGTGGCCGATGGAGCGCCCGAGCCGGACGGCTGGCAGGCCAACGCGAGAACGGCCGTTCCCGCGACCAGGAGCCCCGGCCATCGAATGCTGAGCCGCTTGCCAGGCACGTGCAGACCTTCCTTCCCATGCCCCCACGGTCAGGTTTGCGGATCGGTTCGGCACGCGCCAGTGCCGGACGGCTCCGAATCAGGTGCCCACTGGCCCGCGGACGGCGCCGCTCGTGACGTTCCAGTCCATAATCCGAGGCCATGGCGCTGACCCGGAAGCCGGAGACGAAGCCCGCCGCCGCCTCGTGGGGCATGGCGGCGCGGAAGATCCCCTGGGAGTACGCGGCCGCCCCCGAGTCGACCGATCACGTCCGGATCGAGTCCGAGTACGGGCTGTTCATCGACAACGCGTTCCGCTCGTCGCGCCCGAAGGCCACGTTCGACGTCATCAACCCCGCCACCGAGGAGGTCCTCGCCCGGGTGGCCCGTGCCTCGAAGGCTGACGTCAACCGGGCGGTGAGCGCCGCGCGCCGGGCCCACGACACGGTCTGGTCCCGCATGCCGGGCAGCGAGCGAGCGAAGTACCTCTACCGGATCGCCCGGATCATGCAGGAGCGGGCCCGCGAGTTCGCGGTGGTCGAGACGATGAACAGCGGCAAGCCGATCAAGGAGAGCCGCGACGTCGACGTCCCGCTGGCGGCGGCCCACTTCTTCTACTACGCCGGCTGGGCCGACAAGCTCGAGTACGCGTTCCCGAACCGGCGCCCCTCGTCGCTGGGGGTCGCCGCCCAGGTCATCCCCTGGAACTTCCCGCTCCTGATGCTGGCCTGGAAGATCGCCCCGGCGCTGGCCTGCGGCAACACGGTCGTCCTCAAGCCCGCCTCCACGACCCCGCTGACCGCGTACCTGTTCGCCGACGTCGTGCGCCAGGCGGAGCTCCCGCCGGGGGTGGTGAACATCATCACCGGTCCGGGCGAGATCGGGATGGAGCTCGTCCGCCACCCGGAGGTCGACAAGGTCGCCTTCACCGGCTCGACCGCGGTTGGCAAGCTCATCGCCCGCGCCGTGGCCGGTACCCACAAGAAGGTGACCCTCGAGCTCGGCGGCAAGGCCGCGAACATCGTGTTCGACGACGCTCCGATCGACCAGGCGATCGAGGGGATCATCAACGGCATCTACTTCAACCAGGGCGAGGTGTGCTGCGCCGGCTCGCGGCTGTTCGTCCAGGAGTCGGTCTACGAGCCCCTCCTCGACAAGCTCAAGGACCGCCTGTCCACGCTCCGGGTCGGTGACCCGCTCGACAAGAACACCGATGTCGGGGCGATCAACTCGGCCGGCCAGCTGGCGAAGATCGCCGAGCTGGTCGAGGCCGGCATCGCCGAGGGGGCCGAGATCTTCCAGCCCGACTGCGAGCTGCCAACCCGCGGCTTCTTCTTCCGCCCCACGCTGTTCACCGGCGTCTCGCAGAGCCATCGGATCGCCCAGGAGGAGATCTTCGGACCCGTCCTGTCGGTGCTGACTTTCCGCACCCCGGAGGAGGCGGTCGAGAAGGCGAACAACACCCCGTATGGCCTGTCGGCCGGGGTGTGGACCGAGAAGGGGAGCCGGATCTTCAAGATGGTCGGCGCCATGAAGGCCGGCGTCGTGTGGGCCAACACCTTCAACCGGTTCGACCCCACGTCGCCGTTCGGCGGTTACAAGGAGTCC
Organism: Candidatus Limnocylindria bacterium; assembly: GCA_036555375.1. Classification (GTDB taxonomy): domain Bacteria; phylum Chloroflexota; class Limnocylindria; order QHBO01; family QHBO01; genus DASTEQ01. The sequence goes on from DATBLJ010000018.1 coordinate 44,881, forward strand.
GGCTACGGCCGCGAGGGCGGGCTCCATGGCCTGGCCGCCTACCTGCGCCTGGACGGGGCCGCCTGACCGATGGCCACCGCCCGCCGCAACCAGGTCCGTCGCCCGACCACCGCCAAGCGGCGAGCCAGCCGCTCACCGCTGCTGGAGGCCCGCGCCGCCGCGCCGCTGGCGCTTCGCAACGGCACCGCCGAGGCGGGGGAGCGACTCGGGGTGCGGAAGACCTACAAACTGTTCATCGGTGGCGAGTTCCCACGGACGGAGTCCGGCCGCTCGTACCTCGTCCACGACGCCACGGGCCGGCTGCTCGCCAACGCGTGCCGCGGGACGCGGAAGGACATCCGCGACGCGGTGCGCGCCGCGCGCAAGGTCCAGCCCGAATGGGCGGCGCGGTCCGCCTTCAACCGGAGCCAGATCCTGTACCGGATCGCCGAGCTCACGGAGGGGCGTCGTGACCAGTTCGTCGCCGAGGTCCGCGCGGCCGAGGGGGTCGGTCTCCAGCGGGCGCGCCGCCTGGTGGACGCGGCCATCGACCGATGGGTGTGGTACGCCGGCTGGGCCGACAAGTTTCCGCAGATCCTCGGCAACGTGAACCCGGTCGCCGGCTCGTACTTCAACTTCTCGATTCCCGAGCCGACCGGCGTGGTCGGGATCGTGGCCGCCGAGGACTCGTCGCTGCTCGGGCTGGTGAGCCGGCTGGCGCCGGTCATCGTGTCGGGGAATGCGGCCGTCGTCCTGACCAGCGAGTCACGTCCCCTGCCGGCCATCACCCTGGCCGAGGTCCTCGCCACGTCCGACGTCCCGGGTGGAGTCGTGAACGTCATCACCGGCCTGCGCCGGGAGCTCGTCCCGCACCTGGCGGCCCACATGGACGTCAACGCGCTCGACGGGTTCGGTCTCGAGCCGGCGTCGGTCGCGGCGGTCGAGGACGCGGCCACCGAGAACGTGAAGCGTTTCGCCCGCCCGCCGAACGGCGGGCTGACCGGCTACGACTGGCTGTCCGAACAAGCCCAGTCGCCGTACCTGATTGGTGAGTTCCTCGAGATCAAGACCGTCTGGCACCCGATCGGCGTCTGACGCCGCGAGCTCGGCCGCCAGCGCCGGTCAGAGGTTCAGCACGAGCCGCGCGATCTCGAAGTAGATGATCAGTCCCGTCCCGTCGACGATCGTCGTGATCAGCGGTGCGGAGACGACCGCCGGGTCGACCCCGAGCCGGCGCAGGACGAGCGGCAGCCCCGCCGCGACGATGGCGGCCCAGAATGAGATGGCCACGATCGTCAGCGCGACGACGATCCCGATGTCCGACTCCACGCCGAGCAGGTAGGCCCGGACGAAGCCGGCGACCGCCATCACGCCGCCCAGCAGGAGCGCGACGCGCATCTCCTTGAACACGACCCAGGCGATGTCGCGCAGGTCGACCTCGTTCAGGGCCATCGCGCGGACGATGAGGGTGACGGTCTGGGAGCCGATGTTGCCGCCGGTCCCGATCAGGAGCGGGATGAAGAAGCTCAGGGCGACGACCTCGGTCAGCTCGCCCTGGAAGTTCTGGAGCACGGTCCCGGTGTAGCCGGCGGCGACGAACAGGAGGAGCAGCCAGAAGACCCGCTTCCGGAAGAGGAGCGGGACACTCGCCAGCCGATACGGCAGGTTCAATGGCTGCGAACCTCCGAGGCGCTCGATGTCCTCGGTGGCCTCGGCCTGGAGGACGTCGGCGACGTCGTCCTCGGTGATGATCCCGAGCAGGTGGTCGGCGTCGTCGACGACCGGGATGGCGAGCAGGTTCCGGTCGGTCAGCAGCCGGGCCGCGGCCTCCTGGTCGGCGCTCGCGCGAATCCGGATGGTGCTCGGTGCCATGAGCTCGACGACCGGCGTCTCCGGCGGGCTCAGCAGGAGCCGGTACGAGGAGAGCACGCCCAGCAGATGGCGCTCGGCGTCGATGACGTACACGTAGTTCGCCGTCTCCGCCTCGTCGGCCAGCTGGCGGATCGCGGCGGTTGCCTGGGCGGCGCTGGCGTCGGCAGGCACCGCAACGAAGTCGGGCGTCATCAGGCCGCCGGCCGTCTCGGGGTCGTAGGCCGCGAGCTGGCGGATCTCCTCCGCGTCCTCGGGGCTCATCCGGATCAGGATCTCGTCGGCGGTCGAGTCGGGCAGCTCCTCGATGACGTCGGCCGCGTCGTCGGGGTCCATCTCCTCGAGCAACGCCGCCGCCTCGGGGCCGGCCAGGGTGCGCAGGATGCGCGCCGCCTCGAACGGCGACAGTTCCTCGAGGAGCATCGGAATCTCCTCGTCGGGCAGCCACTGGAGGAGGACCGCGACCTCCCGGGACTCGAGCTGGGGCACGAGGTCCGCCCACTCGGAGGCACCGATGCGCTCGGCGAGGCCGCGCACGCCCTCCTCCTCGCGCTGGCGAATCAGGGCCTGGACCTCCTCGAGCAGCTCACGAGTCTCGACGGAGCTCATCGGATCACCTCCTCTCGGCGCGGCGGGCATGAAAAAACCACCTCGTCGCGCGGGTCGATCTGGGAGCGCGCCGGGTGGCCGTCGGTCGCCGGAGGTCGAGGATGGCGCGCTAGGCGCTCACCTCGGCACCGGCCGGTCGCCGGCACGCGGTCTGTCGGGTACTACAACCAGCGTCCACTGGGTCGATGGGGCCTCGGGTACTGAGTCGGGCCGATTCTAGTGCGCGAGCCCGGTCGCGGGAAGGGGCTCGGGAGTACCAGCGCCGCGCCGCCGCGCCCGATGGCGGGCCGCCTTCGCCTGGTTGCCGCAGGTCCGCATATCGCACCAGCGCTTGCGACCGGTGCGGGATCGGTCGATGAACACCTCACGGCAGCCGGGGTTGGCGCAGATCCGGAGCCGGCTCGTCGGGCCCGTGGCCACGAAGTCGGCCAGGGTGCCGGCGATCGTCGCCCGTGCCTGGTCGAGCCGGTCCCCGACCCGGGCCAGGCCGTATTCCGTCCCGTCGCTGCTCATCTCGAGCTGGTGGAAGTGGAGGCCGTCGCGGAGGACGTGGTTCAGCTCGCGGACGGTGTCGCGGCTCGGCTGGCCGCCGTCGATGATCTCGGTCGAGGTGGTCCGGATGAGGTCGCGCAGGCCGCGGAAGCGCTCCATCCGGCGCGCGGCTTCCGCCGGGTCGTCGCGAAGGGTGGCCCGCTCGGAGCTCGCCGCCCGGTCGGAGAGGAGGCCCGCCTGCCGGAGCCAGGCGACGAGCGCGTCGGCGTCGGGGAGCGTCTCGAGCGGCCGGTCATGGGTGAACGACAGGGTGTTCACGAACCGGACCCACAGCTCGTTCCCGGGCGGCTCCGGCATGGCTGTTCGTGAGGTCGTCATGTTGTAACCATTATAGGTGGCTTGACAAGTTACTGACACCCACCTAGCATGGGTAACCGATAAGATTCATTACACAAGTTACCGATGGGTTCCTGGAGTCGCCAGCCACGCGCATCGGTCAGGAAAGGAGCAAACGGATGAGCCGCGGTCTGACCTACATGGCCCTCATCGCCTCCATCCGCCAGCGCGAGCTGCTCGAGGAGGCACAGCGGGACCGCTACCAGGCCGTTCCGCGTCGCCGCCGAGGCCGCATCTTTGGGATGAGCCTGCCGCGCGCGCTGCGCCGGACGCGATAGCCAAGACCTTCCAACCAGGCAGACGCCGGGCCGACGGGCCCGGCGTCTCCATTTCCGGGACCGATTCGTGGCTTCGTAGAATGGCCGCCATGCCTCGCCCCCGTTCCATCCGCCGGTCCGACACCGACGGCCTGTCCAACGCCGAGCTCGCGGCCACCTTCCGCGAGATCGGGGACATGCTCGAGCTGCTCGGCGAGGTGCCGTACAAGGCGGTCGCCTACCGGCGCGCGGCGGATGCCATCGAACGCTACCCGGCCGACCTCGTGCCGCTCATCGAGGCGGGCCGGATGCCGAAGATCGCCGGCGTCGGGGCGGCGATCGGCGCGCGGCTGACCGAGCTCGCGACGACCGGCAGGCTCGAGTACCACGAGCGGCTCCGCGAGCAGGTCCCGCCGGGCCTGGTCGGCGTGCTCCGGATCGGCGGGGTCGGCCCCCGGACCGCCCGCCAGCTCCACCTCGAGCTGGGCGTGACCTCGATCGACGAGCTGCGCGAGGCCGCCGAGATGGGCCGCATCCGCGAGGTGTCGGGGATGTCGGCACGGACCGAGCAGAACATCCTGGCCGGCATCGCACGGCTCGACCAGCAGTCCGACCAGCGCCTGCTCCTTCACGAGGCGGATCGGCTTGCGAACGAGCTCATCGCGGGCCTCCGGGATGTGACCGGGGTCGAGCGCCTGGCCGCGGCCGGATCGCTCCGGCGCCGGCGGACGACGATCGGCGACCTCGACCTGCTGGCCGCCACCACCGACCCGGCGGCGCTGATCGGTGCCTTCCAGGAGCTCGCCGCCGTCGAGCGGGTCATCGCCTCGGGGGCCGACAAGGCGAGCGTCGTCCTCGCCGCCGACGGGAAGCGCCAGGTCGACCTCATGGTCTGCCGGCCGGAGGCGTGGGGGACCCACCTCGTCCACTTCACCGGGAGCAAGGAGCACAACGTCGCGCTCCGCGAGCGGGCGCTCGATCGTGGCCTGTCGCTCAGCGAGAAGGGGTTCCGCGTCGTCGAGACGGGAGAGCTGCTGCTCGACGCCGACGAGGAGGCGGTCTACGCCCGCCTCGACCTGCCGTGGATTCCGCCCGAGCTCCGCGAGGGCGAGGGCGAGATGGCGGCCGCGATCGCCGGCACGCTGCCGCGGCTCGTCGAGCTGGACGACGTGCGCGGCGACACCCACACCCACTCCGACTGGACCGATGGCGTGGACACGATCGAGACGATGGCCCGCGCCGCTCGCGACCGCGGACTGGGCTACATGGTGCTCACCGACCATTCCCCGTCGCTGGGGGTCACCCGGGGACTGACCCCCGACCGGATCGCCGAGCAGAAGGTCGAGCTCGACCGGCTGAACAGTGAGCTCGCTCCGTTCCGGATCCTGCATGGGACGGAGATGGAGATCCGAGCCGACGGCGCGCTCGACTACCCCGATGAGCTGCTCGCCCGGTTCGACGTCGTCGTGGCCTCGATCCACGTCGGCCGCAGCCAGCCGACCGAGCAGCTCACCCGACGCTGCCTGGCGGCGATCGAGAACCCGAACGTCGACATCATCGCCCACCCGACCGGGCGCATCGTGAACCGCCGCGACCCGGTGTCGTTCGACTGGCCGCAGGTGTTCGAAGCTGCGGCCCGGACCGGGACCCGGCTCGAGATCAACGGCAGCCCGCGGCTCGACCTCGACGAGCGGCTGGCCCGCGACGCGGCCCAGGCCGGGGTGCAGCTCACCCTCGCCAGCGACGCACATCGGACGGAGGAGCTCGAGTACCTGGACTACGCGGTCGGCGTCGCCCGGCGGGCGTGGCTCGAGCCGGGCCAGATCGCGAACACGGCCGGCGTGGAGGGGTGGAGCCGATGAGCGCCCTGGCCGACACCCGCCGCCGGCTGCGCGCCGGGCGGGTGCAGGGCGCCCGGGCCGTGCGGCGGGCGGGACCGATCGGTCTCCCGCTGCTCATGGCGGCCCTGGTGGCCGCCGGCTGGGTCGTCGACCTGGTGGCCCTCGCCGCGGTGCTCGCCCTGGAGCTCGCGATCGCGGGCCTCGGCACAGCCGCCCTGCTTGGGGCGGCCCGTCCATCGGCCGGCTACGCGCGGTACGCGATCCTCGCGACCAGCGCGGTGTCGGTCACCCTCCTCGGGCGCCATCTGCCGCCCGGGATCGGCCCGCTGGCCGCCCCGCTGGCCTGGGCATTCCTGTTCTGGGTCCTGTACATCGAGCGCCATGGGCCGGACATGCCCGGCTACCGGCTGTCGCTGGACCTGACCCTCGTCCTGAGCGTGTTCGCCGCCACCGCCGGCATGGCCGACCTGCTGCCCACCGAGCTGTGGCTCCTGTCACTCATCCTGTTCGCGGCGCTGGTTGCCGTCCCGTGCCTGCGCTCGGCGGAGGCCCGTGGCGCGGTTGGCGTGACCGCCGTCGGCCACTCCCTGCTCCACCTGCTCGTCGTGCTCCAGGTCGCGCTGGCGATGACCCTGCTCGAGCTTCCGCAGCCGGTTGGGCCGGCCCTGGTGGCGCTCACCTTCCATTCGTGGAGCGGCGCCGCCGATGCGCTCGAGTCGGGCGTTCCGACCCGCGCGGTGATCCTCGAGTACGGGTCGCTGGCCGCCATCGGCGCCATCGTCGCCCTCTTCCTCAGCGGAGCCTGAGCCGGACGCGCAGGCTTCGTTGACAGCCCGCTCGGGCAGGTGCTACAAACTGCTGCCCTCCGACGGTTCCGCCACGCCGTGCGGCGCCGTTCGCCCACTCATCACGCCGCGGGGAGAGTCGCGCGACCATGACCGCCGGGGATTCTGACGCCAACATCCGCGAGCGCCGCCAGCTTGCCGAGATCGCGGTTGCCCAGGCTGCCCGCGGGGAGTGGGAGGCGGCCGCCGAGACGAACCGCCAGCTAATCGAGCTGGGCGCCGACGTCGACGCCTACAACCGCCTCGGCAAGGCGCTGGCCGAGCTCGACCAGCTGACCGATGCGCTGGAGGCCTACCAGAAGGCCTTCGAGCTCGATCGGCTGAACCGAATCGCGGAGCGGAACATCGAGCGGCTCGAGGCGCTGATCACGTCCGACACGACCCGCGGCGAGAAGCACGCGACCCGCGCGCCGGCCGCCCTGTTCATCGAGGAGATGGGCAAGACCGGCAGCGCGCGGCTGATCAACCTGGCGCCGGCCAAACATCTCGCCCCGCTGTCGGCCGGCGACGCGATCGAGCTCAAGGCGAGCGACGGCGAGCTCGAGGCCCGCGTCCGGGGGATCAAGGTCGGGCAGGTCGAGCCGCGCGTCGCGAACCGCCTGCTCGAGCTGATGACCAACGGCAACCGCTACGAGGCCGCCCTGACCCACGTCGACGATGAGGACCTCCGGCTCATCATCCGCGAGACCTTCGCCCATCCCTCGAACTTTGGACGCGTGTCGTTCCCGGGCGCCGCGTCGGGTCGCAGCGGTGACGTTCGGCCGTACATGAAGGGCAGTGCCCTCCGCTACGATGACGACGAAGAGTCGGAGGAGGTCGAAGAGGAGCCGGAAGAGGTCGAGGAGCTCGACACGTCTCTGCCGGAGCTCTCGACCGAGCCCGACGAAGAAGAGGAACTGCTCGACGAGACGTAGCCACCATGACCGAGGCCGAACGGAAGAGACTGGACCACGTCGTCCTTCCGCGGCGGCTTCCCGGCCTGGCGCTGCTCGAGCGCTACTTCCCCTCTCCGGCCGATAACGTCCTCGACGCCGAGCTCGCCTCGTTCGCGAGCGCCGGTGACACGATCCTCGACCCCTGGTCGGGCACCGGCTGGACCGCGCGCCGGGCCGTGGCGCACGGGATGCGGGTGGTCGCCGCCGAGGCGAGCCCGTTCGCCCAGATGGCGGCCCAGGCCTTTCTCCTTGCACCCGAGGTCGCGGCGGTGGACGCCGCGTTCGCCCAGCTCGGCTCCTCGCGACGGGTCGACATTCCGCTTCGGCAGCACGTCGAGGAGCTCTATGCGTCGCGCTGCCCGAACTGCAACCGGCCAGTCGTCGTCGAGGAGTTCATCTGGCCCCGGGACGGGGACGCGCCGGGCCGCAAGGTCTACCGCTGCACCGCGTGCGACATCTCGGTCGGCGGCCCCGACGAGCGGGTCGCCCCGGTCGACGAGGCCGACTACGCCAAGCTCGGCCTCGAGCCGCCGCCACCCGCCCCCGAGGCGCCCGCCATCGAGCCGGCGGCCGATGCCGACGAGGACCTGCCGCCGGCCCCGTTCGGCCTGATTGGCGACCCCCTGCCCACCGAGGAGGCGCCGCTCGCCCCGCTGGGGGAGCCCGGCGGTCCACCGCCCCCGCCCGCGCGACCGGCCGACCCGCCGGTGGCCCTCGGCGCCGAGGAGGGCCCGCGCTTCGCGTCGACCGTCCGCCCGACCCCGATTCCGGCACCGGTCGGGACCGATGTCCGGCAGGGACTCGCCTACCAGCAGCTCCAGGAACGCTTCCCGGTCCTCGACGAGCGGCGCGACGTCGTCGACGAGGTCCTCGACCTGTACACCTCGCGGAACCTGTACGCCCTCCAGGCGATCGCCAACAAGATCGACGCCGAGTTCCACGACCAGCCGATGGCCGCCGTCTTCCGCCTCGCGCTGGCGGGCTGCCTGCTCCCGGCCAGCCGGCTGAACGGCTACCCGGGGCGGGTCGCCTCGCTCCGGATCGCGGGCGGTCACGTCCGCCAGCCCGCGTCCCGCCACCACCGCGAGGTGAACGTCTGGCGCCTCTTCGAGGCCGCCTACCAGGACGTGCGCACCGCGCTGACGGCGCTCGGGCGGGATCGGCGGCCGGTCCGCTTTGCCGCCGACCTCGGCGAGCTCGGCGGCATGGGCGCGGCCAACCTGCTGTGGATCCGCTGCCGACCGGCGGTCGTCGGCCAGTACCTCCCGCCCGACGGGGTCGATCTCGTCATCGGCGCGCCGCCGCCGCCCGAGAGCGTCGACGAGCTCTCGTTCGAGTACCTCGCCACCGCGTGGCTGCTCGGCCGGGAGGCGGCCGAAACGCTCCGCCTCGAGCCCCTGTTCGGGGGCGCGTCCCGCGCCGACGGGGCCGAGGTGACCGCCTTCCGCCATGCGATGGCCTCGGCCGCCGGGGCCCTGAAGCCGGGCGGCTGGTTCACGGTCCTGCTCGAAGGCGACGACCCGGATCGTGTGCTGGCGGTGGCGATGGCCGCTGCCGGCGCCGAGCTCGAGCTCGTCGACGCCATTCCGCGCGAGTCGGCCCGCTCCGGGGACGGGGTGACGCTCCACTTCCGCCGCGCGTCGGCCGAGGACCGGCTGCGGGACGCGGTGCGGGCCAAGCCGCTCCGCCTGGGCGCGACCGATGGCCACCTGACGTATCCCGAGCTCGCGGGCGCCATCGAGCGGGCGACGGCGTCACTCCTGCGGGAGCGCGGCGAGCCGGCCGGGCTGACCCGGATCGCGTGCGCCGTCCTCCTCGAGCTCGAGCGGAGCGGCCTGCTGCGGCGGCTCGTCCAGGCCCGGCCGGCGGACGAGGACGCCGAAGTGGGGGAGGAGTCGGTCGTCACCGATCGGGTCGAGCGCGGCGGTCCGGCCCTGCTCGCCGTCCTGCTGCGCGAGGAGCTGTGGCGCGAGGACCATCCGAGCCTCATCCGGGTCGGCGACCCGCAGCGTCCCACTTGGTGGCTGCGCGAGCCGGAGCTGGCCGCCGACGGGACGATCGGTGACCGGGTCGAATGGGCGACCTTCTCGCTCCTCACGACCGCCGGCCAGCTCGACGAGACCGCGTTCCTCGATCGCGTGTTCGCGTTGTTCCCGGGCATCTCGTCCCCGGACGAGGAGCTCGTCCGGGCCTGCCTCGCCGCCTACGCCACGGTGGGGGACCGCGGCGAGCTCCGGTCCGAGGAGGACCTGGCGACCCGGATCGCGGACCACACTCGGGTCCTGGCCGCGATCGTCGAGTTCGGGCACCGGCTCGGGCTGCGGGCCTGGGTCAGCCGTCGCGAGCAGGAGCGACCGTGGCAGCAGGGGACCCTCGGCGACCTCCTGAAGGAGGACGAGCGGCGGACCTACCTCCCGCTCGTCATCCGCGCCCCGGCCGACGTGCTCGGCGCGGTCGACGGCCTGTGGTACGTGCGGAACCGGTCGAGCTACCTCTTCGAGGTCGAATGGACCGCGATGGTCGGAGAGGCGGTGCTCCGCCGAGGCAGCCAGATTCCGACTTCGGACCAGCAGGCCCGCTTCCTCGTCATCCCCGCCGAGCGCGCCGAGCTGCTCCGGCTCAAGCTGGCCCGCTCGCCGTGGCTCCGGACCGAGGTCGAGCGCCAGAACTGGCACGTCCTGAAGTGGCCACACCTGGAGGCCCTGATTGGCCGTGAAGGGGCCCGGATCGAGTGGCTGGAGCCGATGATCGGGCTCGATCCACTCGTGGAGCGCGGGGGCAAGCAGCTGACGATGTTCGGCGAGTGATCGGCTTGACCCTCGCCCGTACACTTCGGACCGGGAGTGCCGTGGTTCCCCCCCGCGGCACTCCCGTTACGTTCCCCGGCTGACCCTCCGCGGCGCCGTCGTGGGCCGCCTCCGGCGCGCCGCCGGGCGGCCCATCGCGCGGCGGACGACCTGCATGACCTCCTGGACGTAGGGCTCGCCCTCGCCGGTCGCGACGGCGTGGGTCAGGCAGCCGTCGATGTGGTCCTCGAGGACGAGCATCGCGACCTGGTCGGCCGCGGCGGTCATGGCCTCGACCTGTTGGAGGATGTCCAGGCAGTAGGCCTCCCCCTCGACGAGGCGCTGGACCCCGCGGGCCTGGCCCTCGATCCGGCGGAGTCGGTTCAGGAGCTCCTTCCGGTCCTTCGTGTAGCTGTGGCGGAAGTGATCGGCATGCGTGTCCATACTCCGGTGGAGTATGCGGAGGCACCTTCGCAGGGTCAATCACCGATAGCATGCCGGGGTGAATCGGCTCGCCGGCGCGACCAGCCCGTACCTGCTCCAGCACGCGGACAACCCGGTCGACTGGTACCCGTGGGGGCCAGAGGCGCTCGAGCGGGCCAAGGCCGAGGATCGGCCGATCTTCCTGTCCATCGGCTACTCGGCGTGTCACTGGTGCCACGTCATGGCCCATGAGTCGTTCGAGGACCCGACCTTCGCCGATCAGCTGAACCGCGACTTCGTCGCGATCAAGGTCGACCGGGAGGAGCGGCCCGACATCGACGACGTCTACATGGCCGCCGTCCAGGCAATGACCGGCTCGGGCGGCTGGCCGCTGAGCGTCTTCCTGACCCCTGACCTCGAACCGTTCTTCGGTGGCACCTACTTCCCACCCGACGACCGCCACGGGCTGCCCGCCTTCGGCCGCGTCCTCGAGGGCGTCCTGGAGGCATACCGCGAGCGCCGGGGCGAGGTGACGACCGTCGCCGGCCAGCTGGCGGCCCACCTGCGCGAGCAGATGGCGCCGGGTGACGGTGGTGCGGCGCCGGGCCCGACCGAGCTCGACGGCGCGGTCCGGCGCCTGGCCACCGGCTTCGACCCGGCGCGCGGCGGCTTCGGGCCGGCGCCGAAGTTCCCGGCGCCGATGACCCTCGAGCTGTTGCTGCGCCGCTGGCGCGACCACCGCGACGAGGCGACGCTGCGGATGGTGACCGTGACCCTCGATCGGATGGCCGACGGCGGGATCCATGACCAACTGGGCGGCGGATTCGCCCGCTACAGCACGGATGCCGACTGGCTGGCGCCGCACTTCGAGAAGATGCTGTACGACAACGCCCAGCTGGCGCATGCCTACCTCGAGGCTTTTCGGGCCACCGGCCTGGACCGATACGCCCGCGTCGCGACCGCCACCCTCGACTTCCTGCTCACCGAACTCGCGACCGATGGCGGCGGCTTCGCCGCCGCGCTGGACGCCGACAGCGAGGGGGTCGAAGGCCGGTTCTACGTGTGGGATGCCGCCGAGTTCGCGCAGGTCCTGGCCGATGCCGGACTGTCGACCGCCGAGGTGGCCACGATGGCCGCCTGGTGGGACGTCTCCCCGGCCGGCAACTGGGAGGGCCACTCGATCCTCCGGGTCCGCGGACTGGAGCCCGACGGCGAACTCGTTGCCCGCGCCCGGGCCGCGCTGCTCGCGCGGCGATCCACGCGGATCCGACCGGGACGCGACGACAAGGCGGTCGCGGCGTGGAACGGGCTGGCCCTGCGTGCCTTCGCGCTGGGTGCCCTCGTCCTCGACGAGGAGCGGTTCGTGACCGCCACCCGGCGCCTGGTCGGCTTCGTGCGGGCATCCCTGGTCCGCGACGGGGATCGGCTGTGGCGCTCGACCCGGGACGCGATCGCCCGCGTCCCGGGCTTTGCGGAGGACTACGCGATGGTCGCCGACGGGCTGCTGGGCGCGTACGCCGCGCTGGGCGATCCGGCCGACCTCGAGCTTGCCGAGCGGCTGATGGACCGGCTGCTGGCCGACTTCTGGGACGAGGCCGGCGGGACGCTGTTCGACACCGGGCCGGAGCACGAGCAGGCGATCGTCCGGCCGCGCTCCCTGGTGGACGGGGCGACGCCCAGCGCCAACTCGGTCGCGGCCGACGTCTGGCTCCGTCTGGCCCTGCTGAACGGTGAGCCGGAGCATGACCGCCGGGCGCGGCGGATCCTCGAAGCGGTGGGGCCGGCCGTGGATCGGCAGCCGTCGGCGTTCGGCCGGCTGCTGGCGGCCGCGGACCGCGCCCTGCGGCCCGCCGTCGACGTGGTGGTGGCCGGGGAGCCGGAGGATCCGGCGGCCGTGGCCCTGCGCCGGGCCGCCGCAGCGCCCTACGCCCCGGACCTGGTCATTGCCGGGCTGCCGGCGGGCGCGGCGGTCAAGGAGCGCCCCCTGTTCGAGGGCAAGACCGCCCGAGACGGCGTCCCGACCGCGTACGTGTGCCGCGGCTACGCCTGCGACGCGCCGACGACCGATCCCGCGACGGTGACCGAGCAGGTGACCCGGCTGGCCGCGGTCGAACCCGCTGCCTAGCCGGGGAGGAACGAGAGCCGCACCCGCCGATCCCCGCGGTCGCGGTTCGGGTCCAGCAGCGCGATCGACTGCCACGTCCCGAGGGCGAGCTGGCCGGCGAGGACCGGCACGCTCAGGGACGGTCCGGCGAGCAGGGGGAGCACGTGGTCGGCGCCATGGCCCGGCGACCCGTGGGCGTGGCGGTATCGGTCATCGCGCGGCAGCATTCGGTCAAGGGCGTCGACCAGGTCGGCGTCCGAGCCACTCCCCAGCTCCATGACGACCACCCCCGCCGTGGCGTGTGGCGCGAAGACGTGGAGCAGGCCGTCGCCGCCGTCGGCGACCTCCGCGACGAACCCCGCGCAGGCATCGGTCAGGTCGTGAACGCGGCGATGGCCCCCGGTCGAGATCGAAAGCTCCCGGCTATGCACGTTCGGAGCCTAGCAAGTACGATCCGCGGTCGAATGCCCCCCCGTCCCCTGCGCATCCGGCTGCTGGTGCTGGGCGCCACCCTGACCGTTGCCGGCTGTGCGCTGTTCAGCCCGAGCCCGACGCCCTCGCCGACCCCGACGCCGACCCCCGTCCCCACCCCGCGGGCGACCCCGGGCTTCACCCCGACCCCGATCCCCTCGCCGACCCCGACGCCGCTGAACTCCGCGCTCCTCAATCGGCGGATCACGGTCCTGTTCGCCGGCACCGACTCGACGCCGGACCGCGTGGCGAACGGCTATGGCGCGCTCACCGACGCGATGATCGTCGCCTCGGTCAGCGCCGACCGCACCCGACTGGACATGGTTGCCCTGCCCCGCGACGTGGTCGACATCCCGTTGGGCAACGGCGTGACCTACAACCTGAAGGCCAACTCGATCTACTTCAACTACGGGATGGAGGGGCTCGAGGGAGCACTCGAGGCGACCTACGGGATCCCGATCGACTACTGGGTCGAGATCAACATGCCCGACTTCCCGGTCCTGGTCGACGCCGTCGATGGGGTGTGGATCGACAACCCGTATGGCATCAGCGACAGCCAGATCGGGCTCAGCATCAACCCGGGCGCCCAGCGCATCGACGGCGCGACGGCGCTGCAGTACGTCCGCTCGCGGTACACGGACAGCGACTACGCCCGGGGCGATCGTCAGATGCAGGTGCTGGCCGCGCTCGCCCACCGCATCATGCTGATGGGGGAGAAGTTCGACCTCGAGACGATGCTTACCCTCCTGACGACGATGCGGACCAACGCCCCGCTCACCGACCTGCCGACCCTCCTCCAGATCGTCGGCGACGCGGCGGACGCCCAGGTGACCCGGACCGTGCTCGCTCCGCCGCGGTTCTCGCTCTACACCGGGCTGGTTGCCGGGCGCGGCTACATCCAGATCGGGAACGTTCCGGAGATGCGGGCCTACGTCCAGTCGCTGATGGGGAACTGACTCTCCGACCGGATCCGGGCTACTGGCGCGTCCCGCAGTTGAAGCACACGGCGTCCACCGCCCGAATGGTCGTCCCGCAGGTCGCACAGTCCTTCACGAGGTCCGCCTCGCACCGCACGCAGTAGGCGGCGCCCGCCGGGTGGACCAGCCCGTCGACCGGGCAGAACGGGGCGCCTGAGGAGAGGGGCACGGCGGCGGCCGGGTCGGGCGCGACCGCCTCGCCGGTGACGGCGTCGGCCTCGATGCCCTTCTGGGAGGCTCGCAGGTAGCCGATGAGCAGCCAGGCGATGAACAGGCCCAGGGCCCCGATCAGGGCCAACGGCACGAGGATCGTCAGCCGTTCGGCCCAGCCGGTGGCGAGAGACTCGATCAGCGACTTCAGGTCCATCGGGAGCCGATTCTAGCGCGGTGCCCGGACCGTGGGCCGCTGCTACACTCCGCCAAAGTCCGTAGCCGGTGGCACATGGCGAGACCCCGGATCGATCCTCGCACCCCGCTCAGCGAGCTCCACGTGCACCTCGGGGCGGCGGTCACACCGGCCATCATGTGGGGGATCGCCCACGCGCAGGGGATCCGGCTCCCGACCAAGGACTACTGGGCCTTTCGCGAGCTGATCACGCTCGGCCGACGTCGGCGGCGGACCTTCGACGGCTACCTCGACCTCTTCTACTGGACCGAGCTCATCCAGTCGAGCCCGATCGCTGTCGAGCGCAGCGTGTACGAGGTCATCGGCGGAGCGTATCGGCGCAGCAACATCACCCGCCTCGAGCTCCGGTTCAACCCGATGAAGCGCAACCGCGGCGGGGAGCAGGATCTCGACCACATCATCGCGGCCGCCGTGCGAGGCATGGATCGCGCGATCCTCGAGTACCCGCAGGTCCAGGCCGGGCTCCTGTTCTGCCTCGACCGGGCGTTCAGCCGCGACCTGAACGAGATCCTCGCCGCCAAGGCGATCAGCTGGCGGGCGCGTGGCGTGGTCGGCGTCGACATCGCCGGCCCGGTGGTCGAGGGCTTCCGCTTCGCCGACTACCGCGACGTCATGGACGAGTGCCGGCGGGCCGGGCTGGGCGTGACCGTGCATGCCGGGGAGACGGGGGGCGCCGATGAGGTCGAAGAGGCGCTCACCGCGCTCGAGCCGGCCCGCATCGGTCATGGCATCCGGAGCGCGACCGATCCGCGGGTCATGGCCATGCTCCGCGAGCGCGGCACCGTCCTCGAGGTCTGCCCCTCGTCGAATCTGAGCACGGGGGTGGTAGGCAGCCAGGCCGAGCTGAAGTCCCACCTCCGCAACCTCATCGAGCACCAGGTCGCCTTCTCCCTGTCGACCGACGGCCCGGAGATCCTGGGCCAGTACCTCCGCGACGAGTTCGCGCTCGTCCTCGGTCGCGGGATCCTGTCCCTCGAGGAGGTCGAGCGCGTGATCGAGACCGGGCATCGGGCCAGCTTCGTGGAGCGCGTTCCGGCCGCCGAACGCGTCCCGGCCGTCCGCCACCGGAGTCGCGATCCGCGCGCCCGGGTGGCCCTCGAGCTCGAGGTCTGAACCGCTAGACTCGGCGGCGTGTCGTCGATCTGGCGGCCGGTCCGTGAACGGAATCCGTCCCGCAGCCTGATGGTGATCGTCGCCCACCCGGGCGACGAGGCGTTCGGGTTTGCCGGGGCCATCGCCAGCGCCGCCGCCGAGGGCGCCTACGTCGTCGTTGTGTGCGCGACGCGCGGCTATTTCGACCCCCGCGTGACGCTGAAGCCGCCCGCGCCGGGCGGGCGCAACCGCGACCTGCTCGAGCCACTCGGCTGGCGGAACCTCGACACCGTCCGCGAGGACGAGATGCGTCGGGCCGCCGCCCTGCTCGGGGTGCGCGTGCTCCGGATGCTCGACTACGCCGAGGGGGATCTGTCCACGGTCGACTACCACAACCTCGTCGGACGCCTGGTGGAGCCGATTCGGATGCATCAGCCCGAGGTTGTCGTGACGTTCGGCCCGGACGGGGTGACCGGCGATCCCGACCACGTGACGTTGTCGCGGGCGGTGAGCGACGCGGTCGACCAGGCGGCGGAGCCCTTCGCCTATGAGGACGACCTCGAGGAGGACCAGGTCGCCTGGAAGATCGCGAAGCTCTACCACCTCGTCGTTCGCTCGGACGAGCTGACCGTGCTGGGCGGCATGGCCCCGGTTGGCGACTACGGGTCGACGCCCGAGGCGCCGACGGTGGATCTCACGCTCGGCGACCTCGTCCCGCTCAAGCTGGCCGCCATCGAGCGCCACGTGTCGCAGACCGGGTCCGACGGCCCGTTCGCGGGCTGGGACCCGGATCGTCGGGACGCCTGGCTCGCCGACGAGCACTACCGGCTGGCGGTCTCGAACGTCGGCGCGGCCGGCCCCGAGGCCACCCTGTTCGACGGCCTCGCCTGAGCTCGGCTCGGCCCCGCTTCGGCGGCCCATCCGGCGCTCGGCCCGATCGTCTGATAGGCTCGCAGCGATGATCCCCACGCTCACCGACGACGCGATCATGGCTGCCCTGGCCCGGGTCAAGGACCCGGAGATCGGGCGCGACCTCGTCTCCCTGAACATGGTGCGCGGGGTGGACATCACCGGTTCCGCGGTGAAGGTCACCGTCGAGCTGACGACCCCGGCGTGCCCGCTCAAGGGGAAGATCGAGGACGACATCGCGACCGAGCTGTCTGGGCTCGGCGCCGACCTCGTCTCGGTCGAGTGGGAGTCGAACGTCAAGCGCAGCTTTGGCGGACCGATGGCCGACTTGATCCCCGGCGTACGCAACACGATCGCGGTCGGGTCCGGCAAGGGCGGCGTGGGCAAGACGACGGTCGCCGTCAACCTGGCGGTCAGCCTGGCCCGCGACGGGGCCCGGGTCGGGCTGCTGGACGCGGACATCACCGGGCCCAACGTCCCGCTCATGATGGGCACCCAGGAAGGGCACGTGACCGGCAACGCCGGGCGGGTGAACCCGGTCGTCAGCCACGGCGTGAAGATGATGAGCATCCAGTATTTCCTCACCGGCGACGCCCCCGTCATCTGGCGCGGCCCGCTCATCCATTCCGCGATCCAGCAGTTCCTTCGCGACGTCGAGTGGGGTGAGCTCGACTACCTCGTCATCGACCTGCCGCCGGGGACCGGCGACGCCGCCCTCTCGCTGGCGCAGCTGATCCCGCTGTCGGGTGCGGTGATCGTGACCACGCCCCAGGAGGTCTCGCTGCTCGACGCCCGCAAGGCGATCGCGATGTTCTCGAAGGTCAACGTCCGGACCCTGGGCGTGGTCGAGAACATGAGCGGCTTCATC
This sequence comes from Candidatus Limnocylindria bacterium, assembly GCA_036555375.1. Taxonomy (GTDB): domain Bacteria; phylum Chloroflexota; class Limnocylindria; order QHBO01; family QHBO01; genus DASTEQ01. The sequence continues at coordinate 62,140 of DATBLJ010000018.1, forward strand.
TGCCCCGACTGCGGCACCGAGCACGACCTGTTCGGCTCGGGCGGCGGGGCGGCGATCGCCCGTGAGCTGGGCCTCGAGGTCCTGGGCCGGATCCCGATCGAGCCCGCGGTCCGCTCGGGTGGCGACGCCGGCGTGCCGATCACCTCGGCCCAGCATCCCGAGTCGGACCAGTCGCGGGCGGCCGAGGCCCTCCGCGAGGTGTCCCGGGTGGTCGCCGGCCGGATCTCGGTCCTCGCCGCGCCAATGGCGGCCGCAGCCGCCAGCTGATCTCCCGGCTGACCCCAGCTAGGCCGCGCGCGACTCCCGTTCGTACGGCTTGCCGTCGGCGGCCGGCGGAATGCTGCGGCCCACGAACCCGGCCAGGACGACGATCGTGATGATGTATGGCAGCGCTTCGTAGACCTCGAGCGGGATGCTCGTCAGGATGTCGCCCAGCTGGCCCTCCGGCGGAACGAACCGGATGAGGCGTTCGATGCCGACCGAGGAGGCGAACAACAGGGCCGCCCCGAAGGCGCCGATCGGCGTGTATCGGCCGAAGATCAGGGCCGCCAGGGCGATGAACCCACGTCCATTCGTCATGCCGCCCTGGAAGGCGGAGCCGAACTCGATCGTGAGGTAGGCCCCCGCCAGTCCGGCAAAGATCCCGCCCAGGATCACGTTCCGATACCGGAGGCGGATGACGTCGATGCCCACCGTCTCCGCGGCTTTCGGGTGCTCACCGACGGCCTTCGTCCGCAGCCCCCAGCGCGACCGATGCAGGAGGACCTGGAGCACGATCACCGAGATCAGCATCGTCAGCGCGATCGGTCCCACCGCGAGGAACGATTCGATCAGCCACCCGACGATCGGCAGGTCGGTGATCGCCGACGGCATCGCCAGCGACTTGAACGAGCCGGCGCTGGTCGGTGCTTCCTGGCTGATGAGCAGGTTCAGGTAGCCGGTGATGCCGAACGCGAAGATGTTGATGATCGTGCCGCTGATGATCTGGTCGGCCCGGACCGTGATCGACAGCCAGGCGTGGACCGCCGAGACCAGGCACGCGGCCAGGATCGCGGCCACCAGCCCGACCAGCAGCGGGATGGTGATCCCGAACGGCAGCGAGCTCGAGCTCGCGGGAATGAACCCGTGGACCAGGGACGCGACCCACCAGGCCACGAAGGCCGAGGTCAGCATCATCCCCTCGATGCCGATGTTCACCACGCCCGAGCGCTCGTTCATGAACCCGCACAGCGCACCCAGGACGACCGGCACGGCGGCCGCAACGATGATCGGCGCGATCACCGGGAGGTGGGTGCCGAGGTACGCGACGAACTGGATCAGCAGTCCGATGACCGGGATGTCGTAGAGGACTTCCATCGTCGGTTACGGCCGCTGTGCGTACGATTCGGACAGGTTCCCGATCTCGCCCAGGCCCTCGGCGGCCTGCCTGACGCGGAAGACCCGGCGGACGAGGACCTCGGCGGTCAGGAAGAACAGGATCACCGCCTGCAGGACGCTGACCATCTGGAACGGGATGCCGGCCTGGATCTGCATCGCGCCCGACCCGGCCTGCATGGCCCCGAACAGGAGTCCCGCGAAGAGGATGCCGACCGGGTTGGCCCGCCCGAGGAGGGCGACCGCGATCGCGTCGAACCCGATCGTCGTCGAAAACGAGGCCGGCATATAGCCGACCTCGCCGAGGATCTGGGTCGCGCCGGCCAGCCCGGCGAACAACCCGCAGAGGGCCATCGTGAAGATGATCAGCCAGCGCGGGTTCATCCCCGCGTAGCGGGCGGCCTCGCTGTTCGCGCCGGTGGTCCGCACCTCGAAGCCGATCGTCGAGCGGTACAGGAACCACCAGACGATGGGCACCGCCAGGGCGGCGAGCAAAATGCCCAGATGGCCGTCGTCGCCGAGGATGATCGGCAGGCTGGCGGCGTGGATGTCATCGGTCCGCGAGTAGGTCACGTTCTCGCCGCGCAACGGGCCGCTGATGAAGTACGACACGATGAAGATCGCGACGTAATTCAGCATGATCGTGGTCACGACCTCGTGGGCCCCGCTGAACGCCTTGAGCACGCCGGGAATAGCGCCGTACAGCAGGCCGCCGGCCATGCCGGCAATGAGCGAGGCCGGGATCGCGATCGCCGGCGACGCGTCGTCCAGGGCGAGGGCGGTGGCGGTGGCGGTCAGGGCGCCGACCAGGAACTGACCCTGAGCGCCGATGTTGAACAGACCCGCCTTGAAGCCGATCCCCACCGCGAAGCCGGCCAGGATCAGCGGGCTCGCCTCGGTCAGTGTCTCGACGATGGCGTCGAACGAGCCGAAAGCCCCCCGGAACAGCGCCACGTACGCGGTGATCGGCAGCGTCAGGTCGAATCCGTCGACCAGCGGGCTGGACAGGATCATGATCACCGCCCCGGTCACCAGGGCGAGCACGATCGCGAGGAAGGGAACCAGGACGAGCGCCCGGATCCGGGCCAGGTTCCAGCCCCGCAGGGCGGTCACGACGCGACCTCCTGCGCCTCGGCCGCGGGGGCCTTGCCGCCGGTTGCCATCAACAGACCGACCGCCTCCCGATCCGCGCCTCGGCCGTCGACGACCGCCACGATCGCGCCGCGGTACATGACCCCGATCCGATCACTCAGCTCGAGGACCTCGTCGAGCTCGGCCGAGACGAGGAGGATCCCGACCCCGGAATCCCGGCGCGCGATCGCCTGGCGGTGGATGAACTCGATCGAGCCCACGTCCAGGCCGCGGGTCGGCTGGTCGAGGACGAGGAGCTTGAGGTCACCCTCGAACTCGCGGGCCACGACGACCTTCTGCTGGTTGCCACCCGAAAGCGTGGAGGTGGTGACCGTCGCCGACGGGGTGCGGACGTCGTACTGGGCGATCATCGCCTCCGCGTCGCGGAGGATGGCCGCGTCGTTGCGGACCAGCCCGCGGCTGTAGGGGGCGTGGTAGTAGTCGTTCAGGACCAGGTTGTCGGTGAGCGGGAAGCTCAGGACCAGGCCGAACCGATGGCGGTCGCCGGGAACGAACCCGACGCCCGCCCGGTGGAGCTGGCGGGGGCCGGCGCCGGTCACATCCTTGCCGGCCAGCTGGACCGATCCGGACGCCGGCTTGCGGAGCCCGATCAGCGCCTCGACGAGCTCGTCCTGGCCGTTGCCGGCTACGCCGGCGATCCCGAAGATCTCGCCCGCGCGCAGGCTGAAGCTCACGCCGTGGACCACCTCCTGGCCGCGGTCGTCGCGGACGTGGAGGTTCTCGACGGCGAGCACCGGATCGCTCGGGTGGCTCGTGCCGCGGTCGACGGTGAGCTGCACCTCCCGGCCGACCATGAGCTCGGCGAGATCCTCCTCGTCGGTCTTCGCGGGGACGCGCTGGCCGACGACCTTGCCCCGCCGGATGACGGTGATCCGGTCAGCGACCTCGAGCACCTCGTACAGCTTGTGGGAGATGAAGACGATCGCGTAGCCCTCGTCGCGGAGGCGGCGCAGGACGTCGAAGATCTCGCGTGTCTCCTGCGGCGTGAGCACGGCCGTGGGCTCGTCGAGGATGAGGACCTTCGCGTCGCGGTAGAGGGCCTTGAGGATCTCGACTCGTTGCTGCCAGCCGACCGACAGCTGGCCGACCTGGCGGTCGGGGTCGATCTCCCAGCCGAACCGGGCGCCGAGCTCGCGGATCCGCTCGCGGGCGCCGGCGCGGTCGAGCAGGATCGGGCCCCGCATCGGCTCCTCACCGAGCAGGATGTTCTCGGCGACGGTCAGGACCGGGACGAGCATGAAGTGCTGGTGCACCATGCTGATCCCGCGGTCGATGGCGTCGTGGGGGCTGGTGATCGTGACCGGCTCGCCGAAGAGGCGGATCTCCCCGGCGTCGGGGACGGCGAGGCCGTACAGGACGTTCATCAGGGTCGTCTTGCCGGCGCCGTTCTCGCCCAGCAGGGCGTGGATCTCGCCGGCCCGAACCTCGAGGTCGATCCCGTCGTTGGCGGTCACGCCGGGGTAGCGCTTCGTGATGCCGCGCATCTCGAGCGGCGGCGGGCTCGCCGGTGGCGTGCTCGTGGTGGCGCCGGTGTCGGGTGCCGTGGGCTCAGTCGTCATGCGACGTCAGAAACAGCGCGAGCGGGCCGATCCAGGATCGGCCCGCTCGCTGAGCGTCGTGCGACTCGAGGGTCGCTACTCGGTTCCCAGGTCCTCCTCGCCTGCGTAGCACAGGCCCGAAGGCTCGCACGGATCCAGGTCGCCGCTCGCCATGCCGTCGAAGGCATCGTCGATCGCGGCCTGGGTGTCATCCGAGACCAGGTCACCGAACTGGTAGTACGGCGCGAGGCCGATACCGTCGTTGTCGGCGCCGTAGAAGACGTTGCTGTCACGCGCGTCGCCGCTGGCGAAGGTCGTGATCGACTCGCTGACCGCCAGGGTCAGGTGCTTCTCGGCACTGGTCACGATGCAGACCTGGGCGGACGGGTACGAGATCCACTGGTCGACGTCCACGCCGAACCCGTAGATCCCATGCTCGACGACCGAGTCCAACATGCCGTTTCCGGTCTTGCCGGCGACCTGGAACAGGACGTCGACATCTTCGTTCACCGACAGGAACTCATCGGCAAAGCTCTTGCCGGTAGTCGGGTCGTTGAACGCGACCGCCAGGTCGTTGCTCACGTACTTCAGGTGCACGTTGGCGTCCTCGTTGACGCTGTGGACACCGTTCTCGAAGCCGCGCATGTAGTTCACGACCGGCGGGATCGTGCCCGAGCCGCCGAGGGCGGCAACTTCACCGCTCTCCGAGATCGAGCCGGCGAGGATCCCGGCCAGGTAGCCGGCCTGGGCCTCGTTGAAGATCAGTGACTCGTAGTTGCCCGTCGGGTCGTTCGCCTGGAACTGGTCGACGCCGACGAAGTGGATGTCGGGGTTTTCCTGCGCCGCGGCGAGCGTCGCCGCGCCAAGCGCGAAGCCGACGGTGATGATGATGTCGGCGCCATCGTCAACGAACGAGTTGATGTTGTCCTCGTACTGCGAGGAGTCGGTCGTCACGATGTTGCCCGGCTCGGGGGCGCCGATGATCGCTGCACCCTGAAGCGCGCCTTCCCAGCTGTACTGGTTGAAGTTCGCGTCGTCGAGGGTCCCGACGTCGGTCACCAGACCGATGACCAGGTCACTGGTCCCGGTCGACTCGGGCGTGGACGGCTCGGCCGCCACGTTGTCGCCGATTTCTCGACACAGTCCCTTGCCGGTGTCGATCTGGCCTCCGCCCGTACAGGCGGCAAGCACCAGGGTCGCAACGACAAGGAGCGCGAAGTACCCAAACCTTCGCTGGTTCCGCATGAATCTCCTCCACCCAATAGGGCGTCTCACTCCGTTCCCGCGGTGCGAGTGGACATCTCACACGGCTGCGGGGCTCGGGCACGGACAGCGAAGCGGCTGACCCGGCCGATTGCGGCGGAATCATACAGGGCGCCACTCGGGCGGAACAAGGTTCTTGGCGCGGAAGCGGACCCCATGACCGACCTATGATCCGCCGCGTGTCCGTCGCCCCCCGGCCTGCGCTCCGGCTCGTCATCCTGGACATGGATGGGGTGCTGTACCGAGGCGATGCACCCATCCCCGGCGCGGTGCGCCTCGTCCAGCGCCTCCACGCCGCCGGCCTCCTCGTCCGCTACGCGACGAACAACTCGATGTTCACCCGCGCCGCGTACGCGAGCCGCCTGGCCGGGATGGGGATCGAGGCCAGCGCCGAGGAGATCGTGACCTCCACCTCGGCCACGATCGAGCACCTCCGGCGCCACGATCCGGCGGTGCGCTCGGTCCTGGCGGTGGGCGCCAGCGGCATGGTCGATGAGCTCCGGGCCGCCGGCTACGCGGTCACGCCGATCGGTGAGGCGGGGGAGCCTCCGGCGCCGGTGGACGCCGTCCTGGTCGGGCTCGATCCGGCCTTCGACGAGCCTCGGCTGGCGGCGGCGGCGGAGGCGGTGCGTGGCGGCGCCCGGTTCGTGGCGACGAACGCCGACGCCCGCTACCCGACGTCGACCGGCTTTCAGCCCGGAGCGGGCACGATGGTGACCGCCATTCGTGAACGCTGTGGGGTCGAGGCGCTCGTCATCGGCAAACCCGAGCCGGCGATGTTCGAGGCCATCCTCGAGGCCGCCGGGGTGTCGGCCGCCGAGGCGCTGGTGATCGGCGACAACCCGGATTCCGATATCGCGGGAGCCCGGCGCGCCGGGATCGAGAGCATCCTCGTCCTGACCGGTGTGACCTCGCCGGACGTGGCCGCCGGCCTCACCGGCGAGGCGCGACCCGACCACGTCGCCGCCGACCCGGCGGCCGCCTGGGTGCTGATCGGGGAGCGGGTCGGCTGACGGCCCGGTCAGCCGCCGAGCGGACTCCGCGACCTGGTCCAGGCGTGCCAGGCGCGAGCAGCCTCGGCACGCCGGGCGGCGAGCTCCAGCGGAGAGCTGAACCCGCGCCGGAAGCCATTGATCGCGACCTCGGCCAGCTCGTCGGCGGTCATCCCGGTCGCCAGCGCGACCCGCGCCAGCTCGCCGCTCAGGGTCGTCTGGCTGACGGTCCGGTCATCGGTCGAGATGGTCACGCTGACGCCGGCCCGATGCAGCCGGGTGACCGGGTGGGCGGCCAGGTCCGGGACGATCCCGGTCTGGACGTTGCTGGTCGGACACAGGTCGAGGGTCACCCCCCGGGTGCGGAGCGTGTCGAGCAGCGGCTCGTCGCCGATGGCGGGTGCGCCATGGGCCACCCGGGCGACGCCGAACTCGAGCACCTCCCAGATCCGATCCGTTCCGGGCGTCTCGCCGGCGTGGGCGGTCAGGCCCAGGCCGGCAGCCCCGGCGGCCCGGAAGGCCGCTGCGTGTGGAGGAGCGGGATAGTCCGCCTCGGGCCCGGCCAGGTCGAACCCGACGACCGGAGGACCGAATGCGGCCGCGCGCTGGGCGAGCTCGACGTTGGCGCCCGGCGGGTGGGAGCGCATCGCGGTCACGACCAGGCCGATGAGGGGTGCCGAGGCACCGAGCGCGGTCCGGGCGTCGGCGACGCCGGCGGCCACCGCTTCGATGACATCCGCCACGCCGAGGCCATCCTCGAGGTGGAGCCGCGGCGCCCAGCGGATCTCGCCATAGGTGACCCCGTCGGCCGCCATGTCCTCGACGAGCTCCCTAGCCGCTCGCCGGAGCGCGTCGGGCGACTGGAGCAGGCTGATCGGCAGCTCGAAGTAGGAGAGCAGGTCGGCCTGGTCGCGGCAGCGGACCGGGGCCACCAGCCGACGGCGGGCGCCATCGAGGGTCAGGTCGATCCCGGTTGCCGCGGCGAGCTCGACGGCGGTCTCCGGACGCAGTGCGCCGTCGAGATGCTGGTGGAGCTCGGCCTTGGGGAGACGGCGGATGGTCTCGACCAGGGCATCCGTGGGCTCGGGCGCCATCGGGGCATGATAGGAGCCGCGTGAAACGATTCGCCGCCGCCACCGCCGTTGTCGTGGTGGTGGCCCTGTTGTTCGGCGCGCATCCGCTGGACCCGGTCGGGGTCGACCCGGTCCGGCAGGCGGTCCTCGCCAACCTCGCCGCCTCCCAGGCCGCGGGTGCCGAAGCCGCGCTCGCCGAGGCGGAAGCACTGATGCGGGAGGGCACCCGCGAGGCCGGCCAGGGCCAGGCCGCGGTCCTGAGCGGGACCGACGACCCGGCCGAATCGCTGAACCTTGCCGCAGCCGCCTTCGAGGCCGCCGCGACGCCGGTCGACGCGGCGCAGGACCCGCTGGCGGCGCTCGGGTGGACGCTGCGGGCGCTGGACCCGACCACCACCCCACCGAGCCTCGACCTGACCGGTGCCGACCTGCTTGCCATCGGGGCGCAATGGCGGGCAGCGGCGATCCCCCTCTCGGCCCAGGCGGACCTCCGTCATGCGGCGGAGGACACCCTCGACTCGCTCGGCGAGGCGCTCGCCGCGCTGGACGCCGACGACCCCGAGGCGGCGTTGGCCGCGCTCGACGAAGCGGAGGCGTCGCTGAACGAGGTGCGCGCCTTCAGCGCCGACCTGACGACCCTGCCCTTCTGGATTGGCACCGTCGACGCGCTGATCGACGCAACGGAGGCCATCGCCCTGGCCGCGCAGGCTGGAGATCCGGTGGCGCTCGCGGAAGCCCAGGCCGCGTATGACGCCGCCGCCGACGACGCGGAGGCGGCGGACCGCGCACTCACGATCGCGCTGGGGGAGGCAGTGACCGAGACGACGGCGCCGGCGAACGCTTCGTCGGCGGCCGCCCTGCGCGCCGTGATGGCCACCCGGGAGGCGCTGGCCGGCCTGTCTATACTCCCGTGACCGCTGACCATGTGACCGCGGCGACGCCGCCGGTCCCCTGACGCACGACTGAGGAGAGCAGATGCGGCTTCGGGCTGAAGCGACCGACCCGGCATCGGTCGAGGCGAACGTCCTCGCCGTCCCCATCTACCGCGAGGACGAACCCTTCGGCGACGACCTCGCCAACCTCGATGCGGCCGCCGGCGGTGTCATCCGGCAGGCCATCGAGTGGGGCCGGTTCAACATCCTCGAGGACTACTTTGCCCTGATCGAGGGCGGCAGCCTGCCGGTCGAGCACATCCTCCTCGTCAACGGCGTGCGCCGCGGTCGGGGACCGTGGCGGGCGCGCCGGATGGGCGGGGTGGCGACCCGCGCCCTGCAGGGGAAGGGCGCCTCGCGGCTGGCGCTCTGGCTGCGCGACGACGAGGACGCCGATGGGTTCGCGGCGGCGGCGGTCGGTGCCGTTGGCGGGACCTACCGGCCGGCGGACATCTACGGACGGACCCGTGACACCGCGGCCATGAAGCGCAATGTCGAGGAGGTCGTGTTCCTCGGCGCCGACCAAGTGGTTCTCGACCGGGCCGCGCTCATCGCCGATGGCGTCGAGTGGTCCCGCGACCTCTCGAACCGCGCGGCCAACGACCTCTACCCCGAGAAGATGGCCGAGGAGGCCCAGGCGCTCGAGGCCGACGGCTGCACGGTCGAGGTCCTGCACGTCCCGGAGATGCGGCAGCTCGGGATGAACGCCCTGCTTGGCGTGGGCCAGGGCGGGGAGCACCCCCCGGTCCTGGTGGCGGTGAAGCTCCCCGGCTGGGAGAAGGGCGGCGACCGGCGGCTGGCCATCGTCGGCAAGGGCGTCTGCTTCGACTCGGGCGGCATCAGCCTGAAGCCGGCCGACAAGATGGAGGAGATGAAGCACGACAAGTCCGGGGCCGCCGCCGTCATCGCAGCCGCCCGAACGCTGGCCCGGATCGCGCCGGACGCGGCGGTGATGGCCGTCGCGCCGATGGTCGAGAACATGCCCGGCGGTCGTGCCCAGCGACCGGGTGACGTCGTGCAGGCGATGAACGGCAAGACGATCGAGGTGACGAACACCGACGCCGAAGGGCGCCTGATCCTGGCCGACGCGCTCCACTGGGCCGAGACGCAGGGCGCCACCCACCTCGTCGACGTGGCGACCCTGACCGGGGTGGCGGCCATGGCCTTCGGTGAGCTGATCAGCGCCTACTTCGCCAAGCCTCGGGATTGGGGGGACGACGTCAAGGCCGCGGCCGAGGCCACCGGTGAGTGGTTCTGGGAGATGCCGCTGGCAACCGAGTACCGGACGCTGCTTGACTCGCCCTACGCCGACATCGTGAACAGCGCGGCACGGGAGGGATCGTTGATCAAGAGCGCGGTCTTCATCCACGAGTTCACGACGAAGCCCTGGGTGCACCTCGACATCGCCGGCACCGCGTGGATGACCGCTGACAAGGCCACCGCCGCGAAGGGCGCGGTCGGCGTCGCGACCACGACCCTCGTGCGCCTGGGGCTCGACTTTGCCGCCGGGGAGGCATCGGCCTGATCGTGCCCTGGGCGGCCGTCGCCGCAGGCGCCTTCGCCCTGGTCGGGATCGGGGCCGAACGACTCGCGAGCGCCTGGCCCGAGGAGGAGGCGAAGCATCGGCCCGCGAGCTGGCGGACGCTTGCCTTCGCTGCCGTCTCGGCGCTCGCCGGCTATGGGATCGCCGCCCAGTCCCACCTCCCGCCGTGGGCCACGATCATCCACCTCGTGATGCTCGGGTTCATGATCGGGCTGGTGGCCACCGACCTCGAGCAGCGCCGGCTGCCGCACCTGCTCCTCGATCCGCTGATCGTGATCGCGGTCGGGTTCGCGTTCATCAACCCCGCCCTCGAGACCCTGTCCGCCTTCCTGGGTGCGTTGGCCGCGGTGGTGTTCCTCGGCGTCCTGGCCCTCATCGTGCGGGGCGGCCTGGCCCTTGGTGACCTGTACCTCGCGATCCCGATCGGGCTGGGCCTCGGCTGGCCGCTGATCTGGAGCGGCCTGTTCACAGCCGCGTTGATGACCGGCGCGGTGAGCCTGTTCCTGGTGGTCACCGGTCGCGTCGGGCTGCGGACGTACATCGCCTTCGGCCCGTACCTCGTGGCCGGCTACGCGATCACCCTCCTGCGCGAGGCGAGCCTGCTGGCGCCATCGGTCACCTCCGCCTTCGGAAGCTGAGCTATTCGACCGAAACACTGACGGCTGGTACCCTTCCGCGCGATGCATCCAGCCATGCAGCGGCGGCGTCGGCAGCTGCTGACCCGCCGAGGTGCCCGACGCGGGTCCCAGCGTCGGGGCCTGCTCCTTGCGGCCATCGTCGTCTTCAGCTTCTTCGGAGTGCTGATCGGCGGTACGGTGCTTGGCGCCGGAGCGGGCGCGTTCCTCGCCTACAACTACTTCGCCTCAGGCCTGCCCGACCCGCGCCTGCTCGACGACGTTCCGCTCCCGCAGTCGAGCCTCGTCTACGACCGCACCGGCTCGGTGCTCCTCGCCCGCTTCGAGTGCCAGAACCGTGAGTCGGTCCGCTTCGACCAGATTCCCGACGTGATCGTCGACGCGACGGTCGCCTCCGAGGACCAGACCTTCTGGACGAACAACGGGGTCGACGTGCAGGCCATTGCCCGTGCGGCCTACGCCAACCTCCAGGCCGGCTCGATCGTCCAGGGCGCCTCGACGATCACCCAGCAGGTCATCAAGTACGCCGGATCGATCGTCGTCAACCAGGGGGCGGTGGGTGACGAGATCGCGCTGCCGAGCCTCGGGCCCGAGCTGGACGGCAGCGAGGAGCTGACCCAGGACGAGGTCTGCCCGCCGCCGGAGCTCACCTTCCTCGAGGGTCGCGGGTTCGAGGACAAGATCCGCGAGCAGATCATGGCGATGCAGGTGACCGCCGCCTACCCGGGCCGCGAGGGCAAGGAGCTGATCCTCTCGACCTACCTGAACCTGATCTTCTACGGCAACGGCTCCTACGGGATCAAGGCCGCCGCCGCCAACTACTTCGGGATCGAGAACCTCGACGAGCTGACCCTCTCACAGGCCGCCTTCCTGGCCGCACTGCCCCAGCGCCCGAGCGCCCTCGACCCGTACCAGAACCCGGACGGGCCGCTCGACGCGATGCGGGAGCGGGACGGCGTCCTGTTCCGGATGCTCGAGGAGGAGTACATCACCGTCGACCAGTACAACGAGGCGACGGCGACGACCTGGGAAGAGATGCATCCGAGCCGGATCGTCCATCCGCTGCTCGAGCCCCACTTCACGTTCCGCGTCCAGCGCGAGCTGGTCCGGATCCTGGGCGCGATGGGCATCCCGGACCCCGAGCAGGCGGCGCGGACCGGCGGGTACCAGGTCATCACGACCCTCGACTACCCGCTCCAGCAGGTCGCCCGGTCGGAGGTCCAGCGCTGGGTCGCCGCGCTGGCCGACAAGAACGTCCACAACGGGGCGCTGGTGGCGATCGACTCGGCCACCGGCGAGATCGTGGCCTACATCGGCAGCATCGACTACTACAACCAGGCCGACCCGCGCGTCCAGGGCCAGTTCGACGTCGCCGGGCTGGCACGCCGCCAGCCGGGATCGGCCTTCAAGCCGATCGTCTACACCTCCGCTTTCCAGGCCCGCCAGGCGACCGTGTCCACGATGTTCGTCGACGCGCTCACGAACTTCGGCACCGATACCTCGCGCTACGAACCGACGAACGCGGATATCCAGGAGCATGGACCGCTGCTGGCGATGGACGCGCTGCGCTACTCGCTGAACGTCCCCTCCGTGCAGATGCAGGGCCTGGTCGGGCCGGAGGTCACCGCCCACTTCGCGGAGTCGCTGGGCATCGCCAGCTACGACTACATCATGGCCCAGGACCCGGGCCTCACCCTGGGCCTGGGCACCGTCCCGGTCAACCTCACGAACTTCACCCAGGCGTACAGCGCCTTCGCCCAGCAGGGCACCCTGCACCCGGCGACCGCGATCATCGAGATCCGCGACCGCGACGGCGAGGTCATCTACTCCCGCCAGGCCAACGGGCCGGAGACGACCAACCCGATGACCCCCGCCGAGGCCTACCTGACCCACTGGATCATCGAGGGCAACACCAATCCCGCCACCAACCTGCTGTGGGGTCCGCGCGCCCAGCTGCGCGACCCGGCCGGCAACCGCCGCCACGCGGGATTCAAGACCGGGACGACCGACGACTTCAAGGACGTCTCCGGCATGGGCTACATCCCCGGCAGCCTGACGGTCGGGGTGTGGATGGGCAACAACAACCAGGAGCCGATGTCGAACGCCCTCGGGCAGGGCCTCTTCTCGGCCGACGGGCCGCTCTACCTGTGGCACGACTTCATGGACATCGCGATCAACCAGCCGTGGGACTGGAACAACCACGCGGCCGTTCCGAACCAGGACTTCGCGATGCCGAGCGGGGTCACGATGGCCAACGTCTGCCGTTTCAGCGGCATGTCGCCGCCGGGCTGCGGGCAGACGATCTCCGTCCCGTTCCTGGACGGCACGATTCCGCCAAAGGACAACGTCCATCATGCCGACGAATGGCATCCGAGCGGCTGCTTCGACATCGTCCAGTACGTGTCCCAGGCGGGGCGTCCCCAGAACTGGATCAACGCGGCTGCGGCATGGGCCGACAAGCTGAACAACGGTCGGCGCGCCACCTCCGGGAGCCAGTACCGGATCTCCCCCCTGCATGGGACGTCGGGCTTCGGCGGGCCGATCTGCGGACGCGTGACCGCGCCGCCACCGACGCCGACGCCGAGTCCTGGACAATGCAACGGCCCGCAATGCCCGCGACCGAGCGGTTGCCCGCCATGGCCCTTCCCATGCAACGGCAACGGCAACAACATGACCACGTTCAACACGGGATCGGGCACCGGGACGCCGATCGACGCGGGGATCCTGATACCAGCGTTCGCCGTGCCCATCGTCGCCGGCGCGGCGCCGTACCTCGTGCGCGCCGTTCGGCGGCGCCGCCACTGATCGACCGCCGGACCGCGTGGCTCGATCCGTCCTGACCCTCGTCCTCGCCGGCGGGGAGGGGGAGCGGCTGTCCGTGCTCTCCCAGGTGCGGGCCAAGCCCGGCGTCCCGTTCGGCGGGAAGTACCGGATCATCGACTTCTCGCTGTCGAATACGGTGAACTCGGGCCTGACGGACGTCGGGATCCTCACCCAGTACGCCCCGCGTTCGCTGATCGACCACATCGGGGTCGGTCGGCCGTGGGACCTCGACCGGAGCCGTGGCGGGGTGAGCCTGCTCCAGCCCTACGTCGGGCGCGGCCGGCCTCGTGAGTGGTACCGGGGAACGGCCGACGCCGTGCTCCAGAACCTCGACTACATCGAGGATCGCGACCCGGAGCTGGTGCTGATCCTGGCCGGTGACCACGTCTACAAGATGGACTACCGCCCGTTCATCGCTCTCCACCGGGCGCGCGACGCGGACCTCACCGTCGCCGTTCGCCGGGTGCCGATCGCCGACGCGAACCGCTTCGGGATCCTCGAGGTCGGGGAGAACGGTCGTGTCACGAGCTTCATCGAGAAGCCGGCCAACCCGACCTCGAACCTGGTGAGCATGGGCGTCTACGCCTTCCGCTGGCCGCTCCTGCGCGAGGTGCTCACGCAGGGACGCCTCGACTTTGGGCGGGACGTCCTGCCGGCGATGGTCGAGACGGGCCTGCTGGTCCAGGCCTACGAGTACTCGGGCTACTGGCAGGACATCGGGACGGTCGACGCCTACTGGCAGGCGAGCATGGACCTGCTGACCGACAATCCGCCGATCGACCTCTACGAGACCGGGTGGCTGATCTACACCAAGAGCGAGGAGCGGGCTCCCGCCCGGATCGGGACGGGTGCCAGCGTCACTCGCAGCATGGTCAGCCATGGCTGCGTCGTCGACGGCTCGGTCGAGCGCAGCATTCTGTCGCCCGGGGTGCGGATCGGCGCCGGCGCGGTGGTCCGCGAGTCGATCGTGATGTTCGACACCGAGATCGGACCCGGAGCGGTCGTCGACCGGGCGATCATCGACAAGGAGTGCGTGATCGGTGCCAACGCGCGGATCGGCGACGGACGGGTCCTGCGCCCGAACCGGAGCGAGCCCGAGCGCCTGTTCAGCGGCCTGACCCTGGTCGGGAAGCAGGCGCGCGTGCCGGCCCGTACCCGGGTGGGCCGCAACTGCCGGATCGATCCCTACGTGACGGAGGCGGACTTCCCCCGGCGCCGGGTGGCGGCCGGGGACACCGTGGCCCACGCTGGCTGAGGCGAGCGCCACGGACGTGGCGCCCCCGATCGACGCATGGCTGGCAGACCTGGGTTTGACCCCGGTTGGCGGCAGCACGGCGCCCCATGACCTCGCCATCAGCCGGGACGTGATCCTGGACGGCGAACGCCGCTTCGACCTGCGGGTCACGGTGGCGTGGGCGGCCGGGATGGGCCTGCACCTGTGGGGCTACTACGGGCTCGAGGCCATGGAGCTCCCGCGCCGGACCCTGCTCCGCCTGCTGGGGGCCAACGCCGAGCTTCCGTTCGTGAAGTTCGCGGTGACCGAAGAGGACCGGCCGATGCTGATCACCGAGCTGCCGCCGATCGCCGTCAACCGCGACGAGCTCGGCCGCGCCCTCGTCCGGCTGGTCGTGGTCGCCGACCGGCTGCTGGCCGAGACCGCCCCCGCCGTCGCCGACCGCGGCCGTCTCCCCGACTGGAGCGGCCGCATCGGACGGAACGCCGCCCTGCTGGAGCGGTACCGCGACGAGGTCGCCGCCGCCATGCCCGAGTGGCCGGGAGCCGCGAGCTGATGGCCACCCTGCCCGTCCTGACCGGGGCGCCCCATCGCCGGGTACTCGTCCTGGCGCTCGTGATCGCGCTCCTGTCCGGGGTCCTGGCCGCGACGCCGGCGGCGGCCGCAGAGTACGAGATGGCAACCCATGCCGGGTACCTCGTCGACGACGACGCCGGCAAGGTGGCGGTGACCGTGGAGATCGCGTTCACGAACACGTTCGCCCCGCCCGCCGGCCAGGTCAGCCTGTTCCGCACGATCCTGGTCGCGATCCACGACCACGCTTCGACGGTGATCGCCCGCGACAGTGCCGGTCCGATCAACGTCGCGGTCGCCGTCACCAACGGGGTGAACGTGGCCACCATCACCCCGCGGACGCCCGTCACCTACGGCACGACGGCGAACATGACCCTGACCTACGAGCTGGTCGACGGCGCCGATCCCGCGATCCGGGTCGGGCCTCATCTCGTCAGCTTCCCGGCCTGGGGATTCGGGACCCAGAGCGACGTGCGGGTCGACCTCGCCGCCGACTATGACGTCCGGGTCGACGGCGACCCGCTGGAGGCCACCGTCGAGGATGGCCGGACGATCCTGACCAGCGGAGCGATCGACGACCCGACCCACTGGCTGGCCCACGTCGGGGCCACCCGCGAGCCGGAGTACGCGACGATCCAGGACGCGATCCCGCTCGACGGCGGCACGGCCGATCTCCAGGTCCGCCATTGGACCGATGACAAGGCCTGGGGCCTCGCCACGATGGACCTCGTCACCGAGGCGCTGCCGCGCCTCGAAAGGGCGTTCGGCTTCCCATACCCGGCCCGCGGCCCGCTCGTCATCACCGAGTCGATCACCGCCGGCGGGCCGGATTCGGCCACCGATGACGGCGAGCTGGCGGTCGGCTTCGCCGAACCACCCTTCACCGTCCTCCACCAGGTCGGTCACGTGTGGGCCGGCGAGGCGATGGGCGGTGACCGATGGCTCCTCGAAGGACTCGCCTCCTGGGCCGCGGGGACGGTCTCGACCGAGATGGAGATCGCCCTGCCGTACGACCCGAACGCGGTGGCCGAGAGCCTGAAGGCCAACGCCTTCCCGCTCGCTGACTGGGGTGCCGACGACCTGTCGACCGCCGCCGAGGGCTGGGCCTATGCCGCGGCCTGGACGACGATGAACCAGGCGGCCGAGATGGTTGGCCCCGAGGCGTTCCAGGCGGCCCTCGAGCGGATGGCGGCCGGGCTCAACGCGTATGACCCACTGAACGCGGACACCGACACCCCGCCGGCTGACCCTCCGATCGTGACCTCCCGCGCGTTCCTCGACCACCTCGACGCGGTCAGCGACCAACAGGTGGTCGAAGCGCTGGCCGGGGCGATCCTCGGCGAGACGGCAACCGCCGAGCTGGCCGACCGCACCGCGGCGCGCACCGCCTACGACGGCCTGCTGGCGGCTGCCGGAGACTGGGGCGACCCC